>NZ_CP012036.1:0-350030 GCF_001298445.1 Nostoc piscinale CENA21 | reverse complement strand
GCATGTACAGCAGGTATTATAATTGTAATATATTGCAGTGACAAGCCCCACGATACAGAAATTGATATGCTTCGTCATTCATGGTGTGGGATGCGAGATCCCAGTGTCAACAGACAATCTTGCTGTGTCAGTTCTGATAACTAGAAGGACTATAGCGGTTCTCGGTTGGATGAAGTACCTTTCAACCCCTCCGCACGCGGGGAGGGGAGCGTTTGCGTTAGCAAATGCGGGGTGGGGGTTCCGACTGTATTACAAGCAAGTAAGAACCGCTATAAATTAAACCTAACTAGAGATACGGGTTTCGACTTCGCTCAACCCTCTTTCTTCTAGTCAGCGTCTTGAGCATTGAGCGACTCGCACTGAGCGTAGTCGATGGGAGTCGAAATGCGGCTTCTAAATCACTGTCTACGTACTTAACAAAAATCCCCCTGTCACCTAACGGTATCAAGGGGGAAATAGCTAAGGTCAGAGGATATCAAACTTGTTAGAAGAAGGCAGGAGGCTGATAAGAGTAGGAATTAGACCCGCTTATATTCGTTCGCGTAGCGTCCCTTGGGAATCTTTCCCTTCTGCCTCCTGCCCCCTGCCTTCTGCCTCGCCCGAAGGGCTGTTAACCGAATTTACCTGCTGTTGAGGCTATGAGGAAGGCTGCATAAGTCAGGATGTAACCCACAGTGAAGTGAGCCAAACCAACCAACCAGCCTTGGACGATGGATAGAGCAACAGGCTTATCTTTCCACCGAACTAAGTTAGCTAGTGGAGTGCGTTCGTGCGCCCAAACAAGGGTTTCGATTAACTCTTGCCAGTAGCCACGCCAGCTAATCAAGAACATAAAACCAGTTGCCCAAACGAGGTGTCCAAAGAGGAACATCCAAGCCCAAACAGATAAATTACTTGTGCCGTAGGGGTTGTAACCGTTAATTAACTGAGCCGAGTTAGCCCAGAGATAATCACGGAACCAGCCCATGAGATATGTAGAGTTTTCGTTGAACTGAGCAACGTTACCTTGCCAAATGCCTAGATGCTTCCAATGCCAGTAAAAAGTTACCCAGCCCAGGAGGTTCAACATCCAGAACATAGCGAGATAGAAAGACTGTTCCCAAGAAGAAGTTTGGCAAGTACCACCACGACCAGGGCCATCACAAGGGAAGGTGAAGCCAAAGTCTTTCTTATCAGGCATCAGCTTGGTACCACGGGCATCCAACGCACCTTTCACACAAATTAAAGTGGTGGTGTGCAGACCAAGTGCGATCGCATGGTGTACTAAGAAATCTCCCGGCCCAATGGTCAAGAACAGAGAGTTAGTACCAGAGTTAATCGCATCTAGCCAATTGGGTAGCCAAACGTTACCTTGGTTTGGCCAAGCTGTGTAAGCAATGCTATCTGAGTTAGATAGCAAGGTATTCATGCCATACAGTAGTTTGCCGTGAGCCGATTGGATAAATTGAGCAAACACCGGCTCAATCAAGATTTGTTTTTCTGGAGTCCCAAAGGCAACCACTACATCGTTATGAACATATAGCCCTAGAGTATGGAAGCCTAAGAAAAGTGACACCCAACTTAAGTGAGAGATAATCGCTTCTTTGTGCTTCAGTACCCGATCAAGAACATTACCTTTGTTTTGTTCTGGGTCGTAGTCTCGTATCCAGAAAATCCCCGCATGGGCAAACGCACCAATCATTAAGAAGCCGGCAATGTATTGATGATGAGTGTACAGCGATGCCTGGGTGGTGTAATCCTTAGCTATGAAAGCGTAAGGCGGTAGTGAGTACATGTGTTGCGCTACTAACGAAGCAGCTGTACCCAGTGCAGCCAAGTGTATGGATAACTGAAAGTGCAGGGAATTGTTATAGGTGTCGTATAAACCTTGATGGGGTAAGTTGAACTGACCTTCGGTTTGGATACCAAAGAATTGTCTAGAGTTGAGCATTTCTTTGATGCTGTGACCAATGCCGAAGTTAGTGCGGTACATGTGACCAGCGATAATAAAGATAACTGCGATCGCCAGATGGTGATGCGCCATATCCGTCAGCCACAATGACTCTGTTTGGGGATGGAAACCACCTAAAAAAGTCAAAATAGCTGTACCTGCACCTTGAGACGAGCCGAACACATGGTTAGCTGTATCTGGATTTTGAGCGTATACACCCCAGTTCCCCATCCAAAATGGTGTTAAACCTGCTGGGTGAGGCAAAATTGTCAGAAAGTTTCTCCAGCCCACATGCACACCGCGAGATTCGGGGATAGCAACGTGAATTAAGTGACCAGCCCAAGCTAAAGAACTCACCCCAAACAAACCTGCCAGGTGGTGATTCAAGCGGGGTTCCGCACTTTTAAACCAAGTTAAACTCGGACGGTATTTAGGTTGCAAGTGTAGCCAGCCAGCAAATAAAAATAATGCTGCTAACAGCAACAAAAACACTGAACCTTGATAAAGGTCATTATTCGTCCGCATCCCGATGGTGTACCACCAATGGTAAACACCAGAGTAGGCAATATTAACTGGATAGTTGGCACCACCTTGGGTAAAAGCTTCAATGGCTGGTTTACCAAAGTGAGGATCCCAAATTGCATGGGCGATGGGGCGAATATGTAACGGATCTTTAATCCACTGTTCAAAATTGCCTTGCCAAGCTACGTGGAATAAAAGACTGGATGCCCACAAGAAAATAATTGCGACATGACCGAAGTGAGTAGCGAAAATCTTTTGGTAGAGATTTTCTTCAGTCATCCCATCATGACTTTCAAAATCATTTCCTGTGGCGATCGCATACCATATTCTACGCGTCGTTGGATCTTGAGCGAGATCCTGGTTAAATTTAGGATATTTTGTAGCCATGTATTTTAGTCATATCCTCCTGAAACGCTAATCTAAATTGCTAATTCTCCTGAACCAGCAAATGTTTACAATTGAATCAACATCTTTTCAGCCTTCAAATAATAGTCAAGTAATTTTGGATTTTTGTCTCACCACTAGGACGATAATTTAACTAACAAAATATTCCAAAAGTTTGTTTTTGCAGGTAATTGCTAATAGTCAACCGAGCAATTATCCAAATCAAATCTACTGATATTTGTAGGCGTGATAATGCAGTTCAATTTCTTTCTCTTAAATTAATAAATAAATTAATTACTAGAACTTCCATCTAACTTAAGATGGATTATGAATGCTCATGATTAAATGAGTTTGTCGTCTTTAACACAATCATGATTGAGTAACTGTAGACTGGTCATAATCCAAAATAAATTAAGGGTTAATGATGCCGTAGTAAATGGCAATCACAAATAAGAAAGCACTCAAGATAACTAGAGTAAAACCATAACGTACTCGCTTATCTGGTAAATCTTGCCGAGTGATCACATTATCTTTCTGTATTTGAGTTACAGGCTCAGAGTTGCTATTATTTTGAGAGTGAATATGATTAGGTGTTGTTTCGACTGACGAATGGTTACTTGCCGTTTTATTAGTTGAATTTGCTGGAGATTGCATATACTTTTAATTCCAGATTGTTTGGATTGGTTGCTGCTATATTTCCAAACATTTCTGTATTAATACATCAGTCTTGAGGACTACCTGAATTTTAGAGTGATGTTCAATAATTTAAGTAATATAAAGTTAGTTTGTGTCGAGAAATACTTATATAGCGTTTCTTACTTTAGTGAAGTAAACAGAATAATTAACCGCAGATGGACGCAGATGAACACAGTCCATCTGCGGTTAATTATTTGGACTTTTGCAAGAAGTCTATGGTGTTATCCCGTTATGGTTACTGAATACTTAGTAGGGTAATTGCTTGCTCAATGTTGTGTTTTGCATGATATCGATTGAGTAACTTTTCTTGATACCATCTTTGCGGAGGATTCATATACTTACCCTCAAGAGAAGCCTTAATGAGTGCTGCTTGGTGGTCTGAGGGTTGTCCCATCTGGTCTAGGATAGTGCCGAGATGTTGCAAAATTTCAAATGTCGGTAGCTTTAAGCCTTCGCCATCATCCATTTGTTGTATCGCTAATAACGGAAATGCCATTAAAGCACTGATGTAATTGTCTTTGTATGCTCCACTGGCTAGAGGTCTGAGACCATATCGCCAGCATAAAGTTTTGAGTTGCTGAACTGTCAGAACTTCTAATTCTGTGCGGGTAAACAACATAAAATAGATATTGCCATTTTTACGAGTGGTATCAGTGGTTAACAAGTTTCTCAGGCTCATGTAACCACTGATTTTAACAGTCTAATTATCTGTGTACAAACAATTCAAGCGTTTTTTACACTTCTCAACAATGCCCAACCCTAAAGGTAGTCCCGAAAATTTAGAACCAATACAACCCAAGGGTGAGGAACCGATGACAACATCTATCAGTTTCAGATGTACTGAGTCGATGAAGGAAGCGGTGAAGGCACAGGACGACCCCGCACAATTTTGCAGAGACGCAATCCAGGAAAAATTAGATAAACAGAAACAATTAGAATGAAGAATGAGCATTAATCAAGCATCTCCACTGATTCATAAAATAATGCTCAAAGTATGCGTTCAAACACCGAAACTTATTCTTTTGAGCATTAGGTGAGCATTTTTAAGTAAAAATAGGCTGAAATTGTTGATTTTACGTCATTTATGCGAATCTCTTTAAACTGGCTGCGGGAACTAGTAGAAATTAAATTAAGCCCAGAAGAATTAGCTCATACCCTAACAATGGCTGGGTTTGAGGTAGAAGATATTGAAGACCGCCGCACTTGGGCAGATGGTGTGGTTTTGGGGAAAGTGCTGGAACGTCAACCCCACCCCAACGCCGACAAATTAAGTGTCTGTCAAGTAGATGTGGGTGCAGCTGAGACTTTAAATATTGTTTGCGGTGCAGCCAATGTCCGGGCAGATATTTATGTCCCAGTCGCCACCGTTGGCACTTATTTACCAAACATCGATTTAAAAATTAAACCTGCAAAACTGCGTGGTGTTCCATCTCACGGCATGATTTGTTCCTTAAAAGAACTGGGTTTGCCGAGTGAGGTTGATGGGATTCATATTTTTACTGGGGAAAATCTCTCGGTGGGTAGTGATGTCCGTCCGTTGCTGGGTTTAGATGATGTGATTTTAGATGTGACGGCTACTGCTAACCGCGCTGATGCTTTAAGTATGGTAGGCATAGCGCGAGAAGTTGCCGCTTTGACTGGTGGTAAACTGAGTATTCCTGAACCTGGGGAAGTCAAAATAACTCAAAATGCAGGCAAGTTAGGTTTAAAAATTGCTGATACCCAAGCTTGCCCGGCTTACATTGGTACAGTCATTGAACAAGTAAAAATTGCCCCGTCGCCGGACTGGTTGCAACAACGCCTGCGAGCTGCGGGTGTACGCCCAATTAGTAATGTCGTTGATATTACTAACTATGTATTGTTGGAATGGGGACAACCACTCCACGCCTTTGACCAAGAGCGTTTACAAGCTGTTGCGGGTAATGGCAATTTAACTATTGGTGTACGTTTTGCGAATCAAGGAGAATCTCTAAAAACCTTGGATGGGCAACCTCGCAACCTCGCAACCCAGAATTTGTTAATCACCGCTAACGATAAACCTGTGGCTTTAGCGGGAGTTATGGGTGGAGAAGAAACCGAAGTTTATGAAGGTTCGCAAAATTTAGTTTTAGAAGCAGCCTTGTTTGATTCCGTGGCTATTCGTCGTTCCTCCCGTGGGGTGGGGTTACGCAGTGAAGCATCTGGGAGATACGAACGGGGTGTGAACCGCGCAGAATTGGAAGTCGCCTGTCGTCGTGCTTTAGCTTTAATTAGTGAATTGGCTGGCGGTGTCATTGTACATCAAGAAATTGTGGATACCCGTCCCGATCCTGCGACTTGGAGTCGTTCGATTGCTCTGCGTTTAGATAGAGTTAATGAAATACTAGGGCCTACTGATTTAGGTGAAGACACAGGGGAATTACAAGCAAGCGATGTTGTCAGGATTTTAACCGCTTTGGGATGTCAGCTGACAGCAACAGATGAACGTAGTTGGAATGTGGCTGTTCCTCCTTATCGTTACCGCGACTTAGAACGGGAAATTGATTTAATTGAGGAAATTGCTCGACTGTACGGCTATGATAATTTCTGCGACACTTTACCGGAAAAAGCCCAAGCAGGCTATTTACCCATAGACCAAGAATTGTTGCGGAAATTGCGGGCGACTTTACGGGCGGAAGGGTTGACTGAATTAGTGCAGTATTCCTTAGTTAAACCAGGGGAAGACCGCCAGATAGTTTTAAGTAACCCTCTATTTACCGAATATTCGGCGTTACGTACTGATTTAATGGCTGGGTTGATTGATGCTTTTCAATACAATTTAGAACAAGGTAACGGTTCTCTCAACGGTTTTGAAATTGGGCGAATTTTCCAACAAGAAGAAGACGGTTTGCATGAAGCTGATGCGATCGCTGGTATCTTAGGAGGAGACAGCAGCCTCGGTAAATGGTCAAAAGGTGGACGAGAACAGCCAATGACTTGGTTTGAAGCCAAAGGAATTCTCGAAAGCGTCTTTCAACAATTGGGGATACAAGTAGAATATCAACCAGATTGTCGTGATGAGCGTTTACATCCCGGACGCACTGCTTCGTTGTGGATAGGTGGAAACCGACTGGGTGTATTTGGTCAACTGCATCCCCAATTGCGGCGGGAAAAAGATTTACCCGATTCTGTATATCTATTTCAGTTAGATTTAGATGTGCTGTTGGATGCCTTAGATCAAGATGAGATTTTGATCCCCACATTCAAGTCTTATTCTACATACCCAGCCAGCGATCGCGACATCGCCTTTTTCGCCCCGGTGAAAGTTTCTGTAGGAGAACTGGAAAAAGCTATTAACAAAGCTGGTAAAGGTTTGCTGGAATCAGTGGAAATCTTCGATGAATATCGTGGCGAAAACGTCCCCCAAGGACAACGCAGTTTGGCATTTCGTCTAGTATATCGGGCAAGCGATCGCACTCTCACCGATGCCGAAGTCGAACCTGTACACAACAAAGTTCGAGAAGCCTTGGTAGAAAAATTCGGTGTTAACCTCAGAAGCTAAAAATTTAGTAGTGATGAGCCTTGAAGGAGGCAGAAGGCAGAAGGCAGGAGGCTTTGTACTCTGCGGGAAGCTAACGCAATATAAAAATATTCTGCCTCCTCCAGAACAATAGCCACTCTCACGAAAGTTCAGTGAAGTCTTAAACCCTTGAACATCATCTCACAGGCGGAGTTAGGAATCAGTTTTCCTCCTGCCTCTTAACTCCTGCCTTCATAGACGACTATATAATTTTGACCCGTTTTCGCTTACTATTCATTGTGAAATTTGCATTTTTAATTGATTGACTATGCCCAAATACGTACTCTGGGGAACTTACTGCGACGACGTTTTAGAAAAACGTGCTCCTTACCGTCAA
The DNA here is from genome assembly GCF_001298445.1 of Nostoc piscinale CENA21. Taxonomy (NCBI): domain Bacteria; kingdom Bacillati; phylum Cyanobacteriota; class Cyanophyceae; order Nostocales; family Nostocaceae; genus Nostoc; species Nostoc piscinale. The sequence goes on along the minus strand of NZ_CP012036.1, from coordinate 342,623 downwards.
GCCCATTTAGATGGTTTAGCCAAACAAAAAGAATCTGGTGTGTTAATTACCATCGGCCCCACCAAAGATATCACCAAGGTTTTTGGAATTTACGAAGCTGAAGACGAAGCCACTGTCCGCCAATTAATTGAAAATGACCCTTATTGGCAAAACGGTATTTGGACAGAATACTCTATCAAAGAGTGGATTCAAGCTTTTTAACTTAGAAAATTGCTCGGTCAGAATTCAAGAATCAGAATATTTTCTCTTGATTTTTGAACTCTGATTTTTGCTCTACATATTCAATTTTTGCTGTCAGTGTGTCAGTTTATTTATTGTCCCTAAGTTAATCAACCAAGTTTTAACTCAGCAAAACAGGTGGGAATAACCGAACCGTTTAAATAAAAATCAAACCCTCTTAACTGTTGCTTTTTGCCTGATTTGAAAGTTACAATTCCTAACTTTTAGTAGATGTCATCATATTTGTGTGTATGTCATTATCAATGATGTCTTGAACAGAGATAATATTGCTGTTGTCTAGAATAAAAAAGGGTTAGCGATCGCACTTAATATTTAGTTGTTCACCAATCGTTTGATTTTTCAGAGGGTACTACCCATGCAACACATCCTAAAACGTGCATTCTTACCTGGTTTAATGGCTGTTAGTTTAACCAGCGTCAGCCTGATTCCATCTCAGCCTGCTGCTGCTGATGATAGAGTCTTAAATAATGCGGCAATTGGTGCTGGTGCTAGCGCCGTAACTGGAGCATTAACAGGTTGCGGTTCTTTCTTAAATAATGCAGCTACCGGTGCGTTGGCTGGTGCGGCTGTTAATGGTGCTAACGGTTTAAGAACCAGAAGCGACAGAAGAGTTAACGGACGTAGTATCGTTCGAGATGCTGGTGTAGGCGCAGGCGCTGGTGTAGTAGGTGGTGCTGTTACTGGCGGTTGTCGAAATACGTTGAAAAATGGTCTTAATGGTGCAGCAGCTGGTGCAGCTGTGCATTTGCTAGACCGCAGACCTCCCAAGGTCAGAAGAAGATAATATATGATGGATAATTCGTAGTTTAATCACAAGGTACGAATTATCTATTGTGGATTATGCCAATGTAAACAGTCTGAAAACTAAATAGATGATTTGTAGGGGTGCTAATAACTGCACCCCTAATTTATTGCTCAAGTGCTTTCTATTTTTTGTAATAAATTGCTATACTTGCTGAACAAAAGTAGTCATCTTAAATGATTGATAAATTTATAGCAGTAGTCAGATAGGTTAGGAAATTATGAAATCTTAAATACCCAGGGATAATAAAACTTTTACCTCCGTTCGGCTGACGCTCACAGCGAAAGCCTGCCTCCTGCTTCCTACCATATATTCTGAATGCTGAGTGCTGAGTTCTTAGCTTAATTTTGTTTTTAGCAACATTATTTCAGGACAGATAAGACATTTAAGAACATCAATAAAAAGCATATTAGACAGATAAGACATTTAAGATATTTAAGAGAATTAAAGAATATTGAAATTTTAAAGATAGCTCAATTTTGCAAAAAATTATGCCAAATTCTAGTAAGATATTTTCAATCAAGGAATTTTTATTAAGAATATTAATTAATCATTAAATTCAATTTCGGTCTTCTTATGAAGATGCTTACCGCAATATGAAATACCAAGTTGGTGGTAGTCTCCCTAGTGATGATCCAAGCTATGTTATTCGTAAAGCAGATGAACAGCTTTATACCAGCTTAAAAGCTGGCAATTTTTGTTATGTATTAAATTCCCGTCAAATGGGAAAATCATCTTTATTACATCGCACAAGTTATCATCTTACACAAGAAGGCTACAGTTGTATTTACTTGGATGTAACTCGTTTAGGGAGTGAAGATACAACAACAGCGCAATGGTATAAAGGAATTATTCTGAGTCTTTTTTACAACTTAAATTGCCAAGATACATTGAATTTTAAAACTTGGTGGGAAACACAAAGTGGTCTTTCACCAATCAAAAAACTGTATCAATTTGTCGAGGAAGTATTGCTATCTATTCCAGAAAATAAATCTATTTTGATTTTTATTGATGAAATTGATAGTTTATTAAGTTTAAGTTTTTCAGTAAATGATTTTTTTGCTTGGATTCGTCATTGTTATAATCAACGAGCGCACGATCGCAAATATCAACGTTTAGGCTTTGCTTTGTTTGGGGTGGCTAGTCCGGCGGATTTAATTAGTGATAAGCGTCGGACACCTTTTAATATTGGGCAAGCAATCGAATTAGATGGTTTTACGTTAGAAGAAGCTACACCGTTACTGCGTGGATTAGAAGGTGTAGTTAATCAACCGTTAATAGTGTTACAAAAAATTCTGGAATGGACGAGTGGACAACCGTTTTTAACTCAAAAACTCTGTCAGTTAGTGGTGCAAATTGCCTCAGAAACTGCAAATGGCAAAATTGACTTACCCCAAGGTACAGAAGGGTATTGGGTAGAACAACTCGTTCAAAAGCAGATTATTCAACATTGGGAATCAAAAGACGAACCAGACATCTTCGCACAATCCGCGATCGCCTGTTGTTTGATGAACAAAAAGCCGCACGATTGTTAGGTCTTTATCAACAAGTATTGCAAGCTGAAGAACAACAACTTAACTCTCCAGTCGCGTTGAATGATAGCCGCGAACAAACAGAATTATTATTATCTGGTTTAGTTAAAAGACAAGACGGCTATCTCAAAATTAAAAACCCGATTTATCACTCTGTGTTTAATCAGCAATGGGTAATACGACAGTTAGATAATTTGCGGCCTTACTCGCAAATTTTTAATGCTTGGGTGCTATCGGGTTATCAAGATGAGTCACGGTTATTGCGGGGACAAGCACTCAAAGACGCGCAAAATTGGGCGCAAGGCAAAAGTTTGAGCGATTTGGACTATCAATTTTTCGTAGCCAGTCAAGAATGCGAACGGCATGAGGTACAAACCGCCCTAGAAGCTGCAAGGGTGAAGGAAATAGAAACAAGGTTGGCGCAGGAGAAGAAAACTGCTTTATTACAGAGATATTTATTAATTGCAGTCTGTATTGGTTTATTTGTTTCTACTAGCTTGGGTATAGGCACTTTTATGTTGTACCGCCAAGCTAAACAAAGTGAAATGCAAGCCAAAAATAGCGAAATGCGGGCTTTAATCTCGGCTTCGGAGGGAATGTTTGACTCAAATCGCCGCTTGGATGCACTGATAGCAGCCATCCAAGCCAAACAAAAACTCAGCAAATTCAGTCCCAATAATCCTAAAATTGGACAGCAAGTTGATGCTGTATTAGAACAAGCTGTGTATGGTGCAGATGAATACAATCGTTTTTGGGGTCATACAGCAGCAGTTTTAGCAGTCGATGTCAGTCCTGATAGTTCTCTCATTGCCTCAGCCAGTGTTGATAAAACCATCAAACTTTGGCGACGTGACGGTAAAGCAGTTGCAACACTCAAAGGACACACAGCCACAGTTAGATGCGTCAAATTTAGTCCTGATGGTCAGATGCTGGCCTCGGCAAGTGAAGATGGCACTGTCAAACTGTGGACAAATGCAGGCTCTTTATTAAAAACACTCAAAGGCCACAATGCTTCCATTTGGGGAGTCGCCTTTAGTCCTGATGGTCAGACTATTGCCTCTGCCAGTTTCGACAGAACCATAAAACTCTGGAAGCAAGACGGTACATTACTCAAAACTTTTTCTGGTGAACGAGTGGGGTTTTGGGGAGTCGCCTTTAGTCCCGATGGTCAACTTGTGGCTGCCACAAGCATAGATGGGACAGTCAAAATCTGGAAAAAAGCAGGTGCAGACTGGCAAAACGCTAAACTGCTGCAAACCCTCAAAGGTCATAGTACTTGGGTAATTGCATTAGATTTCAGTCCTGACGGTCAAATGATTGCTTCTGCTAGTGAAGATAAAACAGTCAAACTGTGGCGACGTAACCCTAAAAATCATACCTATCGCCTGGATAAAACGCTGCAAGGTCATAGTGCAGGTGTTTGGGGGGTAGCATTTAGTCCTGATGGTCAGACTGTTGCATCTGCTAGTCTCGATAAAACAATTAAACTTTGGAGTATTGATGGTACAGAACTCAGAACCCTCAAAGGCCACATAGCCTCTGTTTGGGGAGTAAGTTTTAGTCCTGATGGTAGCTTTATTGCTTCGGCGGGTGCAGAAAATGTTGTCAGACTTTGGCAGAGTGAAAACCCTTTTCAAAAGTCAGTCGTTGCCCATAAATCGGGAATTTGGTCATTAAATATCACTTCAGATAGTGCCATCGTTGGGACGGCTGGTCATGAAAACACCGCTAAATTGTGGAGTAGTCAAGGTAAATTGTTGCAAACTTTTACTGAATCTAGAGGGGCAATTTTTGAGGTTTCCTTTAGTCGTAATGGTAAGTTAATTGCCCTTCGTACTTATGGTGATAAAATCAAACTCCAGCAACGAGACGGCAAGTTAGTTGCCACTTATCAAGATCCCCTGGGAAAACTTTTAGCAGGTGTGTTGAGTCCTGACAGTCAAGCGATCGCTATGGCCAATGTTGATAAAATAGCGCAAATATGGCATCGCAATCAGCCTCAACCGCAGATTCTCAAAGGACATCAAGCAGAAGTTTGGCAAATGGTTTTTAGTCCCGACGGTAAAATGGTGATGTCTGTCAGTGGTGATGGTACTGCTAAATTGTGGACATTGGATGGCAGATTACGCACAACCTTAGTCGGACATACAGCCGCAGTTTGGCGAGCCGCTTTTAGTCCCGACGGTAAAATGGTGGCGACTGGTAGTGGCGATAATACTGTGAAATTGTGGACAATTGACGGCAAATTACTGCAAACATTCACAGGTCACACAGCAGCAATTTGGGGAGTTGCATTTACTCCCGATAGCAAAATCCTAGCTTCCGGGAGTATCGATGCCACAATTAAACTTTGGAAATTGGATGGTACAGAAATCACAACTCTCAGAGGACATACCGCAGGTATTCGTAAAATTGACATCAGCCGCGACGGAACTTTTTTTAGCTTCTGGTGGTGATGATAACACGCTAATTTTATGGAATTTACCGCGCATTCTCAAATTAAATGCCTTGAGTTATGCTTGCTCTCTGGTGCAGAATTATTTGCAAACTAACACAAAATTAGAACAGAGCGATCGCTCTTTGTGTCAGAGTTAGGAGGCAGAAGGCAGAAGGCAGGAGGGAAGAGGGTTATAGCTTTGTTTACCTTTCTTAACTTAGTTTTGTTTTTTCCCACCGACTTACTTAAGTTGCTTTCAAAAGTATTCCTACTCCCTACTTGCACCCCAGGTTACTATCTTTGACTGCAACTTGGTATCAGCACTTTGCTATAGATAGAAAATAACTCCTTCACAAGATAAATGAAGGAGTTAAAGTGCTGTTTCGGTGATACTTTCAGGAGACTTGATTAACAAAACTTAGCTATTTTCTGCATGGAGAGCATTCAAAGCCAATTCGGATGGATGAAGTGCGCCGTTACCTGTTTTGGCTGGTTCCAATCTGCGGAGTACAATCATCCCGCGAGAGCGGTTTGAGGAGGAATCTTTATCTACGCAAGCAGTATACATCCGTTGAATTGGACATTTCCAAAACCTTGTATATCGCTTGGGATTGGTATCTGCAATGGTGACTTCTTGAGTTTGGGGGTCATAATCTGCTAGTAAAGAGAAGTGACCACCTTCTAAACTAGGATTTTCATGAGCAATCCGAGTATTGAAGTTGAGAATGTGGACATCATTTTCATTACAAACAGCAGTTTCAACTTCGCGGATGAATGCTTCGAGTGTCAGACTCGGCTTATCAAAATGCTCCATCCGAATTGATAAAGGTAATCCTTTTCTTTCTATATATATTTTGCAGGTGTCGTAGGTTTCTGCTAAGGTCATACCATCATCTAAAACTGAGGCAATAGGCAGCTGGGTGGCATAGAAAATTTCATCGACAGTTGTTAAATATCCTAATGCCGTCAAAGCGTAGGCGATCGCAGTTACATTACAACAATAAATAGGTTGTTGAAATTGATGTAGTTGAATTATTTCTAAGTCTCTTTTAGAAATCTGACCTATATTATCAATATCCATTTTTTTGACTCCTTATAAATATATTGATAGAAAAACTTTATTTTTAATTTATCTTTACTTTTGCTTTTTTATGCTTGATAATTTTAGTTTTGATGCTGATATATTTTCTGCGTATTTGTCAAAACATTCAAGGAAATTTAAGACATTTAAGTAATTAAATTGAGACAGTTAAGACATTTAAGCAAAATTAAGTGTGATTAATGTATAAGCTATGGCATGAGTAGGGAACAGGAAACAGGGAACAGGGAACAGAAGTAAACCTGTCGTCAGAGAGAAGTCAAGATCATCTAGGAATGATAGGAATATTTTGGTATGTTAGCGATCGCTGCTTAAAATTTAACTTTTATGAATCGTTCCGCCTGCCTCATTTTTAATCCAGTAGCGGGTCAAGGCAACCCAGAACAAGAACTATTAGAGATTCGCGCATTATTAGAACCAACTATTGACTTAGATATTCATTTCACAACCGAAGAAGTCGGCGCTGATCAATTGGCTTATGACGCAGTTCAGCGCGGAGTGGATGAGATTATCGCCTCTGGTGGTGATGGTACACTTTCAGCAGCAGCAGCCGCAGTCATTAATACAAATATTCCCTTTGGCATTATTTCGCGGGGAACAGCCAATGCCTTTGCCAATGCTTTAGGTATTCCCGACACTATTGAGGCGGCCTGTCAAACAATTTTACAAGGTGCAACTCGCAATGTAGATGTAGCTTACTGCAACGATCGCCCATTAATCTTACTAGCAGGTGTGGGCTTTGAGGCGGAAACTGTAGAAAAAGCTAACCGAGAAGCAAAAAACCGCTTTGGAATTATTGCTTATATCTTGGCAGGACTCCAGCAACTAGGGGAATTACAGAATTTTGATGTTGAAATTGAGACTGAGGAGAAAATAATTAAAACTAGCGCCGCCGCCGTGACAGTGGCTAATGCTGCACCGCCGACATCAGTTTTGGCGCAAGGGCCTGGTGGAATTATTTATGATGATGGATTACTGGATGTCACAATTGTAGCTCCCGTTAATAAAGCCGGAGCGATCGCTGCTACATATCATTTATTTCAAAGTGCTTCTTCCGGGAATGCAGTCGAACGAGATGATATTGGCTATCTCCGCGCTAAACAATTTAAAATCACCACTGACCCAGTTCAAAAAGTTGTCTTGGATGGTGAGATAGTTGGTACAACACCGATAGAAGTCAAGTGTGTTCCAGCAGGTTTGCGGGTTTTTGTACCAACAGTAGAAGAAGTTGAACCAGCAGAAAAACTTGAGGGACTGCCAAATTTAGTTATTGAATTGAAAAATCCCCCAGAAAGTGAGGAAGAAACGGGAGGTTAAAGAAGGCAGGAGGCAGGAGGCAGGAGGCTTATGAGAGAGACTCTGCCTTCTGACTTCAACACCCTTATACCCTTACACCCTTTCACCCAATCTCAACGAATATCCTTTGTGCATCAGTCTTGTAGGAGTAAAATGTTTTGAAGCTTGTTTCTGATCCAGCGATCGCCAAAAAAATTCAGAAGATGAACCAGCGTGTTCGCTGGCAAGATCCGTTAATCAAACGGCGCGGTATTGACCAAACTCAGTTAATGCTAGAAGATGGTCAAGCTGATCATCCTGAATTTTCGTTTTTGGTAGTCGGAGATAGCGGTTCAGGGAGACATGGTGGACAAAACCCCCAAAGACAAGTAGCACAACTCACATTACCTCATCTTGATGATTGTCGCTTTATGCTGCATACAGGCGATGTCATTTACTTAGTGGGTTCCAGTGAGTATTATCAGCAAAACTTTATTCGACCTTATAAAGAATATCTGGTTGGTGGTGATTTTCCGCAAAAAATTGCCTACGACAAGATGACTTTTCGGGTACCGATTTTGCCTGTACCGGGAAATCACGATTATTACGGTTTACCTCTAGTCTTGAACTTATTATCAATTACAACATTACCAATTCGCCGCTTATTGCGATCGCGCTTAGATTTAGATGTGGGTTTACATGGTTCAGGAACAGGTGAAGCTTACGCCAAAGCATTTCTTGATTATCTCTGTAAGTTGAAGTTTCCTGGCGATTTAGACCAACATTTAGACACATACTACACCGCCAACACAGATACAGGTCGCTGTCTGTCTTATCAGCCAGGAAAATTTACCCGTCTGCCAAATCGCTATTATAGTTTTCGTTATGGTGGAATTGACTTCTTTGCTTTAGATTCCAATACTTTCAACGATCCGCCATCACTCCCTCAAACCGCCGAAGGCGACGCACAACGGAAAAACTTAGAACAACGTCGCCAAGAATTTGAACAAGAAAAACAGCAAATTCTAGAAACATCCAGCAAACTAAATCCAGATAATCCCCACGAAGCCGAATATCTGGATGATTTATACGTCAAGTTGTCGCAAATTGAAGAATTGGTAGTTGATATTGACAAACAATTAGCACCACAACAAGCCACCCACACCGATGTAGAACAGTTGGAATGGCTAAAACAAAGGTTAATTGCATCTTGGCAGAATTCCCAAGTGCGGGGACGGGTGATTTATTTCCATCATCCTCCCTATGTTACGGAAGCAACTAAATGGCAACAAGCACAAACCCTAGCAATTCGCAGTCGCTTGCGGGAAGTTTTCAACGCCGTAGCAGAAACATTGGGTGATGTAACTCAAGGTCGTGCTGTAGTGGATTTGGTATTAAACGGCCATGCTCATTGTTTAGAATATCTGCAAACATATAACACTGGACACGCAGACTCGGCAATTAACTGGATTGTGTGTGGCGGAAGTGGGTTTAGTTTGCGCCGACAACGAACTGAAGGTGCTGATTTAGTCGAGGGAGATAAATTAATTGCGCGATCGCATTTATATGTTGGTCGTAACGGTCATGGTTCAGAAAAACGCCGTCCCTATTCATGCTTGCGAATTGATGTCACAGGCGAAGGTCGTCCGAAATTTATCGTCCGACCTTTAGTCGCTGAATGGTATCAACGCCAGTGGCACAATTATCAACTAGAACCTTTAGTAATTTGATAATTAACCGCAGATGGACGCAGATAAACGCAGATAAAACATAGTAATATTTTACCTCCTGCCTCCTGCCTCCTCCTATAAAACTACGACTTTCGGAAACAGACTTTACCCCCTAAGAAAGTGTCAGCTAAAGAATTTGGTACTTAGCGTAGGAAGTAGCTAGTTACTGACAAAGTAACTGGCATTTATTGAGCATGAATGAGAAAATACTATGCTTCAAATTGTTGAATATTCTTTAGGATGGCATTGGCTGAATAATGGATTAGCAGCCATAACAGAAGTGCAAGAAATACTAACTCCAGAACAAGCATCAGTGGTTTTTTCTGGGCCTAAATTTTTAGTTGCATTAGTGGCTGGTGTCTTAATGGCATTTGCCTTTCAACTGTTATTAACTAACTTCGCAGTTGCTTTAAGAATGTCTGCCACAGATAATGATTCATCTTCTAGTGATGATGAAAGCTTAGGCGATACAATTCGCAAAGTTGAAAATAAAGTCGGTTTTTGGGCATTAATTAGCGCCACTATTGCATTATTTATTGCTTCCTTTTTTGCAGTCAAACTCAGCTTAATTGATAGTGCATTTTTAGGTGCAATTATTGGTGTAGTTATTTGGTCTGCTTATTTTTCTATAGTTGTTTGGTTTGGTTCTTCGACAGTCGGTTCTTTAATTGGTGCAGTGGCGAATACTGCCAATAGTGGCATCAAAGCATTAATGGGAACTGCGACTAGTGCTATTGGTGCAAATTTTGCTAAACAACAGATGGTTTCGACTGCGGAAGATATTACAGCTGCCGTTCGCAGAGAGTTAACTTCTGGTTTTGATGTTGATAGTATTCAAAATACACTGCAAAGTTCTTTGAGTAATCTGCCAAGACGACAGCTTGATTTACCAAATATCCGTAAACAATTTGATCAGATTTTTGGTGATATCGATTGGCAATCTCTACCTGATAATTTGACACAAAATTTCAATCGTCAAACTTTTGTTGATTTAATTAGCGATCGCACAGATTTCTCGAAGGCTGATGTCAATAAAATTGCTGACCAATTAGAAGCAGCTTGGAATCAAACTTTAGCGCGGCGTAACCCAGCACAGCAAGTAATTAACTTGATTACATCGGCAACTCCCGAAGAATTGCAATCAGATGAATTAGGCGATCGCTTGCAAGAATTAGTAACTGTTGGTGGTAATGGTCATGGCAATAATGGTGGTATCAGCAAAGCCATTCAAACTGGTTTAACGGCTGCTTTACCAGTAGTTTTAGAACGGGTAAATGTCTCTGATATAGATGTGAACAAAATCACCAATCAGTTGCAAAAGCTCAAAGATAAAGTTCAAGATTTAGATATTGAGAACATATCTCATCAACTGCAAGAAACTATTGAAAAAACTACGCAAGGACGAGGTAGTTCATCTAATTCTCATTACCGTCAAGATGTAGAAGATTACATTAAAAATTCTTTGCCCTGGCACTTTAACCGCATCACAATTAAAGATGAATTTCGGGATGTGATTTATGACCCGCAAGCCGATGCGGAAACCATGCGGCGGGAATTAGAAGGTTTCAACCAAGAAGAGTTTGCTAATTTGCTCATTCGTCGGAGTGATATTAGCGAAGCCAGAGTTAAAGAAATTGCTCAACAAATGGAAGAAATTCGCCAAGAAGTTTTAGAAACTGTGCAACAGGCGGAAGTTAAAGATAAGAGTCAAGATTTGCGGAATCGCATTGAAAATTATCTACGTTCCACAAGCAAAGAAGAATTGAATCCTGAAGCTGTTGAGCGAGATTTTGCTAATTTACTGACAGAATTAAACGCTAATTTTGATGATTTAAATGAACGCTTCCAAGGATTGACTCGTGATGTCTTGCTGCAAGTGTTACAGCAGCGTCAAGACTTTAGTGATGAAGAAGCTAATAATTTGCTAAATAACTTAGAAAGTGTCCGGGACTCTGTTTTAAATAAATTACAGGAACAAGCGACAACCCAAGCTGAAAATTTACGCCAAAGAGTCGAAGATTATTTACGAAATACTAACAAGGAAGAATTAAATCCTGAAGGTATTCGCCGTGATTTCAGCACTTTAGTGCAAGACCCCCAAGCCGGATTTAACTTGTTGCGTCAGCGTTTATCACAGTTTGATCGTGATACATTAGTCAGTCTGCTATCTCAGCGTCAAGATTTGAATGAGGATGAAGTTAACCAAGTTATTGATCAGCTAGAATCAGTCAGAAATAATATATTGCAAACCCCGCAAGTGGTAGCAGATAAAGCTAAACAACAGTACGAACAAACCACAACTCAAATTGCTGAATATCTCCGCAACACCAACTTAGAAGAACTCAACCCAGAAGGTATCCGCCAAGATTTAGAAAAATTGCTGGTTGATCCCAAAGAAGGAGTTTCTGCGATGCGCGATCGCTTGTCCCAAGTTGACCGCGAAACCTTAGTTAAACTCGTTAGCCAACGGGGAGACTTAAGCGAAGAACAAGTAGAAAAACTAATTAACCAAGCACAAGAGGCGATTACTAACATTATTAAAGCCCCGCGCCGCTTGGCAAACCGTACCATTCAGCAAGTTGTCGATTTTGAAAGAAATCTCGAAGATTACCTACGTCACACCAATAAAGAAGAACTCAACCCAGACAGCATTAAGCGTGATTTACAACTGCTGTTGCGTGATCCCCGCGCCGGAGTTAGTAACTTCAGCGATCGCTTATCTCAAGTTGACCGTTCCACAATTGTGGCGTTACTATCCCAACGGGAAGATATTTCTGAGGAAGACGTTAACCGCATTGCTGATCAAATATTATCGGCGCGGGATGCAGTTGTGAAGCAATTCAGGCAAATTCAACAAGGTGTGCAATCAGCAACCGAACGCGTGAGAAATAGAATTCGTAACTATCTCAATTCGTTGAATCGTCCTGAACTGGATTATGAAGGGATCAGACATGATTTTGCCAAATTGTTTGATGACCCCCAAGCTGGATTTGAAGCCTTGCGCGATCGCCTGAGTCAATTTGACCGGGATACCTTAGTTGCACTTCTCAGTTCGCGGGAAGATATTTCCCAGGAAGACGCTAACCGGATTATCAATCAAATCGAAGCCGCCCGCGATAGTGTCTTGCAACGCGCCGAACGCATTCAGCAAATCACCAAGGAACGTCTACACAGCATCCAACACCAAGCGAAAAAACAAGCCGAAGAAACCAAAAAAACCGTTGCTAACGCTGCTTGGTGGTTATTTGGAACAGCACTCACTTCTCTGGTTGCAAGTGCGATCGCTGGTGCTATAGCTGTTACAGGTTTAACTATGTCTGCTATTGGTTAGAAAGTAGGAGGAAAAGTCTTACTATTCTTAGCATTCAAGCTTTCAAATTGTCCTAACAACCGCTATAACTCTCAATTAATGCTTGTGACTACAAGCTTATGGCCATCACCCAACAGATCACGAAAATGATGATGTTTGTGGGTGATGGCTTTTTCCATTGCTGCGATCGCACCAAACAGGAATTAAAGCCGTTTTGCGATCGCTCTACCTATATACTCTGTATAGTTATACCAATTCTCCAAAATCCTGCCACAGATTCAAATTCCAAAACCCTTGTAAAATCAAGCTTTTTCACTTGCGAATTGCGAATTGCGAATTGCGAATTGGTATTACTTAGTTATTGAATTTTAATTTGATATTGAGGAATTTAAAAAATGTCTACCGAAGCTGATACAGTTGCTGATATTCAAGAAAGCGAATTTTATACCTTTTTAACTCAAGAGAAAATTCTAGTTGTTGATTTTACTGCTACTTGGTGCGGCCCCTGTCGTCTTGTGAGTCCCTTAATGGAACAACTTGCAACAGAATACAACGGACGCGCCAAGGTCGTTAAAGTAGACGTAGATAATAACAAACCACTATTTAGACAATTTGGTCTTCGCAGTATTCCCGCCGTTTTAATCTTCAAAGATGGTGATTTAGTCGAAAAAATCATTGGAGTTTCAGCTTACGAACAGTACAGCGATGCTGTTAAAAAGCTTATTTAACAAAATTGGAATGCGGGGAACGTCAATTCTATTGTATTTTCCGCATTGCCCATTAATTGGTAGATGCACCCTGATAACTTCTTCCCTAGCTGGCTAACACTGGCTGGGGGATTTTTTTTTGGTAGATGATGCTTGTTGTGGAAAATTATTCCGGGAGATGCAGCTTGAGAACAGAACAATTAATTGGTAGATGCACCCTGATAACTTTCTCCCTAGCTGGCTGACACTGGCTGGGGGATTTTTTTTGGTAGATGATGCTTGTTGTGAAAAATTATTCCGGGAGATGCAGTTTGAAAACAGAACAATTAATTGGTAGATGCACCCTGATAACTTCTTCCCTAGCTGGCTGACACTGGCTGGGAAGATTTTTTTACTAACAACATCTCAGCAGAAGTAAAGTAATTATATATATTTTTCCTGCGGAAGATGTTAATTGAATCTCGAACCAATAATTGTATAAATGCACCCTGATAAATAAATCTCCTAGTTATCTGACATTACTGGGAGATTTTTTGATATTTGGTAAATAGCAACCATGATTATTGCATATTTATTCGGAAGATGTTGATAAATTCTCGAATAAATAAATTATCAATCGACGCGCCCTAATAACTAACTCCCCTATGCACTGGCCATAACTGGTAGATTTTTTTTATGCTGTTTTCGCAGCATACGGATTTTTGGAATTTTTATCCGGAACATACTTCTAAATCCTAGAAACAGATTATTGGTAGTTGTACTAAGATAACTAACTCTTTGACTTGGTAGATACAACTATACTTTTACTTTTGAAGCACCCAAAAACCTTTATGGTAATTGTTCCGGAAGACTTTGCTAGACCTTGGAACAATTAATTGGTAGATGTACCCTGATATCTAACTCCCTGGATTAACTAACACTTACTTAGAGATTGTTGAGACAATTATTGTCTTTTGTTGGTAGTTGCTTAGGCGTATATTCTAGCGTAAGTTTCAGACAATATACTAGTGCAAATAGTGTTTTTTGACTATCAGTGTCAGCATTTATTGACTTAACTTCCATCTGAATCTTCGCAGTTATCATGCCACCGATAGAGTTTATCAAACACTTTTAGTGTTTATTAAAATAAAACTCACTTATTTATCTTCTACTATTCACAAGTAGCAGATGGATTGTGGAAATATTTTTGCGATCGCTCAGTTGCTTTGCAGAAGCTACCCTGGATGAGAATCGTAAGTTTGTACATAATATCATAGTTTATAGTCAGATTTCTACTGATTTGTCAAAAACAGATTACAGATTGCTAAAAAATTAATTTTTTTTGAGTTCATTGCCCCTCTGGAACAAAGTCATAGCTTAGGTTTTGGCTAAATTTGGTGGTCTAGTCAACAGAATTTCATCACTATGACTATTGGCGAAAAATTATTTTTTATTGGGATAAAATTCTAAATTTTTTACTTAAATTTTCATAAATTGCGCTATCCTACTTGTTCATTCTTTAGTAAGATGCTTACTTTGAGAAAGTATGGTAACATTTATTGCTTATTTTCAGGGAGGCGCAAAATTATATGAGTTTAGCTGTAATTAAATTTTCTTCTGAAGACTGCGGCATCTGCCATAAAATGGCTTTTTATGACCAAAAAGTAGCTGAAGAATTGGGTTTGCAGTTTATTGATGTGAAAATGCAAGATACAGCTACTTATCGCAAATATCGGAAAATTTTGCTCACCCAGTATCCCGATAAATCAGAAATGGGATGGCCTACTTATATTATTTGTGATTCCCCAGAAGGAGAATTTCAGATTATTGGTGAGGTTAAAGGTGGACACCCCAAGGGCGAATTTAGAAGCCGTCTGCAAGCAGTTTTAAATCCAACTGCTAATGAGAATTAAGGATTTCAAAAGATTTAACTTCTAAAGCTGGGCCAATCATTGCTGCTGTCATAATATCTTCACGCACCTTTCCTGTGACTTTAGCTTGCTGCCCAGCTTTGAGCAAGCTTTTATCAGCGCCTTTGAGAATTTCGTAAGTCACACCGTCATCTGTAACGAAAGCCCAAGCGCCCATACCAATATCACGACGTTCGATAGTGCCTGTAATTGTGATGCTCATAATTAAGTACTGAGTGCTGAGTAGAAAGTGGGGGTTAGTAAAAAGTCCCCACTTTCTAGTTTTTTACATTTTATGCAACTTGTCTTTCGTTGTTAACTGCCAAACGAGCTAGTCCATAGCAGAGTAGGGCATTAACAATGAGGAATATTCTGGCTAAGTCACCATCACCCAAGCCCCAAACGGCTGGGTCGTAAATTGCACTGACTGTCAAGCAAGCTGCTACACCCAAAGTACAGCCAACGGCAAACCATTTCCAAGTCTGATGTCCCAAGAGTAATACAATCAGCAACAGGGGGATTAACACACTGGCAAATAAAGGATTAAAAGCATTTGTACCTTGTAGCGTGTTACCCAATTCTGGTAAAGAACTACCTAACAGGCGGAAAGGCCACTGGGGCAAATCAAATATATAGATGCCTTTGAGGAAGAATAACCCAGAACTACCAAAAGTTAAGCCACTAAATAAAGCCCAACTCCAGGTGAAGGGGAAATAAACCCGTAAAAACCAAGCCAGTAAATAAGAACCGACAACCATTAAAATCTTTGGCAACAGTGCTACTGCACCGCCATCTATCCAAAAGCCGGGGTTAAGATAACCGTTATCGCGCAACCAACGGAAGAAATCTGGGAAACTAATTTGTCCTTGGACTGCCAGTTTAACTGCGGCTTCGGCGTTGAGTTGTCCAGCGCCATAATAGTTCAACCCATCATCTTGAATGACTCTGGCTGACTGTTTGAGAACTTTTAAAATGTCATCGGGATTTTCGATGCCTTTAGCTTTGACTAAAGCCGCTACACCCGCAACATGAGGCGCAGCCATACTTGTACCTTGGAGTCCCAAGAACTCACTTTCGCCATTTTCGTTGATGGTTTCTTGCAAAATCTTGCCAGTGTCACTACCACCAGGGGCGGAAATATCTACGCCAGCACCATAGTTAGAGTAGTCTGCTTTTTCACCCTCTGGGCCGAAAGCGGACACACCGATAACATGGGGGTAACGGGCCGGATAGCTTGCACCATTGGCACTTTCGTTGCCAGCCGCCGCGATGATGACTACACCTTTTTTGTAGGCATAATCAATAGCATCTTTCATTAACTGGCTTTCACCACCACCACCCAAGCTCATATTAATGACATCTGCACCTTTATCGGCCGCAAATCTAATCGCTTCGGCAATATCAGCAACTGTGCCACCACCGTACTCATTTAAGACTTTTAGTGGCATTAGACTAGCTTGGTAAGCAACACCCGCGACACCATATTGATTATTAGTAGCTTGGGCAACTGTACCTGCAACGTGTGTACCATGTCCGTTATCGTCGGTGGCTTGTTCTCGGTCATTGACAAAATCATAGCCTTTGACAAATTTGGTCTCTTTTAAGTCCCGTACTTGAGTAACACCAGTATCAATGACTGCAACGGTAATGCCGCTACCTTTGGTTTCATTCCACGCGCCTTCAATGCCGATTTTGTGCAGGTTCCACTGCTTGCTGTAATATGGGTCGTTGGGGCCGATTAAGGAAGGTTTGGCCTCGTTATTTTGGGGCGGGGTAAGTTCTCCAAGAACAGTGGTTTGAGGTTCTGGGGGAATTCTATAGATGTAATTCGGTTCAATAAATTCTGTGGCTTTGGCAAACTGAGATTTTTTCAGTTCTTTGAGCCTTTGGCGATCGCCTTTGATAATATACACATTGTCTTGTGCAGAAAACTTATTATCTAATTGGGGTGTGACGTTGTATTGTTGAGCGATCGCTTGCAAATCTCGGTTTATTTCATCTTTGCCAATATCTTCCCGAAAATCAAGCACAATCGTTTCAAAATCACCTTTTGCTGCTAGTCCCTGAAAATTTAAAAATCCCAAAACAGCAGCACCCAGCCCAATAATAAACAGGCACAATAATAATAGCCTTCTCATATTAACTCGTTACCGCTTTTGCCAGTTTGCTCACTAACATAACTTATTTACATCCCTGATTGGTGTAATTGTCACTTTAGTTAGTTAAACCTTCACTTACGACTCAGGATTTGTTAAACGATGGAACGTGGTCTTTTATGGTTGCCTTTGTTGATAGCGTTTTTTTTGGTTAGCTTGGCAAGGCTCTAAAGAATATCAAAAAGTCGAGGCTTATCGAACTTGGGCAGAACAATTTGAACGAGCTAAATATGATATTTATGCGGTATTAGGTCAAAAAGACAACAATCTTACTTGGGGTAAACCCACAACCAAAGGCCCAATCAATTTAGAAACTTTTTCTTTACTTGATGTCAAAGAAATCAATCTTTTGGTCAACGATACAGTCGTCAATATAGAAACGCCACCCGCAAAAGGTAGAGACATCAAAATAGAATTTGTTATTGCTGAACCCGCTAAATCTGTACTTGTACCATTTACAGAAATCCCCTTAGCCGTGCAATGGGCTAAGTATTTACAGGGAGCATTACAAAATTTACGCAGGGAACAAAGTTAATCTCCAAGCTGTCTTCAGTTATAGGAAATTGCAAGGTATATTGAGAAGCAAAGCAAAATCAGATCCCCGATTTATTCTATAAGTCGGGGATCTAATTTCCTAAGCATTTTTCAAGCAAATATTTTAACCAAATCATAGCAGAAGGCAGAAGGCAGGAGGCAGAGGGCAGGAGGTAAAAGTATTACTCTTACTAATTTTTATATCTACACAATGCCCTAATTTTTCTGAATACAGATATAATTGATTTTTTTGCAAAAATTTGGGAAATCTGGTTTAGAGAAATTGTAGTTAGAAACAGAAATAAAAAATATTCAATCTTGCTCACTAGATGAGAATTCGTCATGCAAAAAAAATGTTGCTGTTTTGGGTGTATTATTACTTCTTGGTGCTTGTAGTTCTCAGATTGACGGCATCTCTCAAGCTACAAATACCGTGAAAGCCAAAGTAGAAAACTGTCCTCAAGCTGAGGTTGTTGCTTTATCAGAACAAAAGCAAAACGAAGGCTTTTATGACAGGTTTGATTGGCATATTCGCAATATTGTAGCGGATGATGACACGATTAAATTTCAAACTTTAAAGCAGGATTTTGTTTTCTGTCGGGCTAATAATACTTGGACAGTCCAAAAAGGAACTTTACCCAAAGATTTACAGCCACCTACCAACTATGCCGCTTTTGCCCAAGATATAGTAAATCCCAAGTTCAAAAATATTAACTTTCAAGATAAAACTTATCAGTATCGGGTTGTGCAAGAGCCAAATTATTCTTTAGGTTCAAATAATAATCTCTCCCGACCAGAAGTAAAAGATCCAACCAAAGATAAAATAGTTTTTGAACTCATTACACCTAATAATAAAACTCCTCAACGCCAAACTTTGTACACACTTAAAGATTTGCAGAATGCAGCAGTAAAAGCCGGATTTTCTGCTGAAGGAAATTTGTTAGGTGTGCCAAGAATTACATCTAGTTTAATTTATGGCGACAAGATTTGGTGGTCAATTGCATTTGAGCAAGGTGAAGGTAACAACGGCATTGCCACTATTGTTAGTTATGACCCAAAAACTGATAAATTTAGCCTAATTCAACCACAAGCTCTTGCATTTACACAAATCACAGATTTAGCCATTACTGGCGATGTTAATAGCCCTACCTTCTGGATGGGTACTAATGTTAGTGGGGAAGGGAATCTCTACATTCCTGCCAAGGGATTAGTTGCTTACCGCCCTGATAATTCTTTAAGTACCTACACTACAAATAACAGTCCTTTAGTTGGGGCAATTTCTGACAAACTCAGAGTAGAAAATAACATTCTGTGGGTTAGTAGTGCTAACGGAGTTTGCCAAGTGAAATGGCAAGCTGCTGATAGCCCTCAAAATTGGTCTTGTTGGCGCTTTACGGCAATGGCTAAAGTACCAGCAACACTGCCGATTTACAGTGCCTCAACTAATCAAAAGTCTGCTGCATCCTTGGCTGCTAATGACACTGTAGAAGTTTTGTGGTGGAGTCCTGTGAAGTTCCAAACAAATAAAGGACGTTACGAAGTGACATATCCTCAAGGTTTCACAACAAAACTCAACGAAGGTGCAAGTAAGTATGAGTTTGGGCGTTCTTTACCCACAGGCAAACCTCCTATTGAATGGCCTGGTTTTGAATGGCACTGGAATGGACAACGCTTTATTCGTGCCTTAGATGAAGTTTCCCTCAATTTAGTTGGTGGCGGCCCTCAAGGTATCGGTTCTGGAGAATTTAAACCAGAATTACCAATGAATTGGAATGCAATGCGTGGTGATTTAGAATTACTCGATATTTCTCCTAAATCTACTAGCGTAAAATATTACTCTGGCTGGGTTGACTCCGAAAAACTGCAACCTTATCTTACAGTTGTGCCACAAACCAGACCCCAAAACCCACAACCAAATCCTTTGTTGAAGGTCAAATGAAGTATGAAGTCTGAAATTAATTGACCAAGAGTTAGCAGTCAAAGGTCATTAATCATTGCTTCTAACCTGTCTCCCTTGTCCCCCCTGTCCTCCTACACCCTCACGCCCAAACTCCCCTTATGAATGCCGAAAAGATATCGAAAATACCTGTGGCTTTAACTATTGCTGGTTCTGATAGTGGCGGTGGTGCGGGGATACAAGCTGATTTACGCACCTTTGCCTTTCACTGTGTCCACGGTACTAGTGCTGTAACCTGCGTGACGGCGCAAAATACCTTGGGAGTGGCGCGAGTAGATGCGATGCCACCGGAGGCTGTTACTGCCCAAATGCAGGCGGTAGCAGAGGATATTGGCGTTATAGCAGCGAAAACCGGAATGTTGCTAAATCAAGAAATTATCGCGGCTGTTGCCCAACAAGTAGAGGCTTTAGAAATTAATAATTTAGTGGTTGACCCGGTGATGGTATCTCGCACAGGGGCGCAGTTAATTGATGATGATGCTATTAAGACGTTATGTCAGCAGTTAATTCCCCAGGCGGTAATTATTACTCCTAACCGCTATGAGGCTCAGATTTTAAGCGGTTTCCCGATAAATACTTTAGATGATATGAGGGCTGCTGCCCAAACTATTCACAGCCACTTCAAAGCGCAGACTGTTTTAGTGAAAGGTGGTGGGATGCAGGGCAATGCCCGTGGGGTAGATATCTGGTTTGATGGCAATTGTTTGGAACTCTTGACAACACAACAAATTGAAACGCAAAATACCCACGGTACTGGTTGTACTCTATCAGCTGCGATCGCTGCTAATTTGGCAATGGGCAAGGATTTGTTAACATCTGTCAAACAAGCAAAAGAGTATGTTACAACTGCTCTTGCTTACTCACTCAGTATAGGCAAAGGTCAAGGCCCTGTAGGACACTTTTTTCCTTTGTTACGAAATTGACCTGTGTTTAGTGGAATATTGTAAGTTGTTAGTTGCTTGTTATGGCAATTTTTAGGTATTGACTCGACCGAAAAAAATCTTTGCTATCTCGGCATTTATCTATTATTCTTGGGCATAGTTTCATATCTAGCCATTTCCTTTAGCATTTCTGTAAAATTCCATTACCTTAACTTTTGATACCAATTCACCGATGCGAACAACCACAGCAGCTGTTCATAGCCACTCTGCAAAACGGCCCGCTTCTCCAAATCATCCCTCCTCTGTGCCATTGTACGTATATCGGGAATTGGCAGCAGAGTTAGAAGCAACCCAAGCACAGTTAGATGCACTCACCGCTAAAAATCAACAACTTGTGCAAGAAAATAAATTTCTCCGCCAAGAAATTGCCAAAGTCTTGCAGTCTGTTTCTCAATTGCAAAAACTAGTTGATTTCCGTGTCCCCGAAAGTAAGGATAGTAACCCGCCTACCCGTGCTAGTGGTGAAGGGAAAAATCCCACCAGACAGCCAAAAAAAGAAGCACGCCCACGTTCGCAGTCATCGCGTCCTCGTCCACCAGCTGCGCCTAAAACCAAACGCCGTCCTTTTCCTTTACCTGTGGTCGAAATCAGTTCTCACCAGCCAGAAACCATCTTTATCGAGGAACAGCCTGTCAGCTATTATCCTGCAAGGGAAACCGACAAGAAGGGAATTAATGGTTGGGGATTAGTCATTACGATTGTGTTAGTTATGCTGACCGCTTTTGGTGCTGGGTATTTAATTGTACGACCCTTGTTTGCCCATCAAAGTAACTAATTTGGCCATGAATTGTTAACAAATCTACTTAAATATAGAATTTTTCTATTTTTAAGGTAAATCAAGCAAGTTTCCCCTCGTTCCTTGCATCTCTCATTATTTTGGGCTTCAATCGGAATTCCCAAAACTACATAGACAAAAACCAGACACTTTAAAAAAAAGTTGCAATTATTACATTATGTTTTGGTAATCGGGTTATTGGTAATAATGTCAGACGGTTGATCTGCTTAGATAGATAAACGAACCTATTAAAGATTTAGGAGTCAAATACATGAAAAAAGTAGAAGCAATTATTCGCCCATTTAAGCTTGACGAAGTGAAAATTGCTTTGGTTAATGCGGGTATCGTGGGGATGACAGTTTCCGAAGTGCGAGGTTTTGGACGACAAAAAGGACAAACCGAACGCTATCGTGGCTCGGAATACACTGTTGAGTTTCTGCAAAAACTGAAAGTAGAAATTGTTGTTGAAGATAATCAAGTTGATATGGTGGTAGACAAAATTATTTCTGCTGCCCGCACAGGCGAAATTGGTGATGGTAAAATCTTCATCTCTCCTGTTGAACAAGTAGTGCGGATTCGGACTGGAGAAAAGAATACAGAAGCAGTATAAGGCTAAATAGTGGCGCGAGCGATCGCGTCTGTTGTTAGCAAAATAGTCAGCGTTGCTGAAAGTGAGATGAAAAACATCCACGAGTTGAACTTTCAGATGTTTTTGTGTCTCTAAAATCAGCAACGCCTACTAGTACAACAAGGAAAAAGTAAAAACGAAAAAGAAGGAATAGTGATACCACAAACCTTTGAGCAATTCCTTATGGTCTGTTTATTTACGCCAACTGTACTAGTGTAAAAAGGCTGAAGTCTGAAATGAAGAAACCCTGATAGTGAGCTTTTCAGCAATTTATAATCGGTGCTTTATTTCCGCCAACCTGTACTGGGAAAATTCTAAAATCCGATTTCCCTGAGAAATTAGGGAGATTTATCAGTAAAAACTTGAAAAATTGTTTGGTAGCCAGATTGAGCTAAATTCTCAGCTTCTCGACGTTCTTCATCTGCAAATTCACTTTGTAGTTCTTCGTTGTGAAAAAATTTAGCAATTAGTTGTTCATCATCAAAAAATAAAGTTTCTCCAGAGTGGAAATATTGGATGGCTACGACTTTCTTATTTTTGAACCAGAAACCTACCCCGTCTCCTACTTCTAAAAGTGCTTCCGAAGCTGTAACAGGTTCATTATTGATAGTACAAATTCTATAAACTACACCTGCTTTTACTTTTGTCGTTTCATCGCAACCTTCAGTCATATCTGTGAGCGACTGCATTAGCTTCTCAAACAGTTGTTTTGGCGTGTCTTGATGAATTTCCTGCTTTGCGGTTGCAGAATGATCAATCACGCATCTATCGGGAATACCATCACCATCATCATCAATGCGTGAGTCATTTTGTCGCCCATTGTTGTCGCAATCAATTGCACCTCCAATAATTTTACTTTCTTTCACACCTGATGTTTGAGGAGTTGATACTTGAGATGCTTGAGATACTTGGCAAGTCGTGAGTAGAGTAGTACAAACTAGCAAACTCAAAGAGAATTTGTGGGCAAATTGCAGTGATATCATTACTTATCTGATGTTTTAGGCTAGTTTAGTTTGCCCAAAATACAACAGTTTCATTAAATAGGTCTATTCTGCACACAGAATCTGCAACTTACGAAAAATGATCGAGAATTCTATTCCTATCTCAACTCTTTTTATTGGGCTGAATGGTCTGATTGCTTTTTTTCTGTCTTATATTGTGGCCTTTGAACGCACAAAAACTAGAGTTTGGCATGGCGAGTCTAAAAAAGACATTGCACAACAACCTGATCCTTTAGTTAATCCTGGTGCTTGGGCTACTTTGGTTGAGCAAAGTACTCAAAAACTGTTCTCCACTCAAAGTCAAGATGATGGGTTGTTGCAACGCAAGGTTCGCGCTCATGGAAATTTTGCTGAGTATGTACCTCATGCGTTACTGTTTGTACTGGCTTTAGAACTAATGCAAGTACAAATATGGCTGTTATGGCTGTTGGGATGCAGCATAACTGTAGCTCGGATTGCCCACGCATGGGGTTTAATCAAAACTTACGGCCCTTCTCCAGGGCGAGCTATTGGCTTTTTTCTCACTTGGTTTGTTTATATAGTTGGTAGTCTAGCCTGTGTATATTACGGGTTAAAAGGCATTTTCTAAAGAATTTTTACATAGCAGTTGCAGTGGAAAAGTTTGACCACCAAGTATGAAAAAGATGGTGGAGGCTAGGGACTAGAGGATTTGTTTGTTTTTACTCAGCAACGCCACTGAGGGAGTCGGAAAACCCGCCCAACGCAGTGGCTCCTCAGCACTTTCTGAGCAACTACTGGGGTTTATCACTACTTTCCAAAAGAGACATTGAGTCTTTCACTCGCCGAATTGGCAAATTGGCAATCAAAGCTGTGGTTCTTTGGTTACTTTCTAGGGAAAATTCCAAGCCATCAGTTTCAATTTCCACATAGCGACAGACAATATCTAGAATTTCTTGACGCATTTTTTCTAACGTCTGAGCATCTAGATCAGCGCGGTCGTGGGCTATGACGACTTGTAGGCGACGTTTCACTTGATTGCGACTGTTTTCAGGAGGTCGAGAAAAAAGTCGTTCGATAAGTTCAATGATCATTGCTAATAGATATCAGGAGACTGAAACATTAAACAATCTTTGTCCACAACAACTTACGCAATCGGGCGAAGATGTTATCTGGGGGTGCGTCGAGATCCAAAAATTCGACGGTTTCTCCTTCCAATCTCCGAGCAATATTTTCCACCGCTAGGGCCGCTAAAGAGGGAGTATCCCCTAATACCAAAGGTTCGCCACGATTGGTTGAGACAATTACACGCTCATCGTCAGGAATTACGCCAATCAAGGGAATTGCAAGCAGTTCTTGAACATCTTGGACAGACATCATGTCATTTGCTTGCACCATTGCTGGCCTAATCCGGTTAATTATTAAGTGTACACGCTTAATACCTTGTGCTTCTAGTAACCCAACTACCCGGTCAGCGTCTCGGACGGCGGAGATTTCTGGTGTAGTGACAATTAGGGCTTCTTTGGCTGGGGCGATCGCATTTTTAAATCCGTTTTCAATTCCCGCCGGACTATCAATAATGACATACTGATATTTTTGGGCTAGTGCATTCACTAATAACTTCATTTGTTCGGGGGTGACTGCATCTTTGGAACGGTTTTGGGCTGCTGGTAGAAGTACGAGGTTAGTTTGGCGTTTGTCTTTGACTAAGGCTTGTTCTAACCGACATTCTCTAGAGAGAACTTCTACTGCTGTGTAGACAATGCGGTTTTCTAGTCCTAACAGCAAGTCCAAATTTCTCAAACCAAAATCTGCATCAACCAAGGCAATTTGACGACCCATTTTAGCTAGGGCCATACCTAGGTTTGCTGACACTGTAGTTTTACCCACCCCTCCTTTGCCGGAGGTAATCACAATAATGCGAGTCATGTTCAGAGTTGCGAGCGATGAGGGTTCAGGAATTATAATAGATATTTATGGTACTGGATTTATCCTAGCTAATTGATTTCTAGAAAAATCCGTAGCCCTAGCGATGCGAATTCCTTGCGGCGTGATATGTGCCACTTCGGGAGAAAATTGTGCTGGTAGCTTCTCTGGCGCTCTAGCTACAGCATCGGCGATTCGCAATTGAGTTGGTTCCATTTGCAAAGCCATAATTAGGCACTCACGGTTCCCCCCAGCACCAGCATGAGCAATTCCACGTAAACGCCCCCAGACTAAAATATCTCCTTCTGCAACTACGATACCACCTGGATTGACATCTCCTAGCAAAATTACTGTGCCGGGATGGCGAATTTCGACTCCCGATCGCACGGTCATTTCGAGATAAAGTGCATCGGCGTGGGTGGTAGGTGTGGCTTGAGGTTCAGAACTGAGGGAAGTTTGGGGCTGTAGTTGCTCTACAGAATACCCTGATGTGACAGCAGCGATCGCAGTTTGTCTCCGACTCGTAGCAACATATTTGAGTTGGAGTTGGACTTCACTAAAGCTGTCGGCTAAATCTTGCAGTTGTCTGCTATCTAACAAGCGGTCATGAGCTACCAAATGTACAGGTGTATTTGGTATTCTTAAGCGATCGCCTGCATTTAATCGCAACTTTAACTGTTGCCAAATATCAGACCAAGCCAGTTCTGAAGCAGGTAACTGGGATTCTGTCGGTAAAATCACTAACAGTTTTCCGTCTTCATGTTTGAACTGGACTTGGATATGATTTTTGAGTCGATTGTCTACTTCGGTTTCTGTCACATCCCAAAGAGTAGAACTCGCATCTGTATGGGGGACTTCAGCATTCGCTTCTAAGTCTTTAGCCAAATTTAATTCCGATTCTTCAGGCGCAGGATTTAACTCTACATCCAAAATTGGAGCATTTGACTCTGATTCTTGGGGGACAGACTCTGGATTTAACACTAAGGGCGGAGAATTTGATTTTAAATAAAGGAGAACAGATGATAACTCCGTATCTGGAATCACAGAATGGGGATCTGGATCAGAAACGGTAGAATTCGGTTCAATCTGAGAAACCGTGGAATTTACATCTATTTCAGATAGGTGAGTGATGGACTCTGCATCAGGAAGCGCAGAATTTGACTCTGGATTGGGGATAGCAAAATCAGAAGTCATGCAGCACCAGCCATAAACACAACGGAAACTCCGGGTAATTACTTATCTTAAATTAGTTACACAACGGAACAACATTCTCACCCAAGAAAGTTATGAGGACTGAGTGCTGTTAACGCTTCTGTGACCTCCCAAGGGATGCACCAACAACTGCGGCTCAGAACTTTTGAGTTTTGCACTGAACTCATGTTTCTGAAGTATTTCAGAACAAACATTTTGTATCAACCCTGATTTATTATTCTTAACTAGACATCTGGACAGCTATTAGGCATACATATTGCACTGTTTTTTGGCGATTGTCATTAGTCAAGAGTCATTAGTTTTGATTAACATCCAATGAAAAATCAAGTTTGCAGCCTAAAAACTCGAATAATTTTCAGACTTCATAATTCTTTAGTTAACCGTTGATAAACTGTTGCCAACGCATTAGCATCGCCAACATTACCAGGAAATAGTACAACTGGTAAATTGGGAAATTGAGGATGGTTTGCCGGTGTAGTTACCATTGAACAACCAGCGAGAATTTGTCCAAGTAATCTGGCGGTTGTTAAAGCCAAGCCAGTACTCAAGACATCATTAGAAGTAATTCCACCTTTGCTAATTAAAAAGCCAATATCAGCAGGTAAACCCCGCACAATATCCATCAATAAACTAGAAACTTGAATTCCAAAATCTAGCCGCGTTTTAACATCATTAAAAGTGAGTTCTTGACGACTAGTATAAACAACAGGGGTTTTGCCAGCGTTATGTACAGTCTGAATATTTGCTAATGTCTCAGTCAGCAGAGTATGAGCGGAATTTTCTTGATTATCTAGTAATTTTTGTACCTCAACTTCAATTCCCACTGTTCCGGCTGTTTGCAGGAGTGCTTCTAATTGTTGAGTTGTTTTTTTGACATGGGAACCAACAATGACTGCACCAGGTTTACCTTGGCGCACATATTTAGCCATGTTTTCGGCCGCAATCGGTTGGGGTGGTAATGCAGCCAAAGCTGTTAAAATGCTGGCGGCGCTACGAAATAAAAAGCGTTTACCTTGGCTGGCGGCAGCTAATAAATCTTTGGCGAACATATCGAGGTCGGCTTGAGTTTCACCATCAACTACAGCGCATTGATTACCAGTGAGTTGCAGCAAGCGTTCTAAGCTACCAGCACGAATATCAGCCAGCAAAAATCGGGTGACAGACTCCGTACTGATGCGACCTTGAGTTTTTTCTTCGACATATTTGGGTAAGTAACTGTGATGATAACCAAATACAGAATCGCGGGCAAACTCAGTTTCATGTACTGGAGTTGGGACACCATCAATAATTAAGTAATGGGTGCTGTCACGGGTGATGCGTCCGCCTTCAAAAAATGCTGGTACGAGAAAATGAGCATCAAAAGGGCCGAGTTCTTCGGCGATCGCATCTGTTTCAATCGGATAATGACCGCGTAATGTAGAATCAGAACGGCTGACTACTAAAAAATCGTTAATTCCTTCAGCCGCTATTGCCTGTTTTAAATTTTGACAAACTTCTCTAGTCACAGCTGCGGCTGACTCTGGAGGTAGCGCACGGGTATTAGTCAGGACAAAAAAAAATCGGTGATTCATCGCGCAAACCGATGCGTAAAGTTTCCACATCCCAGCGCATTAGCAGCAAGCAACTGTGGACTGTTTGCGAACCGGTAGGGTCATCATCTAAGACAATTATTTTAGGTTTGTTACTCATGGGATATGTGAGGATAGTCAATGCTTTTAATTGCAAATTGCAATGATTGAGTGTATTTACCAACAGTTTTTTATTATCCTGCAAAAACAGTATATTTATATTCAGGTGAGAATATTATTCTGTTAAGTTTTGACTGCATTACATCTAACTCAAGTATTCCAGGTAGAGAAGCTTGCATTCGCGGAATACTACTTCCTGTTTCATTAATTCTGAATTTAGTCGCAAATAATAAAACCGTAGCTGTAATTATAGAAGATTGTTCGTATTGGTAACGAGAAGTTATTGAGCAATGTATTAATTTATGCAGATTGCTTAGTCCGCGAAATGTTTTTTCAATAGTTGATGATCAAGTTGGATGGAATAGTTAATGAATATGGTGATCTCACTGGGTAGTGTGAATTGCCTAGAAACTGTTCGTGATGGTGCAGCAGATTTAGTTACTAAAGATGCTTGATTGTTAATAAGTCAATAATAAATTATTAATTTAGTTACCAAAATATCTGATTTGTAGTTTTTTTATGTAAATATACAAGTCCTAATTTATTCAGCTAAATAATCCTTAATATGTTATCTAATGAACTTTTAGAAAAATCCCTTATGTATACCAATTAACTTTTTTAGGAAGAATATTAATTCATTCTGATGTCTATTCGCCTGAATCCAGTTATCGATATATGGTAAATCTTACAGAGATAATTACTGCTTTTCTAAAGTGAGTATCTCAAAAGAATAACTGAATTATAGAGGCAATAAATATGAATTGGAAGAGATTTGTAGCCACTCATATTACACTATTAATGACAGTCAATATGTTTAACATAATTGGCTCAGATTCTGCTCTGGCAGCAAGTAAAAAAATCCCAAATGGTATTGTTGCTCAAATCTTTAATGATGGACTTGATGTTAGTGAAGTATTCTTGAATAGTTATGGTAAACAACATGGTAATAGCTGGCACGAACCCAACAGTTCTTATATAAACTTTTACGGCTTTGTTTACAAGTTCGACATTCCTGAATTTAGAAAGCGTGTACTCAGGCGTCTCTATATCTATAATGTTGCAAATCTGAAATCTAACAAGCTTCAGGTTAAGCCTCTAGATAAAGCTTTTGAGCTAGAAGCGACTTTTGAAAGCAAAGGATCGGAAATAAAAGGTATCTGCCGTCGCAAAAGGCTAATTCGTAAGGGTTATAGAAACTGCATTATTGGCCAAGATAAAGGTGCGCCTGATGTGAACTGGGAAAATCCCAATATCAGACTCCAGTTAGTTCCTATTTCCTATAAAGGTGGAATTGCTTTGAAAGCAGTCGATGTTCAAGTTGGAGGAGAATTTCAGGCGGCAGGCATTTGCAATATTGGCATAGATATCTGTAATAGCTTTACCGACTATAAAGGCAAGATAAAAAAATCAATTGCGGATGCGATAATGACTCACTTCAATAGCGATACAGTGCGCCAAAAAATGTCAGATACTAGCCTTAAAAACTTACCAGGCATCATTAATATTTCTAATATCAAGTCAGTAAGTATGCAAAATGGTTTTGTTGAGATTGAGTATTAAGTCCTGTTCAATGAATTCAAGCAATGCTGAAATTAAAACTGTATAAGGAAGTTATGAGGAAATTACTCTTTAGTATTGGAGTGATTCTGACAGTTATCTTGCCTAGTGATGTAGTACACACACAATCTAATGAACCTTCTATTTCATATTTAGGAAATTACCCAAGCGACAAATGGGGAAGCTGGACTGAGAGATTACAAGGCGTAGGAAATAATCACGATAGTTGGTTTTTCACTCAGAAAGAAGTTCTTTGGAAAGTTCCATTGAGCATAAATTTGGATAACTCGAAGAATATGTGGCCTGGCCGTTCTGGTTTTCCTGGGGTCTTAAGAGTGGAAATGCCTGAAGTATTAAAACGGGAGGGCTTTGATCATTTTGGTGATCTTGATGCTCTAAATGGTTACATTTTTATACCTATTGAACGCTCATCTACAGAAACGCCAGCTATTGGAGTCTTTAGAGAAGATGATTTAAGTTTTGTTAGCTATGCGTTATTAAAGAATAGAACTCGAAGTGGGTGGTGTTCTATTACACCAAATGGACAGCTATTTACTTCTCACAATAAAATAGATTCCAACAACCCAATAGACGTTTATGACATTGATTGGGAGACCCTCCGCAATCAGGGCAAATTAAATTTGAAGTTTTCACATAATTTTTATCTAACTGGAATACCTAAAGAATATGGAGAAAGCTTATCTCCATATATCCAGGGTGGGGATTTTTCTACTGACGGTAAATATTTGTTCCTTCTGAATGGAAAAACAGGCATCAATGAAACTCATAGTAGAGGAATTTGGATGTTTAAAAATGATAATTATAAATGGGGTGTATTTGTTACAAAATCTATTCAAGATGGGCAAAACTTTCGATATGAATACAAACCTGCACTGTTGCAAGAGCCAGAAGGAATTACGTATTGGGATATAGACCCATACGGCTCTCCTGAAGTGGGTGGACAACTTCATGCTCTCCTCCTGAATATTCGATATCGTAAAGATAGTATATGGTTTAAGCATTATCGTTTACGATGAAGCTCACAGCCTAAAAGTAAGATTGCGTTTGGCTGCAAAACTTGAGTATAGTAAACTTTCTTGATGCAATTTATCTTTAAATAGAATTGTCTGTAATTAGGATGCCATAGTCTATCCAGAATAAATTTCCACAGTCATTCCGGGGAATGAATAAGATTAGTTGCCACTTTGTAAGTAAGTCGGTGGAAATAACCAAAATTATATTAAGAAATATAAATAGACTTGAAACTATTATTAACGACTGATGATAAAGCAGAGCCTTCAGTAGTTATCTTTATTTCTACCAACCTAATTTATGCACAATTAAAGCTTTTGCAATTTTCTAATTTCGGCTTGTACATCAAGAGCAATCTGCAATGATTGATTGAGTAATTGAGCATATTCGCCAGCTTGGGTACTGACTTGTAATGCTTGCAGATTAGCTAAATTATTCACAAATAATTCTTGATTATTTGCCAGTAGTTTTTTATTGTCCCGTAAAATGCGCTCGGTTTTTAAGGCGCGAACTAAATCTTCCCGAATTAGTTGTAAGGCAGAAATTACTTGTTCTCTGTCGTTGATATAGTTATCTGAAGTTGCTAATTCGTCGTGAATATCTATGGCTTTAATCACAGCATGATATTGGTCAACTTCATCTAAAAGCATGGTGAGTGCTTTCGGACAAGTGAAACTGCGCCAGAGCGATCGCCCAACTAAAACAGCCAACGGTACTACAATCAATAAAATAATGCCTAATGTAATGGAAGAACCAATAGTGGGCAAAATAATAAACGCATAAATAAAGCCCACAATAATTGGTGTGAGTGCTAACGCTACCAGCAATTCATTCATCAAAAAGCCAAATCGCTTCTCTTTATCTTTCATTACCGAAGGCCGGAAAACATCTTCTGGGTCAAACCCAGTCAAGCGTCTCAGTTCTCCCTTGCTAATTTCTAAGCCTAGTAAATCCGGCTGCACTACTGCATACTCCTTGAGAAAATGCGATCGCGTCTTTAATTGTAATCGGCTATGGGCAAGGTCGTACATCCACCCCGGTAGAGCGATCGCACTTTCCGAGTTAAACAATTGCCTATATAAGTTGCTGGGTATAGAAATTTTTTGCCTATCTTAAATCTACTATGTGTTTTCAGGTTGTTCAGGATTTTGATAACTTTTAGAACGACTTTGTTCTACCTGCTGAATTTCTCGTTCTAAAAAGTAATTCAGCAATGTTCGCAAAAGTACAATTGCCCCTAAATTGAGAATATCTTGGCGTGTAGGTGCAACAGCCGTTCTTAAAATGTCGCTAGCAACGGTAAATTCTAACCCCAAAGCTAATACCCGCCCCAACTGCAAACGCACTACTTCTGTAGAATCAATATGTTGTCTAGAACGAGAAAAAGTTTGCAGCAGATAAAGCAATATTCCACGAATCACAGCTAGTCCAATTACCAGTGCGGCGGCGATTTCGGCGGTGGCGGCGAGATAACCAACAATTAATTTTAACCAAGATTCTAACGGTGCTTGTGCTGCCTCGGTTTGGTGAGTTTGTTCGACATTGAGGCTTAAAAGTAAAACTAAACCAAAAATTAATGCTAGAGGTAGTAGAATTTCCAGCAAAGATGCTTGTAAAGATTTTTGCTTCATACTATTAGATTAGTTCTCCCGTATTTATTTTTGGGAAAAACAGCACCAAGCGATCGCGCCATCCATAAGCCTTTACAATTAAGTAAGAACACTCAAGGCTAGTCAGTGAACTTTTTTATTGGTTGTGCAGTTTGGGCATATAAAGGTTGGGTGGGTGAATTGTATCCCCCAGGAACTCGCGCTACTGATTTTTTGCGTCTCTACAGTCGCCGCTTGACTACGGTTGAAGGCAATACTACCTTTTATGCTGTGCCTAACCAAGAAACCGTGAGTCGTTGGGTAGCGGAAACACCCCCAGGTTTTGAATTTTGCCTGAAGTTACCACGCGATATCACCCATAAAGGTTTACTCCAACCCAATATTTCCGCAGCGTTGAAATTTTTAGAAGGAATGCAGCCTTTAGGGAAACGCTTGGGGCCGATGTTTGTTCAGTTACCTCCCAATTATCCAGCGAAACTCATTGATGATTTAACCGCTTTTCTGGAAGCTTGGCCGCGTGAAACTGTACCTCTCGCTTTAGAAGTGAGACATTTAGACTGGTTTAAAGAACCTTACAGTAGTCAATTAACAGCATTGCTAGAAAATCTCGGTGTTGGAAGAGTACTCTTAGATTCGCGTCCAATTTACAATGGCGAAGATGACCCACAGTTACAATCAGAACGACGCAAACCTAAATTACCTCTACAATTCAGCGTTACTGCACCTTTTAGTTTGATTCGGTTCATTTCCCATCCCACTTTATCTGAGAATCAGCAGTTTATGGCAGAATGGGTGACGCAGATTCAACAATGGTTGCAAACGGGAACGAAAATCTACTTCTTTGTCCATTGTCCTCTAGAAGAGCGATCGCCACACAACGCCCGTCACTTTCAACAGCTATTAGAACAAAGCGGTGTTCCAGTTCCCCCTTTACCTTGGAATCAACTAGAAAATCCACCAAGTCAGCTAAGTTTGTGGTAAACTTTTTCGGAAATTTATCTAATTTTTTTACTTTCATAACATATTCAGTTCATTCTCTTTTCAAAAAGAGTAATAATAGTTATTGCAAGACATTTTTAATAAAGCTAGATTAGTTCCCTTTTTTTGAAAAGGAGATTATATACCTCTGAGGAAATTTGCCAAGAGGATATTAACAATGTTTAAAAATAGCTAACAAAAATGGCTTGGTTTTTTATGTGGATTGTGATTGGGGCGATCATTGGTAAACAGTTTCATCAAAGGAGGTTCAGATGAGTCGTCTTCTTTATGAAAAATCAATTTCATATCAAGGATATCTCATCATTCCGTTTGTTTACGGCAAAGCTGATGCTTACGAAATCTATTCCTACAAGCTGTTGTCAGAAATTGGCAATAAAAGTAGATTTCACAAAACAGAAAATCCAGCGGGCATCTACGGTAATAGCATTAATAATATTATTGATATTGCCAAAGAACATCTTGAAAAAAATCTAGAATTTATCAGTCAACAAGATTGTTTTAAGTTGCGCTATATTTTCCGTTACAACCTGATTATCATCTTTCAACAAAATGGGAAATATTTCTACGATCATTATCCACCAGAGTTATTGAATAATATTGCTGCACCAAAATTATTCAATTCCGAATATGAATGCTTGAGTTGGATACAAGCAGGATTGAATGGACAATATCTCCGGCAGCAAGCAAGCTAAATAAATGTCATAGTTGACTTAAACTAATGATGGCTTGGTTGATAAGGATGTTTCTTTATTAACCAAGCCATTACTTAACAAAGACTCTACTTACCAAACTAGACTGGCATAATTACCTTTCTTTCCTAGCCACCAGACTCTATTTTCAAAAATTAATGTTGTATCAGTTACTTCGGTTGCAGTCTATTTGGCAACAGTTCCGCTTATCAGCTGCATTTCCTTATATCAGCTTGTTAATTTGGCTACTGCCTTTATTATTATTTACCTCTGGGCAGAATAGTTTGATGGCACATGATGAGGGGTTGTATGCTTGGCGGGCGCGTCGGATGTTTGATTCTGGCGATTGGATAGCACCTTGGGGTACTGTGCATCATAAAACTCCTGGTTTTTATTGGATGATTGCTAGTGCTTATACAATATTTGGGATGAGTGAAGTTAGTACTAGAATTCCCAGTGCAATCTCTGGACTTTCGTGCTTATTTCTCATATATGAAATCGGCAAAATTATTTTAAATCAAAAATTAGCTTGGTTAGCTGCTGCTATTTTGAGCGTAGAATTTTTGTGGCTGCAATATTGCCGTTTAGGCGCACCTGATTTATCGATGATTTTTTTAGTTTTATTAGCGATTTTTTCGTTACTTCAAGCGGAATTAAAACCAAAATATTCTATTATTTGGCGATTTGTGGCTGGTTTAAGTTTAGGTTTAGGCTTCTTAGTTAGAAGTTTTATGATTTTTTTGCCAGCAATGGCATTATTACCTTATCTGATTGGGGAAAATCGTCGTCATTGTCATCTTGCTAACCCAGTTTTTTATTTAGGTTTAATATTAGGCTTTATCCCCACTTTCATCTGGCTGTGGTTGAGTTGGCAGCGTTATGGTAGTAATAGTTTAAATGCTTTATTACAGTTTGTTCTTCAACTAGGTTTTGAAGAAAGAGCCGGAAATGGCATTATATTTTATTTTTGGAATGTGCCTTTAAAAGCATTTCCTTGGTTTTTTTTCAGTGTTTTAGGTTTAGTTGTTGCCTGTCGTCGTCCTATTTCCAATTATCATTTATTATTAGTTGGCTTTCCAATAATTTTATTTACAGAACTCAGTATTTTCTCAACGCGATTATCTCACTATAGTCTTGGTCTTTATCCTTTCATCGCCTTATTAGCCGCATTAGCTTTAGATTGGTTGGGTAAAATTTACGAAAAAACACAACCCTATAAAAATCTTCCTCGTAATTTAAGTTATGGCTTTGGTGGATTAGGTATTTTAGTTTTATTAGCAGGCATATATATTTTAATTTGGAGTGATGCAGAGATTAGCCAGTATGCACCCTTGGGGTTAATTGTGGGATTGAGTTGTTTAATTTTACCGGGAGTTTGGATTGGTCGTCACCACTACAATTACAAGTTTTTTTACCGCAAATTATTGGTTAGCTGGGTGGTTGATTCCCTGTTGGTTAGCTTTAGCGGTTGCTGGTAGTTTGGGATTAATTGGTGACTATAATCCAGCCTTGAGAAAATTTTTCCATGATCCTGCGATCGCGTCTATTCTGCAAACTCAGCCTATTTACTTTGTCAAACTTGATGGCAAAAATACCGTACTCTTAAATTTCTACACCCCCATTCACGGAAAGACTGTAGATACAATTTCCCAACTACCAGCTTCTAGCTACGCTTGGATATATTTAAAAAAAGTCTCCTGATTTATCTCGCCCTCATCGCGTTCTTGGGACAGTGCAGGATTATCAGTTAATTCAGGTGAAGGAGACAGTTTACAAGTGATAAGTGACAGGTGAAGAGAGAGATTTTATAAATCATTTAAGATTGCTATAGCAGTCCTAATTATACAGTCCTCAATATAATTTAGATACAGCTTGTTTTGAGTACATGATGTACAAACATAACAACCGAAATCATGTAGAGAAAGTTACATATCACCTCTCTAGAGTACTTCATGAATATGCAAACTGCTATAATTACTACTAATACCTAACATCCATCTATGACATTACTTAATGCTCGTAATTTATCTTTAGAAGAAGTTCATCGGCTGTTTGGTTTTGAAGAACAGTACAATGTCACATTTTCTAGTTTATTAAATCTGGAACCTTTGACTGAGTTAGAACAGCAAGAACTTTTTGAAATTAGAGATGATTTTCGCCGATATCTAAATACAGGCAAAGTTTCAGAAGGACAGGTAAAGTTTTTGGCAGTTGCACCTTTACTGAGGTTGGCTGGCTTTTATCGCTATCCAATTGAAATTCTGTTAGAAGAAAATATTGCTGATATTGAAATAGAAGATGAAGACAAAATAATCAAAGGCAGATTTGATATTTTAGCGATTAGTAAAACTAAACATACAAAACCTCAAGCATATTTCTGGCTGTTATTAGTTGAATCTAAAAATAGTCAAGTTGATATATTTACTGGATTACCTCAATTACTAACTTATGCTTATAAAGGTTTAGATAATCAAAAATCAGCTTGGGGTTTAACTACTAACGGTAGGAGTTATCAATTTGTTTATATAGAACAAGGCAACCCGCCAGTTTATCAACTGCTGCCATTATTAAATTTTATGGAATCTATGCGGGCAATGGAATTGTTGCAGGTGCTGAAAGCAATTTGTCAGTTATAAAGTTAAGTTTAATTATAACTAAAAAGTTTACCATTCTGGGAAATATCAGCAACTAACTAAATTTTATTAAGATTTGACCAATCTCTGATTTTGATTTTAAAACTACTCCATTCATCATAAACTTCTTTAAATGTTGCGTTTGAAGAGTAAAGTGTTAATAGTTCATCTGTTTTCTTCTGAGCTACTTGCAGAATTTCATTGCTAAAACGAACTAATCTAATTTTTCCTATTTTTTCTAATCGGCGCAGTTCTTGGAGTTTTTCACTATTTTTAGTATCATATTCAGCTAATAGTTTTGTGTATGTTTCCAAACAAGCTGTTTGGAATATTCGTTGATATTCTTTAGGTAGTTTTTCCCAAGCATTTCTATTAACTAGAATATCAAATGTTGTACTTGGTTCCCACCAACCTGGATAGTAATAGTATTTTGCTACGTTGTGTAATCCTAGCTGAAAATCATCATAGGGGCCAACCCACTCAGCAGCATTAATGTTATCTTGCTTGAGTTCATCTGCTATTTGATCTATGGGAATTGCACCGCCTGGTAATTCTTTATCTAAAGTAACCTCAAAATATTTTTGCAGAACTTCTCCTCCTAAACCAGGAATACGCATTTTTATTCCCTTAAAATCTGTTACTGTGTTAACTTCTCTATTAAACCATCCACCCATTTGTCCACCAGTAGCCGCCGCAGGAAAAGGAATAACATTTAAGTTCAATTTGGTAGAATAAATTTGTTGTATGAAAGTTAAAACATCATCAGGATTTTTTTTGTAGAGCAGCCAAGCAGTTTGTTCTTGCGGTGTTAAGCCAAAAGGAATTGCACAACCAAAAAATAGAACTTTATATCTCTCATCGTTGTAATAAATTCCACTATAACCACATTGAATATTTCCATTACTGACATTTTTTAATATGTCTTGAGTGTCTATTTTTTGATTATCATTTTTATCTATTTCAATATTAAAGCCTCCTTGTGTCATTTCTCGAACACGATCGCAAATCATTTGCGGAGCTTTATAAAGAATAAACTTTTGAGCATTTTCCTTCAAAAAACTCACCATTTTCCAGTTTATCGGCGACAAATTTACATTCTGACCGACAAGCCAACCAGTAGTTAGTCCTACTGATGTACCAACACCTGTTGAAATAAAATTTCTACGGCTGGGAGATAAAGGAATTGGTAAAAGTATTTTTTGGCGCTGTGATTGTTTAATATCTAGTGGTTTATGCCCTGTACTAATTATTACTACCAGTCCTTTAAATTTACCAGCAGCAGCCTCTATCTCTGGAATAGAACTATGATCTGGTTGTTTGCTGGCAGTTATTTTCAGTAGGCGAGAAATTTCATTTGCTTTATCTTGACCTATCTCATCAACAATAATATTCGGCAGTTTATCTGCGTAAACTTTTAATTCTTCCCACTTATCATGAGGAATTTGACCATCTTTGAGTTGCTTGGCAGTATCACGCAGACACTGTTCAATATTACGAAAGTAATTTTCTATGTTTTGGCGTTTTTTATCTTCGGCTTGGTTCAAACGATCGCTAAATTCAAACAGCTTCGATGCAACTTCAATTAATTCCCCTAGCATTTCTAATTTAAGTATAATTACTTTTAAGTATTTTTATCTACGTATATACAGTTATAGCAGGTTTTTCAACACAGCATTTATTTAATCAACGTCTAAAATTTTTAATAACTCTGTTGTTTGCGATCGCTCCACCAAGCTATTTGCACATAAAATACCAGAAGCGGCAACGGCTGGTACACCAATTCCAGGCATGGTACTATCACCTACACGATATAAACCGGAAATGAGCGTATGTGTACTCGGAAACATCCCTTTACCCGCAGCGATCGCCGGGCCATAGGTTCCCTGATATCTTCGTAAATAATGGGCATGAGTTAACGGTGTCCCGATAAGTTCCAACACTACACGTTCTCGAATATCGGGGATAATTCGCTCTAAGGCGCGGTATAAAGTTTGGGCTTTCTCTTGTTTCTTGGCTTCATAATTCTCATTTCGTTCCCAGCCAGTAAAGGGTTCTAGGGTGTAAGCGTGAACTACATGATGTCCCTCTGGTGCGAGAGTTGCATCCCACACACTAGGAATAGAAATCATGCAAGTATTACCAGGGGTGGTAATATCTTGATGAGAGTCGTGGACTACGACATGATGTCCTGTTAAATTTTCTAGCCCCTCGCCACGAATACCCAAATGTAAATGGATGAAACTATCAACGGCGGGTGTATTCAGTGCAGTTTGACGGTAAGTTGCTGGTAAATCTTCAGGACGCAGTAGTTGATTGTAAGTATCCCAAATTGTGGCGTTGGAAATTACAATCGGCGCTGACAGAATTTCCCCATTTTTTAACCGCACACCCACAGCTTTCCCCGACTCTACCAAAATTTGCTCGACGTGACAGCCTAAGCGTAACTTACCGCCCCAACGTTCTAAACCACGCACTAAAGCCTTGACAATTGCGGCGCTACCCCCCACAGGGTACTCCACACCACGCCCACGTTCACCCAACATAAAAGCGACTTCTGGGGCAATTGTGCCATGTGCCTTTAAGCCAGAAAGTAGAAAACATTCTACATCGATGAGTCTGCGTACCCAAGGGTCTTTGACAGTGGCATCCATAACAGTACCGGCAGAAGACTGCACCAAAGGCAAGTAAGGTAACATTTTACCTAGCGATCGCACATAATTCAGTAACACAAAAATTACCTGCCAATCAGCCCGTAAAGCTAAAGTAGGTATATCTTTCATCCCCTCATACAAGCCTAACAAGCGGGTGGCAAAATTCTGAAACTCTGCTGCACCTTGGGGTGTAATTGTTTGTAACTCCTGATGCAATCTTTGAAAATTGCTGTAAATTGCAATACTCGCTTCCGGAAAATGGTAGTGTCCTAAAGGATCATAGGGTATAACTTGAAGGGACTCCCCTAGAACATCCAAAACTTGTTTTACCGGGTTTAAACTATGGGTTCCTGAGAGTCCACAATAAAAAGAGGGGCCAGAATCAAATTCAAATCCTCGTCGTTTAAAGCTATGGGCTGCACCACCGGCAATTGTATGGCTTTCACAGACAATTACCTGCTTGCCATACCGCGCAAGCAACGCCGCAGCACATAACCCACCAATACCGCTACCGATGACTATGACATCATTTTTTGAGTGCTGAGTTAAGAGTGATAAGTTCATGATTCTATTGACTAGTGACTAATGACTGAACCACTAATTGAACTGAAAGGCGTGTCTAAGTCCTTTGGTAACAATAAGGTTTTAGATAATGTGGACTTGACAATTTACCGAGGAGAGGCGCTGGGAATTATCGGCCCTTCCGGGACTGGGAAATCAACAATTTTGAGAGTGATAGCTGGACTAACTAACCCTGATGAGGGCGAAATCTATGTCCAAGGAGTCCGGCGCGAAGGGTTAATAGAAGATAGTGCTGACCCCATTGGTATTGGGATGGTATTTCAGCAAGCGGCGTTGTTTGATTCTTTGAATGTAGATGAAAATGTCGGATTTTTACTGTATCAAAATTCCAAGTTAGCGCGATCGCAAATTCAAGAACTAGTCAAAGAAAAATTAGACATGGTGGGTTTACCAGGAATAGGTCATCTCTACCCCTCAGAACTTTCTGGTGGGATGCGGAAACGAGTAAGCTTTGCCCGTGCAATTATGTCCAACCCCGAAAACCCCAAAGAAGGGCCAGAAGTTTTACTTTACGATGAACCCACAGCTGGACTAGACCCCATTGCTTCTACAGTCATTGAAGACTTGATTCGTGATTTACAAAGTATGCACGGAGTGTGCAGTACTTATGCCATTGTTACCCACCAAGATAGTACGATTCGCCGGACAGCTGATAGACTAGTGTTTCTCTACCAAGGTAGAGTGCAGTGGCAAGGTACAGTGAGTGAGATGGATAGCACCGACCACCCATTAATTAGACAATTTATGAGTGGGAGTGTGCAAGGGCCGATTCAAGTTGTTGGTTAGGTGGTTGGAGGAACAAATGCGAGAATTGATCACAAACCGTTTCACATCTAGACGAACGCTAAGAGAAGGTTCAGTCGGGTTATTACTCTTGTTGGGGCTGGTTTCCTTTGGGGCGATCGTTCTGTGGTTGAATGGAGTGAGTGCAGGACGCAGCTCGTATAAGTTCATCGTCGAATTTGCCAACGCCGGCGGAATGCAAAAAGGTGCATCTGTCCGTTATCGTGGCGTAAAGGTAGGCAAAATTTCCAACATCCGCCCCAAACCCAATGCAATTGATGTAGAAATAGAAATTGCTCCCGCCGATTTAATTATTCCCAGTGATGTCAAAATTGATGCTAACCAAAGTGGCTTGATTAGCGAAAGTATTGTCGATATTACACCTAGAACTTCACTTGTTGCTAATGTCAAAGCCAAACCTCTAGAGAAAGGCTGTGACCAAAGTTTGATTATTTGTAATGGTTCTCGCTTAAAAGGTCAAATTGGTATTAGTGTTGATGACCTGATTCGTAGTAGCACTGAGTTAGCTACTTTGTACAACGATCCAAAATTCTATCAAAGAGTTAATAGACTCTTAGAAAGTTCCGCCGCCGCCGCCACCAGTGTCGCCGCCCTCAGTCAAGATGCTAGGGGTTTAACAAAAGGCTTTCAAGGACAGCTAAATACATTTAGTGCAACAGCGAATTCTGTACAACGCGCCACAACTGAATTAACTGCATCAACTACAAAAACAGCTAATCAATTAAGCGTAACAGCTAGTCAGTTTGGTGCCACAGCTAAGGAATTTGGCTTAACAGCTAATAAAGCCAATCGATTGCTGACTAACTTGGATGATTTAGTCACTACGAATCGTTCATCTTTAGTCGGTGCTTTGAATAATATTACCGAAACTAGTAATCAATTACGCACCACTGTTGCTAGTTTATCGCCATCATTAAATCGCTTAACCCAAGGCGAAGTGATTAAAAATTTAGAAACACTTTCAGCTAATGCCGCCCAAGCTTCTGCTAATTTACGAGATGCCACAAAAACTTTAAATGATCCCAAGAATGTCTTATTACTACAACAAACATTAGATTCAGCCAGAGTCACTTTTGAAAATACTCAAAAAATTACCTCTGATTTAGATGAATTAACAGGTGATCCCAAATTTAGAGACAATCTCCGGCAATTAGTGAACGGTTTGAGTGGTTTAGTTTCTTCTACACAAGAAATGCAGCAACAAATTCAGTTTGCGACAACTTTAGATGCGATGAAAATAGCAGCAACTAAACAAACTGTGGTATTTCCTAAAGCAGTAGCATCTGAACCAACAACCATGATTAACACCCCAACTCCTGTTATCAAAACTTTAGACAAAGAACCTCAAACTCACAATTCAGAAACTCAGAAATCATCCCAAGAAAAGTTATTGCAGCAGCTACGAGAACATAGTAAACAACAAGAACCGAAATAGAAAATTAAGGTAATATATGCAGAAGGCAGAAGTAAAAATTTTTATTCTGCCTAGAATTCATACTTCTCGAATGTCCTAATACCAAATCGATATGAAGCAGCATATAATTAGCCTGCGTTCAGCTTTTACGTTGCCGATAGGCTAGGCAGGCTTTGTTTTTCTAGCCCCATACTTCCAGTCTGGAGGGTGTATTCCCAAGACCAAACTTGGTATAAATCTAGAAATTGTCAACCTCTCAACTGCCATACATCTCAAGATATAGAAAAAAGATAATTTTTTTATTTAAATCTATTCTCAAGATAGTAGATATACTCTCTGAAACATCCTAATCTAGTTCTCGAACCTATGAAACAACATACTTTTCTTTAAATTCGAGGACATTTATTATGGCTAATGAAAAATTTAAAAAAAGCAGTAGATTCATCCGAAAGAGCAGAAGTAGATACTTATGATAGAGGCATTGTACCTGCTGAAACTGCTGCCCGTAAAGAAAGAGAGGGAGATTTATATAAAACATTACCCACTGAAGAAAGAGAAGCCGCAGCCCCTACTGATGACCAAACCGACGCAGAAAGTATCCACACCACAGACGGTTACACAGTGGATAAAGAAGGTTTATTAAATAATTACGCAATTGAACCAGAAATGTATTACGAAGTTCCTGGTGATGCACGCCAAGAAGTTGCAGAAGATAGCGCACAACGTGTAGAAGAACTTCAAGAAGTTAAAGAAGATAAGGAAGGCGAGTTAACTGAAGACACTGACAGACGCGGTAGAGGTCAAGGAATAATTTAGTAATTGAAGAATACAGTCGCCAGAATAAAAAAATTCTGACTCCTAGATTCCATTTAGAATACTCTCACTTGCCAACTGTTTGATAAAACTCCACCAATAACCTCTCTTAAACTTTTTAAGAGAGGTTTTATTTCAAAGTACTTTCAACTCAGCACTCATCACTTTTATTAAGTACGGCTTTTCCTAAAGATTGACAAATCACATCATTTTGTGGTGTATGAATACGACTGCACAAAACATCACGATAATGTCTTTCTAAAGGATTCTTTTTCATTAATCCAGGATTACCGATAAGTTCTAAACCAATTTCTACTGCACGGATTGAATTGGTTGTGCTGAGATATTTTACAGCTTGTGCTTGTAATTCTACATTAGCTTCAGACTCGCCTTTGTCAACTGCTTGGGCTAAGTTGTAAATTAATTGACGGTTAGCATATAGTAGTGCTTCGATTTCACCGACAGCTATTTGAAAGCGTGACAAACTGGCGAGTGGTGTTCCCAAATTTGACGGAGTGCGATCGCCCAGGTATTCTATTAACCAGTCTCGCCCAGCAGTGGCAACTCCTAAATACAAAGCACTCAAGGTCAAGCTGTTCCAAACGGCTGTCATCGGGTCTGGTGGTGATTTAACAGAGATAGGACGAATATCTAAAGCATATTCATCGGGAATTAGGACATTCTCTAAAATTAAATCATGACTCCCAGTCGCTCTCATTCCCAAATGATCCCAAGTTTCGACAATTCGCAACCCAGGTAAGTCACGGGGAACTAAAAAATTACCAACTTGGGGTTCATCTGCGGTTGTTTTTGCCCAAACTACAAAGTAGCTGAGAATTGGACTACCTGTGGTGTATTGTTTATGTCCAGTTAACAGCCAACCTTGTGCTGTTTTTTGGGCGGTTGTGGCTGGTAAACCGCCTCTGGCTGGTGTACCTAACTCTGGTTCTACACGGGCGGCGTTAATCAGGGCGGGGTTGGCGATCGCTTCCCGACAAACTTTCTTGTATACTTCAGGATGCCAGGAACGATTACGATTTGCTTTAGCATGTTGTAAATAGTGCATGTTCAACACTAAAGCCGTAGAAGCATCACCACTGGCTATCCCCTCAATAACTTGACAAATACTAGTCAGCCCTAAATCCTGTCCACCCAAATCACGGGGAATAGTTAAACCTAACAGTCCTGCTTGATGCAGCGCCGTAAAATTTTCAAAAGGAAATGAACTATCTTTATCATGCACTGCGGCACGAGTCGCAAAATCTTGCGATAGGGTTTTAACTTGATCAAAAAGTGACAAAGAAGTTTCTAAGCCTTGATTTACAAAAGTTTCTAGTAATAGTTGCTGCACTTGTGACATATATATGTTATTAAATTTGTGTTTGTACAGAAGTCATAATAGTTTCTGCAACACAAAGTAATCTTTAGCTGCTTTAGCTTAGAAGTGTGCCAGCTAAAAAATCCATTTTTGTGTCTTCTGTACATTCTAGAAGAATATAAAGGATACAATCAAAGTCATAAAGCCAA
Source organism: Nostoc piscinale CENA21 (assembly GCF_001298445.1). Classification (NCBI taxonomy): domain Bacteria; kingdom Bacillati; phylum Cyanobacteriota; class Cyanophyceae; order Nostocales; family Nostocaceae; genus Nostoc; species Nostoc piscinale. The sequence goes on along the minus strand of NZ_CP012036.1, from coordinate 298,515 downwards.
TGGCTATAGGACTCAGTTACTATGCGAATTAAGCAAATTTCCGTCAATGGCTTATTTGGAATTTTTGACCATGTAATTCCATTGAATATGGATGAAAGGATCACTATCATTCATGGCCCCAACGGTTTTGGTAAAACAGCAATATTGAGAATTTTAAATTGCTTTTTTAACTCTCGATACTCAGAATTGATAACCATTCCATTTAAAAATTGTGTAGTTGAATTTGATAATGGTAATGTTATTGAAATAATAAAAAAATTTTGATGATGAAGAACAGAAAAATAAGATTAATTATATATATACAAATAATTCAAAAAAACTTTCTTTTTCTCCAAAGCAAATAAATATTGAGTCTGTTGGCATAAGCTTTTCACTTCAAAATTTAGATAAAATAATACTAGGATTAGAACAAGTTGCTCCTCAAAAATGGCTGTATGAACCCACAGGAGAAACTTTTTCCTTAGAGGAAGTTGTAGAGCGTTTTGATAATTTATTACCCTCAAACTTAAGACTAAGAGAAATACCTAAATGGCTAGAAGAATTGAGGGAGAAAATTCATATTCGTCTTATAGAATCACAACGGTTGCTTAATTTTGTGTCTAAACGTTCTTCTAAACAGTCTGCTGAAAAACCTTCAATGATATCAACCGTATCTGCCTATTCTGATGAACTTGCTCAATTAATGCAACAAAAATTTAAGGAATACGGTACAATATCTCAATCTCTTGACAGAACTTTTCCAATCAGAGTAGTGAAGCAACAGCCATCCGCAGATGTAACAGATGAACAACTGCGCCATCAACTAAACGAACTTGAAGCGACTCGTTCTCGTCTTATAGCTGTTGGTCTTTTAGATAAAGAGGAAGATTCAGAAGTTCAAATCCAGCCTCAAGATATAGATGAAAGTACTAAAAATGCTTTGTCTGTATATGTTGAAGATATGGAGAAAAAGCTGAGTGTCTTTGCAGAAATCGCCAGCAAAATAGATTTATTAAAGAAAATCATTAATAATAAGTTTGCTTACTCTTATAAAGAGATAAATTTTAGTAAAGAGAAAGGTTTTGTCTTTACAACACTTTTTAATTCATCATTGTCTAACTCCAAAACCCTTTCACCAACCGATTTATCATCAGGTGAGCAACATGAGTTAGTTCTTTTATACGAACTTCTATTTAAGGTTCAACCTAAATCTTTAGTATTAATTGATGAGCCAGAACTATCACTTCATGTAGGTTGGCAAGTTCAATTTTTAAAAGACTTGCAAGAAATTACCCAACTTGCAGACTTGGATATATTAATGGCGACACATTCACCAGATATTATTCAAGACCGATGGGATTTGACGGTTGAACTGAAAGGATTAGAAAAGTGAGAGAGTTTCTTTCAGTTGACAGATTTGCTAACAAAGTTAGATTGCTCAGAGATACGTTTAAAGGTACTTTTTTATTAGTAGAAGGCAGTTCTGATAAAACTTTTTATGAACGATTTATTGATAAGTTAGCTTGTCAAGTAGTTATTATTTCAGGAAAACCATCTAGTAAACAGTGTGTTATTAATACTTTAGAAATTTTAGATAAATCCAATTTCCAGGGAGTTTTAGCAATTGTCGATGCAGATTTTGATCGGCTTAAAAGCTTATTTTTGAGTAGTCCTAATTTGCTTTACACCGACACCCATGACTTAGAAATAATGCTGATTCAATCACCAGCATTAGACAAGGTACTGGCTGAGTTTGGTTCTGACGAAAAAAATTGCCCAGTTTAAGCGAGATGTCAGATTAACATTGCTGAAAATTGGCATTTCAGTAGGTTATTTGCTGTTAATATCTCAGTCTGAAAAATTAAACCTGACTTTTGAGGGCATTACATTTAGCAAGTTCATTGATGAGCAAACGCTACAAATTAATGAACTGCGAATGATTCAAGAGGTTAAGAATAAATCTCAAGCCTACTCGTTAAAAGACGAAGAGTTGCAACGACTGATAAATATTCAGAAAAAAAAACAACCATGATCCTTGGCAAGTCTGCTGCGGTCATGATTTAGTAGAAATTCTGTCCCTTGGTTTACGTAAGGTGCTTGGTACTAACAAAGCTGCTGATGTTGAACCAAACGCTCTTGAGCGTAGTTTACGACTGGCTTACGAAGAAGTCTATTTTTGCAAGACGCAACTCTACTTAAATATTCGCACCTGGGAAAGTCAGAATCAGCCATTCAAGGTTTTGCGAAATGACACATAGCAGTTCTAAATAACTGGCAAACAATCCACTCATTCCCCACTCTCTATTTTTGAGCTTCCACCCCCACAAGCAAACATGTGTAGACATAACTGCTGGGAAAGTTCTTTACACACTTCGACTCCCCGCACGCTGTTACCTCGTGCATCTAAGGGTGGCGAAAATACTCCTATTCCCATTTGATTGGGTACGACTGCGAGAATTCCACCACATACGCCACTTTTAGCGGGAATACCGACTGTATACGCCCATTCGCCTGCAAAGTTGTACATACCACAGGTGTACATCACGCTGAGAATATCCTTTATATATTGATGGTCTACAGCTCGTTTACCTGTGATGGGGTTAACTCCTTTGTTCGCCAATGTCGCCGCCATCACTGCTAAGTCGTGACAATTCACTATCACGGCGCATTGCTGAAAATAAAGGTCTAATGCTTGTTCGATATTTTGGTCAATCATGCCAAAGTTCAGCATCAGGTGAGCCATTGCACGGTTGCGGTGTCCGGTGCTGCGTTCGGAAGTAAATACTGATATATCTACAAATACGTCATGACCGGTGTAGCGGTGGAACATATCAAGGACGCGGTTGAGGCGTTCGGTTGCACCAGTTCCTTTGATTAAGCTGGTGGTGGCGATCGCACCAGCATTTACCATTGGGTTATATGGTCGCTTTGATTGCTCATCCAAAATAATTGAGTTGAATGCGTCTCCTGTCGGTTCTACGCCAACTCTGGTCAACACATAATCTCGCCCATGATCTTCTAGTGCTAGTCCGTAAGCAAAAACTTTCGATATGGACTGAATCGTAAATAGTTGTTGATAATCTCCAACTTCATACACTTGGCCATCTACAGTCACAATACAAATGCTAAATAAATCTGGGTTTACTTTGGCTAATTCTGGAATGTAGTTTGCGACTGCACCTTCTTGCAAAGACTTGTACTTAGAATGCAAGTCTTGGAGAACGGACAACAATGATGATGGATTTATTTCTAAATCTCCTGAATTTGCTTGTTTTGCCATGAAGCTAATAATTTATATCAGAAAATCATAAATGATCAATTAGTCTATTTTTTATGTAATTTTTGCTACATTGTCAAACTCATGAATATACGTCCACTTGCGTTTTTTAATTTTCTCATTCTTATTTTTCTTTTAATTGTAAAAAATATTAGTGGCAAAAGTACCTAATTTCTTTGCCCCTGATTGCTAAAAATACTGGTTTTATATATTACTTTTATTTTTCTAAAAAACAGTATATTTCCATGTAATTCTTTACTACATAAGTTTTTTTTAAAACATTTATATTTTTGTGCTGTCTAAGGATATTTTTTGAGCAGGATTCTTTATTTAACTAGTTTATAGTTAATTCTAAAGATTATATAAATATAGTCTAATTCAGTATTGACACTAGTTTTTTGACTTCAATATATTTAAAACTTATAACTAATATTTCAAAAACCTATATGTTCTACAACATACAAATTTCTTGAGGAAACTCACAGAGAAATCGAACAAATTTCGCCAAAATCGAATCTGAGAAGAGTGTAAAGTTTTAATAAGAAAAATGTTAGTAATCGAAAAAAAACGCTACACACCCAAAATCCGCATTTGAACAAGGTTTCACTGTTTTGATGAGCATTTAAATTTGAGAAATTGAGGTTGGATTACGCTAAAACCCTGATCCCCAAGTCCAAAAGTTCGTGTTAGTCTGTTGCAGTTATGAAAAACAAAGTGAAAGCGGAACGAGTTCGATTTTAAGGAAAACTTTTGCTGTTTATGGCAATAAATTCCGTTAATCAAAAAAACTACTGTTCTACAGTCGCTTGAAAATTGGACGCATGAACCAAAGACATTTGTGGACTATTGTCGCCTTGTTTGTGACTCTTACCGGGATACCCTCAATGGGTCGCACTCAAACTACAACTCAAACCACCAAGGAAATTCAACCAATTTCCCAAAAATCATCTGATGGTGATGTGGTGAAGGTAGGTGAGTACCAATCCCCTACAGAGCAACAAAACTCGGATGCTGTGATTACAAGCATTCATTCTCACAGCATTGGAGGTCGTCAAGCGGCAACCCTGTACGTTCGGAACATACCAGTACTCACTTTTGTGGGTTCCAAGCCAGTTGCGAGTAGTGAAACGAAACAAGGTGTTGTAGGAGAAGGACGGGGCGTGCAGTCGTACGCCCTTATTGCTGGAAACTCAACTAAAGTGGCAAGTACTGGCAATGTAGTAAGTTCCGGGAACCAAGTCGGCGCACTAGAAAATGACCCAGTTCAAAGAGCTAGTGCGATCGCAGCCAAAATCAACCAACTGATTCAAGACAACGTTGATGCCAAAGAAATTACAGTCAGTTGGAAAGATAGCAAAACTGGCAATCCCGCCCAAGATAAAAGCTCTACTGTACAGCAACAGTCTAGCGATCGCTATACAATCAAAATCAAAGACCAAGAATTGGTGGAAATCAACGAAAATACCCGCCTAGCAGACACCACCAAAAATCTTGCACAAGACGCATTACAAGCAACCAACCGCCTACGCAGACTCATTGGTAACGCCGATCCCATCGATAAAATCGCTAATTTACCATCGCGTTCACCATTGTCAATCCCACCGCTGCCACAACAAATTGCTGTTGGTAACATCAGACTTACCTTCAGAGGTATGGCTTCCTTTTATGGCTATGATGGCTCAGGCAGCATGACAGCCAGTGGACAGAGATTTAATCCCGAAGCTATGACTGCTGCACACCGCACCTTACCCTTTGGCACAAAAGTTCGTGTCACCAATACCCGTAATGGTCGTTCTGTCATAGTACGTATTAACGACCGTGGCCCATACATCCGGGGTCGAGTCATCGACTTATCTACTGCTGCCGCCCGCACTATCGGCATGATTGGTAGTGGTGTAGCACCAGTTCATATCGAAGTACTGGGACGATAAGTCTGAGGTAATTTGCTGGATGCCAGGATAGTTTCACGCAATTTTGGATTTCTCAGTTCCCAATCCAAAATCTCGATTTAAAATCCAAAATTTATTGGCTGTTCGGCGTAGTGTTTTCCCTCAACGCGCTTGGCGCAAATTAATGACAAAGGCTCAATTTTAAAATCTCATCCTGCATCCTGCAAATTTACCTATTTTTTATATTCCCCTAGTTCTCGCATCTTTTCCCCAATTTCAGATATAAACTAACGGGGGAGGGTTAGAAGAACTAGGGGAATTTTGTGCGCCTGTTGACAACAGTCGCAGCTTTACGCTGCTATTTAAATAAACTTCGCTCAGACAGCCAACTAACAGTTTCAGAGGAGCTGGTTGCAGATGAAATGAGCAGTTGGGATCGGACAGCAGTCGGTTTGGTGCCGACAATGGGCGGCTTACATCAAGGCCATTTAAACTTAATTAAACGCGCCAGACAAGAAAACTCAACGGTGATTGTCAGTATTTTTGTCAATCCTTTGCAATTTGGCCCCAATGAAGATTATGCACGCTATCCGCGCACATTAGAGCAAGACCAAAAATTATGTGAAAATGCGGGAGTTGATGCGATTTTTGCACCTACTCCGGAAGTGATGGGAGTAGGAGCGAAAAATATACAAGATTCTTTAATTACCCAAGTCATTCCTCCATCTGCTATGATACTAGGTTTGTGTGGCCGTTCACGGCTAGGTCACTTTCAGGGTGTAGCAACGATTGTGACAAAGCTTTTGAACTTGGTACAGCCTGACCGCGCCTACTTTGGCCAAAAAGATGGTCAGCAACTAGCAATTATTAAACGACTAGTGGCTGATTTAAATTTGCCTGTAGAAATTGTTGCTTGTCCGACAGTCCGAGAAGCTTCTGGTTTAGCTTTTAGTTCGCGCAATCAATATTTGAGTGCGGCTGAAAAAGAGCAAGCGGCGGTTTTATATCGAGGCTTAAAAAAAGCTGAAGCTGCATTTAAATCTGGTGTGCGTCATAGCAGCCAACTAATAGCAGTGGTACAACAAGAAGTGGCTAGGGTTAGTACTGTTTTATTGGAATATATTGAATTGGTTGAACCGACTACGTTAATGTCATTAGAAACAATTGAGGAGGAAGGAATGCTGGCGATCGCAGCTCGTCTTGGTTCTACACGTTTGATTGATAATATCATCTTGCGCGATCGCCAACCCATCATCGCTATTGATGGGCCAGCCGGAGCCGGGAAATCTACTGTAGCACGCCAAGTCGCTGCGGAGCTAGGGCTAGTATATCTAGATACGGGTGCAATGTATCGGGCGATTACTTGGCTAGTGATTCAAAAAGGAATTGCCCTGGATGATGAATGTGCGATCGCGGAATTAGCTCATACTTGTAAAATTGAACTCACTCCCAGTCAAGATTTAAAATCTCCGGTACGAGTTTGGATTGATGATGTTGATGTAACACAGGAAATTCGTACTGTTGAGGTCACATCTAAAGTATCTGCGATCGCAGCCCAAACTGCTGTACGTCAGGCCTTAGTTAACCAACAGCAAAACTGGGGTAAAAAAGGTGGTTTAGTCGCCGAAGGGCGAGACATTGGTAGCCATGTCTTCCCCGATGCCGAAGTGAAAATCTTTTTAACCGCCTCAGTTAGTGAACGCGCTCGTCGTCGTCAGCAAGACTTTAAAAAACAAGGTCAACCCGAAGTGAGTTTAGAACAACTAGAACGCGACATAGCAGAACGCGACTGGAAAGATAGCACTCGTAAAGTTTCCCCCTTACAAAAAGCTGCGGACGCAGTCGAACTTCAAACCGATGGGATGAACATCTCTGAAGTCGCAGCCCAAATCATTAACTACTACCATCAAAAGTTATCTCAATGGTAATCACAGAGATGAGTATTTAGTTTTCCCTAGTAGCCGAGTGGTGAGTAACTCATGGCCTACCCACCACTTGCATATCTGATTTTAATTAACTATATATAGTTTGAGTTTAGCTTTGTAGATTATATTTTAAGAACTTTAAAAATTAATTCATCCCACTTAAGGCTGAGTTGCAAAATTTCTCATAACTACACCTTAAGGTAGAAGTATCTCAGGTTAAGAATTAACTAAATATATGTGTGGGCAAATTGCTTCCACAATATTATAAACTCTGGCTGTAAAAACCAAAGTTAATTGCCAAAGCATTACCTCTTTTCATTCCCCCCTAGTTCTGGGGGGAATATGTTTCTATATTTAAAATACCTCGGCGTTTAAATATTAGTTGTTTTTATTCAAAGCCCTGATGGCATCAGCATTTGACTTATAATCAAAGTCTTTTGTTTTCAACATCACTTTGGTAGTAGAATGACGTTGTTAAGTTTTATGATTCTTGAATTCAAGGACATCAAAACTCATAAACGCAAAACCTGTAATTTTCTAAGCTTCCAGTAATAGCTTTAGGCCGGGAAACTGTAAAGAGAGGATTTCATAAAATGGCATTTACACAGCCCCCCTTACCCTTTGACTTTAATGCTTTAGAGCCTTATGGTATGAAAGCTGAAACTTTCGAATATCACTATGGCAAGCATCATAAAGCTTATGTCGATAACCTCAACAAGCTCACCGAAGGTACCGAACTAGCTGATAAATCTTTAGAAGAAGTCATCAAAATTTCCTTTCAAGATTCCTCTAAAGCAGGTATCTTCAACAACGCGGCGCAAGTTTGGAACCACACCTTCTTTTGGAACAGCTTAAAACCAGCAGGTGGCGGCGCACCCACTGGTGAAGTAGCAGCCAGAATTGAAAAAGACTTTGGTAGCTTCGACAAATTCAAAGAAGAGTTCTCCAATGCTGCTGCTACTCAATTTGGTAGTGGTTGGGCTTGGTTAATTGATGATGGTGGTACTCTCAAGGTAATTAAAACACCTAACGCCGAGAATCCCTTAGCCCACGGCAAAAAAGCATTGCTCACCCTTGATGTTTGGGAACATGCTTATTACATCGACTTCCGCAATGCGCGTCCTGCATTCATTAAGAATTTCTTAGACCAATTGGTTAACTGGGACTTCGTTGCGGAAAATTTGGCTAAAGCATAATATCTATCTGGCAGAAGGTGATTGTACACTTCTGCTAGATGTCTAAAGTACAGACATTCAATTGATCTCAAAACTATCACTAACAGTCACGACTTATATTCGTGGCTGTTTTTGCTTCAGTTAAATATTCTGCCAACACGGTAGAAGCGATCGCTCCTCTGAACTATCTTGAAAGATAGAGAGTCGGAATTTGAAAGCCACGCAGGTAATCAACTTCTTAATTCTTTTTGCCAAAAAAAACATAAAAAAAAGCAAAATATTATGGATAGCACACAACTAGCACAATATCTCGAAGCTACAGATAGCATCACCAAACCTTGGATGCTGGTACAACTACGCCTGAAAAAATTACAAGAACGCCGAGACACAATTTCTGAAGATACATACGCTAATGAGTTAGCAGACATTCACCAAGATTTAATGAATTTGGGTGAATGGTGGCGCGGTATAGAAGATGAGGTCTTCTAATGCGGTAATATCAATAGTCCATAGTCTATTGACTATTAACCGGAAACAGATGGAGCCTGAAGAATGTAGCCCTTTTGGGAAGCATAAAATTTTATACTTCAGACTTTACACTTCATACTTCAGTTGACTAACTCTTATGGATTATCGGGATGCAGGGGTTGATGTTGAGGCTGGTAGAGCCTTTGTTGATCAAATTCGCAATTTAGTTCACAGCACTTTTCGGCCAGAAGTACTTGGTGGACTAGGTGGTTTTGGCGGTTGCTTTCAACTCCCCACAGGTTACAAGGAACCCGTGCTAGTTTCAGGAACTGATGGTGTTGGAACAAAGTTGAAAATTGCCCAAACTCTCAACCGTCATGACACCGTGGGAATTGATTTAGTTGCTATGTGCGTCAATGACGTACTGACATCTGGCGCAGAACCCCTGTTTTTTTTTAGATTATGTGGCAACAGGTAAATTAGATAAAGAACAGTTGACACAGGTAGTAGCAGGTATAGCTGCTGGCTGTAAATTGGCTGGTTGTGCTTTATTAGGCGGAGAAACGGCAGAAATGCCCGGTTTTTACCAAGTCGGAGAATATGACTTGGCTGGGTTTTGTGTGGGAATTGTCGAAAAAAGTCAGATGTTGGATGGTTCCCAAGTGCAAGTGGGGGATGTAGCGATCGCACTTGCTAGTGCTGGTGTACATAGTAATGGTATCAGCTTAGTCCGCAAAATTATTAGTGATGGCGGTTTTGCTTGGAGTGACACCCCAGAATTATTAGGTGGCGAAACCATCGGTGAAACTTTTCTCAAACCCACTCGCATTTATGTCAAACAAGTCCTCGCCGCCCGTCAAGCTGGCTTAGAAATTCATGGAATGGCGCATATTACAGGCGGCGGTTTACCAGAAAACTTACCCAGGTGTTTAAGTAAAAATCAAGCCATTAAAATTAACCCCAATAGTTGGCAAATTCCCGCCTCATTTCAATGGTTAGCTGAAGTCGGTGCAGTCAGCAACGAAGCTATGTTTAATACTTTCAATATGGGGATTGGATTTGTACTATTAGTCCCACCTTTGCAAGTAGAACAAACAATTAGCTTTTTTGCATCACAAAATATTTCCGCCTTCGCAATTGGCGAAGTAATTTCTGGCACAGGGACGCTGGAGGGATTGGTTTAGTAGGGAGAGGGAGTTGAGGGGGTAGACAAGGTTGAGCAGAGTGCTGATTTAAATTGACAAGGTAGAGGGGGTAGACAAGGTAGAAAGATTACTCCCTTATCCCCCTTGTCCCCCTTATCTCCCTTGTCTCCCCTGCCCCTCTTCCCTACCTTGGTATTCATTTGAAAAACCAGTGTCAGTATTTACTTGAATTTTTGAGAAAAATTTTTAACTGACACTTATTAAAGCAATCGAAAATACTCATGCTCATTATCATTTAGATTTGCTAACGTAGTCTTAACATATTGCAAAATTAAGCTGAGTAAGCTAATTGAATACTTGCTAGTACCGATTATCTGGGCTGGTGATTTCTTATCTATAGGTGTGGCGTTTGAGTGTGTGAATAACTGCGTATATTTGTGCAGAGGATATTTATGGTGATGAATTGTACGCGGACATCGACTTCTTGCGAACTTTTAAAACAAGTATTCCAGAGGATTGATGCCCAAAGTTGTCCGAGATTCTTTAATTTTCACATGCACACTGTCTATTCTGACGGGAAGTTAGAGCCGAGTGCATTAATGGAACAAGCGATCGCAATTGGCTTAAAAGGATTAGCGATTACTGATCATCATAATATTGGTGGTTATTTAGCCGCAAAAACTTGGTTAGAAGACTGGAAGTGGAACAATCCTGATAGTAATATTCCTGATTTGTGGAGTGGTACAGAAATTAATGCCAACCTCTTAGATAATGAGGTTCACATTTTGGCTTACGCCTTTGAACCAAATCACTCTAGTATCAAACCTTACTTGCAAAGACATGCTGTCACGGGTAGAGAATATGAAGCAATTAACGTGATTGCGGCGATTCATGAAGCTGGTGGATTAGCGGTTTTAGCACACCCCGCACGTTATCGGCGATCGCATTTTGATTTAATTGCGGCGGCGGCTGAACAAGGAATTGATGGTGTAGAAACTTTCTACGCTTATAATAACCCCAACCCTTGGAAACCAAGTCAAAAAGAATCAGAACAAGTGCAACAGTTAGCTAGTGAATATGGCTTGTTTAATACCTGTGGTACTGATACTCATGGTTTAAATTTACTCCAGCGATTGTAAATGTATATTTAATTGCTTTAACTACTCCTGGTTGAATCAGCCAGGGGACTATACCATTTTGGGTTTTGGATTGTGGAAGTCCAGATTAGTCAGCTTTTCAGGCTTTTATCTGTTGTAATCATTTTTCAAAACGGTGTTCTTCCATAACCAAGTTTTATCAAGCTAATATCTACATCTGCGGTTAATTTTATTCCAAAAAATCTATCAAATTCACTCAAAATAATTCACAGCTTTAAATCCTCGCCTTTTGAATCAAAGGTGGGGATTTTGTTATGGAAATACTGTAGCAAGACATACATTATTGCAACAGCTTTACAATATATAGTTCAAAAAAACATATACCTCTAGCTGTATATAACATCTACCTTAAGATACAATTAATTTCACTGAAACCAGAAAAATTCTTTGCCTGACTACAGTGAATTGACACAACTAGCCAGCCTTAAATATTGAGTAAATATCGGAAAATCACAGATTTTTCTCAGCAAATCACCACTGCACAAACAAAAGCTAAGGAATGAAACACTGGATCGCCAAGTTAGCAATCTGTACAATATTGCTATATAACTTTTTCTGTAATAATAGTTGGGCAATTGCAAATCAACTTTCAGGAAAAAGTCCTCAAGCAATAAACTCAATTCCTGGAGTAGAAAATTTAGCAGCTACTAGTGATTTTGGCGAAAATAAACAAGTAGAAACACAGCAATTCCAGCCCATAGTTAAAGGGATAATAAAACAAGCGGGACTATTCACAACTTATCAAGAAGTAGAATCTGGTAAAGTTTATTTGGCAATTAAGCCAGAACAGCTAAATAAAAGTTATTTGGCTACAATTACTTTAGAATCTGGAATTGGGGAAAGTGGGATTTATAGTGGATTACCTTTAGCTGATTTTCTGTTTTATTTGCGGCGCGTCAAGGATAATTTGCATTTTGTAGTTCAGAATGTCAAATTTCGGATAAAATCAGGTGAAGCCGAACAGCGATCGCTAACTCGTTCCTTTAGTGATTCAGTACTTTATTCTGTGGCAATTGATAGTATTGAACCAAGCACTAACAGTCTAGTTATTGACCTAGAAGAACTGTTAATGCAGGATTTTTCAGGGTTAGCACCTTTATTAAAATACTATTTACAAGCAGAATATCACTTCGATAAAACTAAATCTTATTTTGGTGATGTGCAGAGTTTTCTGAAAAATGTCGAAATTGATTCGATTTATGGTTTTTCCTCACCAGAAGGGGCAAATTTAATAACATTGCCAGACAGTCGCGCCCTGAGTTTAAAAGTACATTATAGTTTTTCCCAACTGCCAGAAAATAACGGCTATATTCCCAGAATTGCCGATGACCGAGTGGGTTATTTTATTACTGCATTTCAAGATTTTTCTCCAGATAATATTCAAGAACCATTTGTCCGGTACATTAATCGTTGGCATTTAGAAACATCTGACCCTAACGCACCTTTATCTCCACCCAAAAAACCGATTGTCTTTTGGATTGAAAATGCTGTTCCACCAATATACCGAGATGCCATTCGAGAAGGCGTTTTAATGTGGAATCAAGCCTTTGAAAAAGCCGGTTTTAAAAATGCTATTGAAGTGCGACAAATGCCAGATGATGCTAAATGGCATCCCGCAGATGTGCGTTACAACACTATTCGCTGGTTCAACTCTTTAGATGCGGGCTTTGCTAGAGGGCCGATGCGTGTAAATCCCCTCACAGGCGAAATCTTAGATGCAGATATTATTGTTGATGCCAACATGGTGCGCTCAGTTCAACAAGAATATCATGCACTGATCGAAGCTTCATCAATGTGTCAGGGAGAAGGCAGGAAGCAGGAGGCAGGAGGCAGGAGGCAGGAAGGTAGTTATGATAAAACTAACCTTTTACCCTACACCCCTAAACCCTTACCCCCCTACACCCATTTACAAGCCATATCTAGTTCTGAAATTTGTTACGGCACAGAGTCTACTGAACAAGTTGCTATGGGGGCATTAGCATTATCACTGCTGCAAAATACCAAGCCCAATAGTGAAACGATGAAGGAGTATGTTCATCAATACTTGCGTTCTGTTATTGCCCATGAGGTGGGACACACTCTGGGTTTGCGGCACAATTTTCATGGCAGTACAATGTTAGCGCCCCAAGAATTGAATAACCCGGAAATCACCCAAACCAAAGGTTTAGCAGGTTCAGTGATGGACTATTTACCTGTGAATATTGCCCCTCAAGGAGTGCCGCAAGGTGAGTATTTTCCGAGTGTGGTTGGCCCTTATGATGAATGGGCAATTGCGTATGGTTACAAAAAACTACCTGATGCAGAGGGTGAAATAGTTACGCCGGAAGCGGAAAAAAGCTTTTTAGAAGCAATTGCTTTAGCATCACCGCAACCTGAATTGTCTTACGCCACCGATGAAGATATCCGCGACATCAACCCATTGGCGAATGTTTGGGATATGAGTAGTGATGTGCTGGTGTATTCCCAATGGCAAATGGACAACGCCCGCATGATGTGGCAACGTCTGGATGAGGGTTATTTACCCAAGGGAGAAAGTTATAGTAGCTTACGGGTTTTGTTTAATCGAGTGCTGAGATATTATTTCCGCAATGCCAGCTTACTTTCTCAATATATTGGTGGGCAGTCATTTCGGCGGCTTCATGTTGGTGATGATAGTTCTTGGGCTTTTGTACCCGTTTCCCTAACTCAACAACGTCAAGCATTAGCCAAGTTGCAAGAATATGTGTTTGCGGAAGATGCTTTTAGTTTCTCACCGCAATTGTTAAATCAACTTGCACCGTCGCGCTGGCAACATTGGGGTAGTCCCATACTTCATACTCGTCTTGATTATCCGATTCACGATCGCATTCTCAGTTTCCAGAGTGCCATATTACGATCGCTGTTAGATAGCGATCGCATCAATCGTCTGCGGGATGTAGAATTAAAAACGTCACCTGGACAAGCACTGTCTTTACCAGAGTTATTTGATACCCTGCGAACAGGTATTTGGACAGAAATTTTCACCCCAGAACAACCAAAATCAATATCTAGCATTCGCCGTTCCTTGCAACAAGAACATCTGAATATCTTGTTAGAGATGCTTTTGCAGACTAATGATGAATTAGAAGATAGCCGCACACTAGCTTGGTATGAATTGCGACAACTGCAAACAGCCATTGATAACAAGCTAAAAGAATTTGGCGAAAAATTAGATATTTACACAATAGCTCATTTACAGTTTGCAGGCGATCGCATTAGCAAAGCCTTAAATTCTCAGTTGCTTTCCCAGAGTTATTGAGACAAGGAAATGTCATCACAAATTTTTTTGTCGTTTCCTTCTACATCATCGCTATTAGCCAAGTAATCTTTCACCCATTCACAAGCACTAGCCAGCAACCTATTTAAGTCAGTTTCTTCAACGTTCCACAATCGCACAGTATTATCCCAACTACCAGAAGCCAGAGTTTTGCCATCGGGACTAAAGGCTACTGTTGTGACGGTAGACTCATGTCCAAAATATGTATTTAAAAGGCGACCATCTAAATCCCAAAGTTTGACAGTTTTATCCTTACTACTAGAAGCTAAATTTTTACCATCAGGACTGAAAACTATACTTGTTACCTGAGATTCATGTCCTTTTAGGGTATGTAAGAGATTGCCATTTAAATCCCAGAGTTTGATATTTTTATCTTTACTAATAGAAGCGATGATTTTACCATCAGGGCTAAAGGCTAGTTGTGTAATTTCACCTTTATCTGAAAACGTTTTCAACAGCTTACCATTTAAATCCCAGAGTTTGATAGTTTTATCCTTACTACCAGAAGCTAGAATATTTTCCTTGGGACTAAATACAACTTGTGTAACTTCATTTGTATGTCCTTTAAGGGTGCGCTTAAAATTACCATTTAAATCCCAAAGTTTGATAGTTTTATCCTTACTACCAGAAGCCAAGATATGACCATCAAGATTAAAAGCTACTTGTGTAACTTCACCTTGATGTCCCTTAAGAGGAGGCTTAACCTTACCATTTACATCCCAAAGTCGGATAGTTTTATCGCTATTACCAGAGGCAACTGTTTTACCGTCAGGGCTGAGAGTAATGCTAGTCACTGTAACCGTATTATTATCACCTGACTTTAATTCTATTTCTTGTGGTTTTTCACCCTGTAAATTCCAGAAAATTATATCTTTTCCCTTAGTAGCCGCAATTAAATTTTTCCCATCAGGAGACAAGATTATTTTGGCAATATCATTTTCAAAATGGAATTCTTGCGGCTTTTCTTCCGTACCATCTAATGTCCTAAATTTAATGAATCGATCATAACCACCAGAAACTAAAGTTTTACCGTCCTGACTAAAAATCACACTTGTAACTGTGTCTGAATGATTGATAATTTGTCCAATTTTGTTCAGCTTCCAAACTTTAATAGTTTTATCTTTACTAGCACTAATCAGTATTCTTTTATAAGGATGAAAAATAGCACTAGTCACTGCGGCTTGATGTCCCCGAAAAGTTTGCAGTAATGATCCTTTATCTAAGCTCCAATATTTAACTGTGTTGTCTTCGCTAGTAGAGGCAAAAGTGTTAGTTTTGCCATCTATAACAATACTTGTTACAGATGCTTGATGCGCTGTTAAAGTAAGTATATTTTTACCTTGTACATCCCAAATTTTAATAGTACCATTCGCACTTCCAAAGATAATCCTACTGTCATCAGGGCTAAAGACTACACTTGTAACAGTAGCCAAATTATATTGAGCTTTAATCAGTGATGGTGATAATTTATTCTGTACATTCCAAAGTTTCAGCGTGCCATCTTCGCTACCAGAAGCCAAAATTTTATCATTGTGGCTAAAAGCAATGTTTGTAACGGCTGCTTGATGACCTTTAATAGTTTGTAGCAATTCGCCTTGAAAATTCCAGAGTTTAATGGTTTTGTCTTTGCTGGCTGTAGCGATAATTTTATTTTTGTGACTGAAGACAATACTAGTAATTGCATATTTATGACCTTTGAGGATGTGCTGTAAATTACCATCTACACCCCAAAGATTAATAGTATTATCACTACCAGCAGAAGCTAAGATAAAACCACCAGGACTATAGACAATTTTCGTCAGTGAATAGTTATTTTTTGTCAGTTTATGTAATAATGTACCATCTAAGTTCCAGAGAATGATTGTATTATCATTACTGGTAGAAGCTAAAGTTTGATTATCAGGACTAAAAGCAATATTTGTGACTCCATATTTGTGGCCTGTTAGTGTATGTAAAAGTTTGCCATTTAAGTCCCAGAGTTTGACTGTATTATCATCACTGGCAGAAGCTAAAATTTGACCATTAGGACTGAGAGTCAGACGATTAATGGCTGCTTCATGTCCTGTAAGAGTATTTAAGAGTTTGCCATCTAAATTCCACAGAATAATAGTATTGTCTCCGCCTGCTGAGGCTAATATTCCACCATTAGGGCTAAAAGCAACACTAGAGATATCAGCTTGATGACCATTTAAACTAGTTTGTAATTTTTGAGTACTTACATTCCATAGTTTAACAGTTTTGTTATTACCATAAGCCAGAGTTTGTCCATCTGGATTGAAGGCTAATAAGTCTAGAGATATATTAATATCTTCACTTTTATCCTGATTATCAGTTGGTAGCTTGAAGGTTTTTGGTTGCTTCTTATTTAACTGCTTTAAATCCCAAATTTTCACTACATTATCAATACTGGCAGTAGCTAAAGTTTTATTATCAGGACTAAAAACTATACTTGCAATTGTATTTTTCTGGGCTGCAACAAATTGAGTAAATTTTTTGGGTTCATTGTCTAAACTCCAAAGTTCAATAGTACTATCTTTCAGAGGACTACCATCGAAACTAAAATTTTCATTCTTTGCCTTGGCGATCGCTAATATCTTACCATCTGAGCGTAAAGATAAACTTGTAATAACTTCATCTCTTGCATCTTCTATTAGAGGTGTTCCTTCGTCATCAGTCTTTTTTAAATCCTTGATTTTGACATCAAATAACCCAGCAATAATTAATTTATTACCATCAGGAGTAAAGATAATTTTTGTCACAATATATTCTGGTGGTAAAGTTTGATTTGAAATTAAATTCTTATTTTTATCATCAATATTTTTCAGATTCCAGATTTTCACCTCGCCATCGTCACTAGCCGATGCAAGAGTTTTACTATCGGGGCTAAATGCAAGACTTGTAATACTAGCTTGATGTTCTATGAGAACTTTTAACTCTTTACCGTGTAAATCCCAAAGTCTTATCGTTTTATCAGCACTACCAGAGGCGATAATCTGTCCATTTGGGCTAAAGGCAATTGTTTGAACAGTAGCCTCATGTTTAATTAAACGATTGCGTTCTTTAATTTGATATACTGCTTTTTGCAAAGCTTCTATAACTCTAGGCTGTGATTGATCGAGTTTTTGTTTGCTCTTGCCGACATTGATTTTTTCTAGGATATCTTTTAATGGTTCTGGAGGATGAATTAGTGATAATGGTTCGGAGAATAACAGTTTAATGTTATTTTGTGTCTGTCGTTTTTTGCCTGCCTTAATTGCTAAGATGACTGATTGTAACTCCTGATGAGAGTTAAAAGTTGCCAAAGAATTTAAACTACTAGCATTGATTTCATTAAATTCTCCTTTGCGCCATAGTTCTAATGATTTTAATAATAACCCTGTAATACTCAAGGTTATTATTGTACCGCCACTCATGATGAGGATTGCTGTAATATCACGACGGCGACGATTGATTTTTTCTTTTTCTTGACGTAAGTGAAATGCTGCACAAGTAGAGATATATTCTGATTCGAGTTGATTTAAAAAGCCCGATTGTTTTAAAAGTTCTTGGGATTCTTTTAATCTACCGCCGCGATGAATTAGATAATTTTCGTCTTTTTGTTGTTTTTCCCATTCAAAGGCTGCTTGACGAATTGTTTCGCGCAGTTGCAAACTCACGCGATTTTCATCTAACCAATTAATTAACCTTGGCCAATGGCGAATTAAGGCTTCGTGGGCGACTTCGACTTCTTCTTGAAATGTGGCTGAGTTAACACTAACTACTATCAGTCGCGCACCTTCACCAGCTAACCGCTTGAGGAGATTTTTGGTTAATGCTTGCTTGTCACCGGCGGGAATTAATTCTTCTAACCCCACGCGGCGGCGTGTATCTCTGCGCCTTTCACCTTGGACGGCGTTTTCGTCTAAGCGAGTTAACCGCACAAAGATGTTTTTGACTTGTTCTTGTTCGTCGGCTGACAAACTATTGTAAACTTCATCGGCAGTTTGGGCGATCGCTTTCTGCACACCCCCAATTGCTTCATATTCTGTAACCCGCAACCATCGCCCATGTCGCCGTTTCCATAACTCTAACAAGGCGTGTTGCAATAAGGGCATTGCCCCTGGTTCGCCTTGCACATCATCTAAAATGGTATTGCTCAACCCAGCTTCAAACCTTAACCCTACTTGTGCGGCTTGTAATTCCATTGCTTTTCGTAATTCCGCCGCGTCCATCGCCCCGATTAATTTTTGGTGAGACTCCATCAACTCTTTGAGTGGGCGATAAGTTGCACATTCACCCCAAAAATCTGCCCGCATAGTGACAATTACAGGCTGTTGCTGAGTCAAACTCAATAATTTTTGAATAAACTCTTGGCGCTGAGTTTCGTCACTACACAGGGTGAATAGTTCTTCAAATTGGTCAACCACAATTATTGATGGTTGATTCTGCACCGCCGATAAACTGGCTTGCAGTTGTTCGCTGGGGTTAGTGTTGGGGGTGAGATATGCTAAGGCTAAATCAGGCTGTTTTTCTTGCAAAGTGGGAATTAACCCCGCCAAGACGACGGATGATTTACCACTCCCCGACGCACCCAACACCGCCAAAAAGTTATGTTCTGCTAGTTTTTGTTGTAGTTGGGTAATTAATTGTTCTCGTCCAAAAAAGAACTCGCGGTTTTGTTGGCGGAAAGGATACAAACCCAAAAATGGACAGCGACTATCGTAGGCTGGTAATTGCTTATTCAGCGCCACCGCATTAAAACTCAAGTCCAGAACTTCCAGCGCCAAGTTATTGACTTCGATTAACGCTTGTTCCCGTTCTTGTTTCGCTTGGGGACTTAAAGTGGTGATATCTGTGCCGAAAGTCTCGGTTAATTTTTGAGACTGGTTGTGCAGCTTGGGGTATATTATGGGCGATCGCTCTAACAATAATTTCTCTAATTGTTTCAGACCAAACTCAATTTCTGCGGCTGTCAAATCTCTATCTAGTTGGTCACTAAATAGTGGTCTACCACCCAAACGACTAAACAAAGCCGGCACTGTCACATCATACCTTTCAGCCAAGGAAGCCGCCGCCTCTTGTAGCGCCTTGTCAACTTCCCCAGACTCGTGCAGTTGTTTATAAAAATGTTCTGCTAAAGCTTGGGCGGTTTTAACCGAAACTTTTTCTGTCATGGCGACAACCGCCGGCATTCCCAAATCTCGCACCAAACGCTGTCCCAAACCACCTAATCCCGCCTCTGCATCTGGATGGGCGCTTTCACAAGTACAAAGAAAGGTAAAATGCGGAAGTCCCTTTGCGCCACGTAATAACCGCAGTCTATCTAACAATCGCGTTGCTGTCACTGGCTCAACTGTATTATCAGCCTTTGACCAATAAAGCACCGTCTCGCCATTGTCGAGTAATTTACCGTGGCTGACAAAGTGTAATAATGTATACTGTTTGGTTCTATCTGTTAAATGGGTGCAGAGTTCATCTAAAGTCGGTAAACCCATTGCCCCATCAACAGTTGCTAACACATCACTGGGAATATCACCCAAAGCCGATCGCACACTTTTGACAGTACCTTCCACATCAAACAAATCTAATTGATACTTCTGGGAATCCGAGGGACTGGCGACTAAGATTAAGGCGCGTAAATCTCTGCGTCCAATGGGGGGAAAGCGTCGGTCGGTGGTGGCGGGAATATATAGAGAAAAAGGCACTCGCTGATCAAGTGCTAACATTTGCCAACCTTCATCTAAAGGGGCGCACAACCTTTCCCAACGTAGAGTTCTGAGTTCTTTATCGACAGCCTCGATGAACAGCAAAACCCGCAAACAATCTTCACTCTCCCGAATGGCGGCGGTAAAAGCATCACGGATTTCATCTTGGAATAAAGCTTTACCCAAGAGTGTGCCGTATTTTTGTGGTTGTCCCAATAAACTAATTTGTTCTTGTAAATCTGTTTCTTTTAGTTGGAGATGACCTTCCGCACGCAATGGTAAAAGTGTTCCCGGCCGACTATACTCGACCACAATCGGCCAGCTATCTCCTGATTTGCGTTGGATGATAATCTCGAAGGTATTCATAAGTGGTGAGTAGGGAGTAGGGAATGGGGAGTAGGGATAGTTTAATTAACGCGATGTGCAACTTATTCTTGAAACCCCTCTCCAAACCTCTCCCCGAAGCGGAGAGAGGCTTTGAATCTTGCTCCCCCTTCCCTACGAGGGAAGGGGTTGGGGTTAGGTTTGAGAGAAAGTTGCACACGGCGTTAATCAGGAAAAGCTAGAGACAAAGGAAACAAGTCCCTAGCCTCTAGCCTCTAGCCCCTAAGTTTTAATTTCTGAATTAACCTAATTTTTTGAGAGTCTCTAGTAAACTCACCACAGTAGAAACTGTGACTTGGAGTTTTTGGGAGCGATCGCCAGAAGTTTGATCAACAGCCTTGACAAACTGTTCTAGTGCTTGGGTTAAGTTTGCTTGGGCTTGTTGAATTGCAGGTGTATCAGCAGATGTCTGCGGTGTTGCGGGTGCTGTGGGTAATTTGATCGATTCAATCACAGGGCGATCGCCTGTGGAACTATTACCAACAACCAACTTCACGGCGGGGTCGCCAATAATCGCATAACTGCGAGCATCGTTATTCGCCGTCCACATTCCTGATAAAGTAATGGGATTAGCCATTGCCCCATATTTAATTTCTTCTAATTCTGTACTTAAATCAGAAGATAATTCTGCATAGCGTTCGTTGAAATATTCTACGGCTGACCCGACTGGATGTCCGTCAAGTAATCTCTTCAAGGTACTTTGAAAAACTGCTAATTGTTTACCAGTTTTTTCCCACACAAAAGAACAACCCCAAGCTCGTTCGACGTGACCGATAACCGCCAAAGCCCCACCATTAGGATGACTCAGCAACCGTCGGGGTAGAGGTGCAATGAAAGACTTAGGTGCGATCGCTAATCTTTCATTCGAGTTTTTCTGATGAGCAAATTCATCCAGTTTGGGAGTCCCCGCACCGTAACAAGCAAAGTGAAAGGCAATTAACCCTAATAACTTGGCATCACTACCAATATCATCAGCCGAAAAGTAAAAATCTTCGGGAATTGCTTCACGCCATGTCAACGGGCCTGGCCAGTCTTGACATAATAACGCTCCTTGGTGGCGGAGTTGCTTTTCATGACCATTGGGAAAGCCCATACCATGACTAGCAGTAAACAACAATGCTGGTGTTTCTTCCCCGCCCAATAATCTGCCTAAACGAGCTTTAGTAGCTTCTTCTGCCAGAATACTGTTAACTGTCCACTCGTTGTCTTTCTGCTCATTCAGCATCCAGTCAGCTAAAGGCCGAATCAAGTTTTCTGCACTAAGTTGGGTGGCTTGGTCTGCGGCGTTACGTACTCCAAAAAAGCTGGCACGGCGGGGTAGTGCTAAATTGCTGGTTTCGGCTTGCACCACACTCCGCGCATACTGAGCATATTCTTCTGGCGTATCAAAGTAAATCCGACCCACCGCATACTGCACATCAAGTTGATATTGAAAACGATAGGGAATTGTTTCTGGATCACCCACAATCAACAGGTAGTATGGCATTTTATCTGGGTCAGCTGGGCCTGGGCCAACACCATGACGGGATAAAAATCCACCTTTTGATTCCCCTGGACGATAACCTTTAGGGCCTATGTATTCTTTATAATAATGCTCATGTTTTTTCGTCGCTTGTCTTTGACGATGCTCTAATAATTCTTTGAGTGCTTCTTTAATTGCTGGGTCAGCATTAAAAGCAAAAATTACGCCCCAGCCTGTTTCGGCTAGGTTTTTTGGGTCTACCCCTTCCATCGGGGCAAAATGACCCTGTTGATAGCGCGGATCTTTTTGCTTAAGTTCATCGAGTTCTTCAGGGTCAAACTCTTCACCCTGAGCAATTCTCGCTACCTGTTCAGCTGTTAATGGCGGCAATAAATAGCTACCAGAAGCACCATCAATCCCGTTGAAATGTAGTTCTTCGGTTAGTTGTTCTACGACCATATTTAATACACCCTGTGATTTTTTTGTTTAATTAACTACCAAAAGCCGCAGCCCAAACAGCATGAGCGACTTCCTTCTTGTCAATGCTGTTGTGAGCATCTTCATCTTTACCAGTCTTGCTGTTGATATTACGGATAAACTCGCTGCTTTCTAAGTTGTAAACTTTACCTGCTTGGAAATTATATTCTTTGTTACAGGAGTACATTTTGAGGCTGGTACTTTCGTTGATCCCTTGAATACCAAAAGTACCAATACTGCCATATTCAGGAAATTCTGATTGAGTCTCAGCAAAGTTAATATCTTGATTTTGGAATCTACCCAGTACACTGGCAGCAGGATACAGTTTAGTGACAGAACTATCGTGAATAGACCGAGTAGTGACAATTGGGCCTGTAACTTTACGGGCTTTGAGGATGGAGGAAAAACAACCAGCTAAATTTTTGCGGCGGGGAATATCAGGACAGTAAGACCAAAGTGATAAAGCGCCTTGAATCAATACTAAAGAATCAACTGGGCGGACTAACTGACTCTTGTCTTTTCCAGCCACAATCGAAGAAACTACAATACATCCAAAACTATGTCCTACTAAATGAAATCGGACTGTTTTAGCCGCTGCTTTTTGCAGTTGAGTTAATAACTTAAAACCACTAGTACTACCAATTTCCCGCGCCCGTTCTTTCATCTTCCAATAGGAGAGATAACCTAAAACATCCAAAAATGGATTAGTTTTAGCTTGGAAAAAATCACCAATTCCAAAACTGATTTCTTGGGTTTCTGGTTCCTCTGCTATCAGAGATTGATAAATATTTGCTGGGTTTAAGTTTAAAGATGCGCCATCTTCTTCATATCCGTTGAGAGAGGCTTCCTTGATTAGCACCTCATAAGCTTGGTTCACTTGCTGCGGTAATGTTTCTGGCGGATTAGCATATTCTATGGAAGCTGCAAAAATTGTTCTCAGTGCATCACGGGCTGCTTCTGTATCAGCTACATCTTGAGCATATTCGTCAATTAAATTATTTAACTCTGACCCTGATGTGTCGTAGGATGTGGGTTTAGCGTTTAAGTCTTCATTTCCCCAAGGTTTACTCGGCCAATGCAACCCAATTAATAAGGGGCGAAATTCCTGATTTTGTGACTGGCGTAATTTTTTGATTGTTTGGATATCAGCAGAGTTCTGCCCCATAGCTGTTATCCATTTGGTGTATTGTTCTTTGGCGGCGGGAATGTCACCCATCCATCCGTGGCTAATCAAAAATACGTCTGTTATGGGTTCAGTGGCTAGTATATCTACTAATTTTTGGCTGATGAAACCAGTAGGTTCCAGACGTTCATTGCCGTTAGCATCAAAAGCAACGAGATAATATGTTGACGGTAAGGCAGTGGTAGTAATGTTTACAGTTTCAATTGGCATGTAAAAATTTTGGTGTGGGTGTAATTTTGATATGCTGCACCAAGAAATTTCGTGAGCGATCGCTCACTCTCAATACAGCTTCATAAGTGGTAGATGCACTGCATAATTAGCATTGCAATACTCATCAAGTTTTTAAATTCGTCATCACATATACTTAGTTATGCCTACACACTTAAATACACCTTAACCGTAAAAAAACGGTGAATCCTCAGTGATAATACTTGGTTTTTACGGAAGTATTTGCAAAAAAATTATTATTTTTAGTTACGATTTATACAATAAATTATTTAGTCAGAGTAAAATCATCGTCAGAGTACTTAGGCAGTTCTATAAAATTATGCAATGATTCTAAGATTTTCATCATCATCCTCTAAATTACTTGCATAAGTTAGCGCATAAGTACTGGAACCCATTTTTGGAAGCTTTCAAGATGATTCCAGAATGCCAGATATCCAATAAATGCCCAAATTAAAGCAGCAATAATCAAGATAGCAGCGCCAGTTAACCGCCAAGTACGGTTAGCTTTCCAATATAAAGCAGGTGCAGCACAGATACCGCCCAAGCCAGTGAGAATAAAACCTATGCCTGTTAGTACTGGTGTTCTTGTAAGATTTAAATTGATGATGCGGATACCGACAACCAGCGCCACTAAGCCTGCAAAGAAAGCGTAAATTGCTACTGTCCACAAATCCCAATCAAAAGCTAACGCGATCGCATCTGCTATAAATAAAACCCCAAAGAGGACGGTTGTTTCCCCAAACGCAATGTTAAAGCTACCACGCACAGGCCAAGTAAATGTCATGTGTAGTCCTGTTGTTAAGGCTATTCCGCCTGTTATCCCAAACCCAGGAATCCATTGTTTCTGATTGGTGCTAACTAAGCCTCGGTTCACATAATCAGCTAGGAGAACTAATCCAGCAACCATATTGATCAACATAAGTGTGATGTAGTCAATAAACACGCTTTACCTCCTCCTGCTTTTTGGATTAGGCCAATTTTTTTTCGTAAACTTATACGCAGTTTTCTTGACTATATCTAGTTAGATGCACACACCACAAAAACCCATTTATTATACTGACCGAATAATTTATGAATCATATTAAAATTGATCAGTTTGCCTTAAAGTCTTTTGCAGCAATCACTTGAGTGATTTTATCTATTCACTGTAATACTCAAATGTTAATAGTACAAAAGAACTGTCATTTTTGCCTTACTGGTATAGATTTACATCACTCAGCAGCAAAAATTAACAATTGTGTGAGTCAATACTATTTTCCATAGGTATCAGCACTTTGGTAGACTTGAAAACTGAAATGGCTAGATGAAATAACGCAATAGAGAGCAGTTGAGAGGGGGACTCTGTGGAAAATACGCTTGGGTTAGAAATTATTGAGGTAGTAGAACAAGCCGCGATCGCATCTGCAAAGTGGATGGGTAAAGGCGAAAAGAATACAGCTGACCAAGTAGCAGTAGAAGCTATGCGGGAGCGTATGAACAAAATCTACATGCGCGGTCGCATTGTGATTGGGGAAGGGGAACGTGATGACGCTCCTATGTTGTACATCGGTGAAGAAGTAGGTATCTGCGCTCGTCCCGATGCAAAGGACTTCTGTAACCCAGATGAATTAATCGAAATTGACATCGCCGTAGACCCCTGCGAAGGTACAAACTTGGTTGCTTATGGACAGCCTGGTTCAATGGCTGTGTTGGCAATTTCTGAAAAAGGTGGTTTGTTTGCTGCACCAGACTTCTACATGAAGAAACTTGCAGCACCCCCAGCCGCTAAAGGCAAGGTAGACATCAACAAGTCAGCCACCGAAAACCTCAAAATTCTCTCCGAGTGTCTAGATCGCTCAATTGATGAACTCGTAGTAGTTGTAATGAAGCGCGAACGCCATAACGACTTGATTAAAGAAATCCGTGATGCTGGCGCTAGAGTCCAACTCATCTCTGATGGTGACGTGGGTGCGGCTATATCTTGTGGTTTTGCAGGAACTAATATTCATGCACTCATGGGTATTGGTGCTGCACCTGAAGGTGTGATTTCTGCTGCGGCTATGCGGGCTATGGGTGGACATTTCCAAGGCCAATTGATCTACGATCCAGCTGTAGTGAAAACAGGTCTAATTGGGGAAAGCAAAGAAGCAAACATTGAGCGTTTGCAATCTATGAATATCACTGACCCCGATAAGGTCTACGATGCTCATGAACTTGCTTCTGGCGAAAATGTGCTATTTGCTGCTTGCGGTATTACCTCCGGTAACTTAATGCAAGGTGTCCGGTTCTTCCACGGTGGTGCGAGAACTCAAAGCTTGGTTATTTCTAGCCAGTCTAAGACAGCTAGATTTGTCGATACAATCCACATGTTCGACCAGCCTAAGACTCTGCAATTGCACTAAAAACTCAGGGAGTAGGGAGAGAGATTCATTAAGTCAAAAGTAAAAAGTAAAAAGTAAAAAATACTTTTGTTTTTTACTTTTGCCTTTTGACTTTTTACTTCCACTCCCCAATTGTTAATAACCCATTATTAATTGTTGATAAGAAATGAATATTGCAGTGGTGGGGTTAAGCCATAAAACAGCCCCAGTCGAAGTTAGAGAAAAGCTGAGTATTCCAGAACCACAAACTGAAAGTGCGATCGCTAATTTAACTACTTATCCCCACATTGACGAAGTAGCCATACTCAGCACTTGCAACCGTCTGGAAATTTACATTGTTGCCAGCGAAACTGACCAAGGTGTGCGCGAAGTTACTCAGTTTCTTTCAGAACACAGCAAATTACCTGTAGCTTCTTTGAGACAACACTTGTTTGTATTGCTGCACGAAGATGCTGTGATGCACGTTATGCGAGTCGCCGCAGGTTTAGATAGTTTAGTCCTCGGCGAAGGTCAAATTCTGGCTCAGGTGAAGAATACGCACAAACTGGGGCAGCAATACAACGGTATAAAAACAATTTTGAATCGGTTATTTAAACAAGCAATTACAGCTGGTAAGCGAGTCCGCACCGAAACCAGTATTGGTACTGGTGCAGTCTCTATTAGTTCGGCGGCTGTGGAATTGGCACAAATCAAAGTGGCTAATTTGGCAGCTTGTCGCGTGGCAATTCTCGGTGCTGGCAAAATGTCGCGGTTGCTGGTACAACATTTAGTTTCTAAAGGTGCGACACAAATTAGTATTGTGAATCGTTCCCGCGATCGCGCCCAAGAATTAGCACAGCAGTTCTCAGAACACCCCATCCGCACTCATTTACTTGGGGAAATGATGACTGTAATTGCCGAAAGTGATTTAGTATTTACAAGCACATCTGCAACCGAGCCAATACTTGACCGTGCCAAGTTAGAAGTAGTCTTAGAACCTGGCCGTCCTTTGATGTTATTTGATATTTCTGTGCCGCGTAACGTTCACTCCGACGTAAATGAATTGGTGCATGTCCAAGCGTTTAATGTTGATGATTTAAAAGCTGTCGTTGCACAGAACTACGAAAGCCGCCGCAAAATGGCTCAAGAAGCCGAAAAACTTTTAGATGAAGAAGTAGAAGCTTTTGATGTGTGGTGGCGCAGTTTAGAAACTGTAACTACTATTAGCTGTCTGCGAAATAAAATCGAAACCATCCGCGAGCAAGAATTGGAAAAAGCTTTATCGCGCTTAGGTTCGGAATTTGGTGACAAACATCAAGAAGTCATTGAGGCTTTAACACGAGGCATCGTTAACAAAATTTTACATGATCCGATGGTGCAATTACGAGCGCAGCAGGATGTAGAGGCCAGAAGGCGCTGTATGCAAACACTGCAAATGTTGTTTAACTTGGATGTTGAACAGCAGTTTGGTTAATAAATTGAGGGTGTAGGGGTTTAGGGGTGAAAGAAGCATTGCTGAATGAAAAAACCTACGCCCTTACACCCTTGCACCCTCACACCCAGCCTCAATAGATAATTCATATTTGTACTGGAGTGTCATCTGTTTGCGATCGCCACTTCAAATTCCTCTAATGCTTGCAGATTACCAACTTGCCAAGCACGTTCCACAAAAGTAGGAATGACTTGCTTGATTGGGATCTCTCCAAACAGAGGACTATAGTCAGAAACTAAATAAATTCCATCACGCAATATATAAATTTTTAGTGTGCCGTTATCATAAACCCAAAGTTCCGGCACGCCAACTGCGGCATAAGCATCCAGTTTAGTTTTAGAAGTGACATCCGATTGAATTGCTAAATCGGGTGGTGGGTCGTCTGGTTCCAACCGACGACGACCAATCATACGCTGATAATTTTGGATGTAAAAGCAAGCGTCGGGTTCAACTCCAGCTATACCTTCCCTTTTGAAAGTAGTGGAACCAAAAGGTTCATATCTTCTGCCTTGAAATTTGACTAAAGCTTTGACAATATCTGAAAGCAAGTCTTTGGGTATTTCATGGTCAGGTAAAGGAACCATACTTTCTAAAGTACCCTGGATATAAGCTACTCTGGAACGCCGCTTGTGTCCTAATTCCGCCAAAATCGCTTCAAACTCTGACCAACTGACATCAGGTATCGTCACTGTACTACCGGGTGCTAGTTGCATCTTGCTAACGGGCTTTGCTACGGGAATAACAACCGTCATAATTTCAACAAGGCAAGTCTGATATCTTACATTATCAACTAAATTCTACTACCTGACTTTTGGTGGAGCGATCGCTAAGTCTAGCTGACAAAAAATCAACTAAAAATATGTACAAAAAACTATCTGTGTTTTATTAAAATATAGTTTCCTACAAAAACATTGTGTATCTACACAAATTTGTATTTGTTATATTGAATTTGTTTCTCTTACGCTAGACTATAATTCTATGTCAATTAATCATTCACATTGTCTAGGCGATCGCTACTCAATATCGGTGAAATTTTAATTTCTAATCATTACTATTTCAATTACTTATAAGAGAGGTCTTATCCTCGCTTGATAATCCATTAAAGCTCCTTGACTAATCACAGTCCTGCCATTTCTAGTGGTTGTGGGAATTTGCCCTTTTTGCAGAGCCACATACAAGGTACTCTGGTCTACGCCTAGAAATTTAGCCGCTTGTACAAGAGAAGTACCTTGTTTAATTGTCCTGTTTCTGATTTTTCTAGCTAATGAATGTTTCAGCATAACGAAATGTAAAGAACAACTTAAGAAAATTCATTTTTTTTCTAAACAAATCGCAAAATTGACATTAATAAAAAAATTAACCAATAGGAGATTCTTACTGCATCTTAGGAGGGCAGTATAACTAATTCGATTTCTTTCTAATTAGATCGTGATCGAATTGATTATAACAAACTTATGGGAAAAGAACAGTTTCAGACCCTACTACAGTTTTTTAAAGTATTGGCTGACGAAAGTCGATTGAAGATAGTAGGTATTTTGGCAAATCAAGAGTGTAGTGTGGAAGAATTAGCTGTACTCATGCAACTTAAAGAACCGACCGTATCTCACCATTTAGCGAAACTTAAAGAAGTAAATTTAGTGACCATGCGCCCTGATGGTAACAGCCGTTTGTATCAGTTAGATAATGAAGCTTTAGAAAACATCAGTAAGGAAATTTTTACGCCAGGAAGGATAGCATCTTTAATTGAAAATATAGATACTGAAGCTTGGGAAAACAAAGTTCTGCACAGTTATCTAGAAAGTAATTCCAACAACTCAGATGGCTTTCAGCACCTTAAGGAAATTCCTGTGAGTCGTAAAAAACGCTTAGTCATTCTTAAATGGCTTTCTAAAAAGTTTGAGCCAGGAGTTAAATATTCTGAACAGATGGTGAATGAAATTCTCAGTCGTTATTATCCTGATTACATGACATTGCGACGTGATTTAATTAGCCACAAATTCATTCAGCGAGAAGACGAGATTTATTTACGTAATCTCCAAGATGGAAAATGATCCAAGACTGACGCAAAACACCCGTCAAACTCTCATTTCTCCGCTACCTACCCTACCGAAAGTTACCTAAGAAAAGTAGCGACTGTCTTAACTGAACGGTATTGTTTTATAGCCGAGCCAGTGCGTTGGGGAGACAGCGCCGTGGGCGGGTTTCCCACGCCAGTCGCTACAACGGAGGGAACCTCGGCAACGCGCTGGCTTGACTTGAGGCGACTTTCGTCGGCTTTGCCGACTCCCTCACTGGCGTGCGAATTCCATTCAGCGGGGCTAGGTGCAAAATATGTAGTAAGGTTCCTGACGAACGCTATCTCATCCATAGAGAACCTTAACTCATTTGTAACGAACGACGTAAGGTTTCTTATTAACCTTACCTCATCCATAGAGAACCTTAACTCATTTGTAACGAACGACGTAATGTTTCTTATTAACCTTACCTCATCCATAGAGAACCTTAACTCATTTGTAACGAACGACGTAAGGTTTCTTATTAACCTTATCTCATTCATCGAGAACCTTAACTCGTTTGTCATCAACGGGTTAATGGTGCAGAAATTCTGCGGCTATTTGTTGTAGTGCTTGACGGTTAACCTTACCTTGGGTGTTACGGGGTAAATCTTCCAGACAAATCCAATGTTTAGGAATTTTGAATTTACTGAGTTGATTTTTTAGTAAACTTTCGATTTCTAAATGAGAAATATGAGTATTTTGAGGAATATATATAGCTGTTAAGGCTTGTCCCCAATGTTTATCGGGTACACCAATTACACAAACATCAACAACTAATTGAGTTGCGCGGATGGCTGCTTCAATTTCGGACGGGTAAACATTTTCGC
This sequence comes from Nostoc piscinale CENA21, assembly GCF_001298445.1. NCBI lineage: Bacteria > Bacillati > Cyanobacteriota > Cyanophyceae > Nostocales > Nostocaceae > Nostoc > Nostoc piscinale. The sequence continues at coordinate 268,072 of NZ_CP012036.1, read as the reverse complement.
CACCTGTAATGATTTTGTCGCTGTTGCGTCCGATGATATTCAGATAACCTTGATTATCCAAAAAGCCTAAATCATCTACTTGTAAATAATCTTGGTTATCCCAATGATGAGGATAATAACCAAGGGCTAAAGATTTGGCTTGAATAGTAATATTCCCAATTTGATTAGGTGGTAAAACTTCACCTTGTTGATTGCTAATTATTACCTGAGCATGAGGTAAAATTTTCCCACTGTTAATTTTACCTTGAAGAAAATCATCAGGTTTGAGGGTAGCAATTTGCGAGGCGGTTTCTGTCATCCCATAGGTTGGAGCTAATCTAATGTTATGAAATCTGGCTTTTTCTAATAATTCTTGCCAAGCTGGTGCGCCGCCTAGCATAACAGTTTGAAATTGGGCTAACCATTGGGTTAATTCTGGATTTTGTAAAAGACGTTGTAATTGAGTTGGTACTAAAGAAATGAAATATTCTAATGGTTGAATTGTAGGGATTTGTCCAGTTTCTAAATTTTTGAATGGCAGAATAGTTAGTTGACCGCCTGTTGTAAAAGAACGGATAAATTGCATTAACCCACTGACATGATAAAGGGGTAATACACAAAAAGAATTCACTTGGTTTAACTGAAAATATTCTGTAAATCCTTGTACAGATGCGGTGAGGGTTTGCCAAGTGTGGATGGCGAATTTAATGTTACCCGATGAACCGCCTGTGGGAATCATGATTTGGGGGGAGTAGGGAGTTGGGAGTGGGGAGTTGGGAGTGGTGGTTCGGCTTCGCTCACCAACCGGGAGTGGGGAGTGGGAATTAAAATTGATTCCTAAGATAATATCTGGTTGGACTAATTCAAATACTTGTTGCCATTCTTGGGTTCCCCAGTCGGGGTTACAGAGAAATACTGGACAATTGGCTGCACAAGCGGCAAGAAAGCTGGCTAAAAATTTGACTGGTTCGCGTTCAGCTAAGATAATTTTTGGTGGTGTCTGGTGTTGTTTTAATATTTCTGTAAGTTCTAAATATAATTGTTTTGCTATTGCTGAAAATTGATGGCTGTTGTTAGTAATTAACCAATTAGATTGAGGTAAATTTTGCAGATAAGTTAAAGGTTGTTCCATAAACTTTCAGGATTTGTTGCTGCTGCTTGGGCAAAAAAATGATCAACACCAAAACCAACGGCTCTGTTTTTGCGAGATAATTCTGCTGCTAGGTTAAGTGCAGCTTGTCTACCGATAACAGTCTCAAATACAGAGGAAAATACAGCATCAATTTCATGTTGTTGGCAAAACTGACGCAGTTTTGATGGTGAACCGAGAATTCCGGGTTTAAGGACAAAAATTCCTCGCCAGCCTTGTTGATAACAACTGATGAGTTGCTGGAGTGTGGCGACAGATTCATCTAATGCGATCGCAGTTCGGTAAAATTTACTTAACTCCAACATCCCTGCCAATTCGTTCACAGGTAGGGGTTGTTCTAAAAATTCAATTTCTGCGGCGACTTCACCCTGAATTTTGTCACACGTCTCTAGCCATAATTTCGCTGCTTCATAGCTGAGTCCGCCGTTAGCATCGAGGCGCAGTTTAGCTGAGGCGGGTAAGCTACGACATAGATTATCAAAAATTGCGAGTTCTTTGGCGATCGCATCAACACCAATTTTCCATTTAAATGTACGATATCCTTCTTCCCACAGCTGTTGCCATTGTTGTAAAGCCACCTCACCCGCAGCCAGTAACCCACTACAACTCAAGTTTTCCCCCACTTCCCACTGTCTACTCCCCATTCCTGTCAAAGCTGACTCAAACCCAAATTGACAAGCGGGTAAATCATCAGGAATGGAAACAATAGTTTCAGATGTAATTTCTGTGGGTAGTTGGCGACAAAAATCTAAAGCTTGTTCTAAAGTTTCCGAACCAAACCAACTAATAGGCGCGATTTCTCCCCAGCCAACTTTCCCAGTTTCATCAACTAGACGCAGGATAATTCCCTCGCGGATATCCCAAACACCATGATGCGTAGTAAGTGGACGCGCAAATTTTCGCTGGTAAGGACGAAATGTAAAAAGTGCTGAGTGCTGAGTGCTGAGTGATTTACACTGAGAGACTTGTACTGAGCGTGAGTGTTGAGGTACAAATTTATCTGCGTCCATCTGCGTGCGTCCATCTGCGGTTAATTATTCTTTTCGTACCTCTTACAACTCATCAACCGATAAAAAATCCTACACCCAAGAACAAACAACTCCAGAAATGTATAGCCACCGCGATAAATTTACAGTTGCTAACTTTGTCTGGATAGTTGTGATTTTCTTGGACGTGGCGACATAATTTGAAGGCAAATGGTAGACTTAACCAACTCAATAATGTCCAGACTGGGAAGATTCCCAAAATCACCAACAATAAAGACAAAGGATAGATACTAGCGGTAAACCAAACTAAAACTTTCGCACCGTTGGCTGTACCTAAACGCACAATTGGCGATCGCTTTCCTGCGGCTATGTCATCCTTAACTTGGTGAAAGTGTGAACAAAACAAAATTAAGCTAGTCACAATCCCAACAATCACCGAAGCTGCAAAACTAGCAACTGACCAAGTTTGAGTTTGGCTGTAATATACTGCTGGCACTAACAAAGGCCCAAAGGCAAAAAAGCAGAGAATTTCGCCTAATCCTTGGTATCCTAGCCGAAAGGGCGGCCCTTGGTACATATAACCCAAACTACAAGCCACTAACACCATAATGATCACAGTTGGGTCTTGTTGCCAAGTGGCGATCGCGAGTATTCCTAACAACCCAATTACCAAACACAGATTTGCTAACCAAAATATTAGCGACTTCTTCCCTGTTAAATTCACTAAGGAATGATGTTTATTTTTATCAATTCCTGTTTCAGAATCAAACACATCATTACTCAAGTTTTCCCATGCCAGAATTAATATTGCTGCTACTAAAAAAGTTAAAAACACTGTTGTATTCAAAATCTTCTTTTCGGCAAAAGCAATTGCTGTTCCTATCCATATAGGCATAATCGCCACACTGTACATTGGTGGTTTAATTGCCGCCATCCACAGCTTATTTTTGGAATGTGAAATCTGCTTGGTAGTCATTAGTTAATATTGATTGCTTATCAAAATAGAATTCAGCCTATATCCCAATACAGTTCAGTTAGTAATTTTCTCTTCCTTTGCGCTCTTTGCGCCCTTTGTGGTTCGTTAAGAAATGACTTTAACAAATAATTTTATTCTTATACCAATTTAATGTGAACCTGCACTCAATGAAATTCTAAATCCTTGGCGTTCTTGGCGCTCTTGGCGGTTCGTTTCTTAAGATTTTGTGCATTTTCATACATAATTAGTCTTAACTGAACTGTATTTGCCTATAGCCATCTTAAATGATTTACAAACATCTCTCTACCTTGTCTACCCTCTCCTCCTTGTCTCCCTTGTCTCGATTGTTCACACATCAAATAAATCTGCTATATCTTGGGGCATGAATCAATAATTTTAACCCACAATAAATCTCAAAACTAGTCGTCTAAAATTAATGACTGGCTTGCATTCCCAACCACTAATTCTGCCTCCTGAATCCTGACTTCTGAATTCTTCTTTAAGTATTTTACTCAGCAATTAGCTCTGAATAGTCAGCACTTTTTTGAACTGATTAACCATATCCTTAGTAAAACTTATTTTTTACTTGCAGGCTGAAACTGAGCATAGATTGTCAGCGTTTGGTAATACCTAAAACAAAGCAAACTATACTCTGGTGAAATGTCGTCTGAATATGATACCTGTAGAAATAGACCATGATTAATTACACTTTAGGAAGATTACTTAAAAAAAATTTACTATTCCTAGATCCATGACAGTTTCACCATGTCGTAACAACTTCTTTGTAACGCACAAAGACATATACCAATTTCTGTTAGCGGTTCAAGAAAATTGCCTCACAAATAATTGTCGGCAAATTGTGAGTATTTCCCTAGAACTCGACTGGGTTGATCCTTTAGTTGTATTGGATAAATTAGCGCAAGCAAATGAAATAAATTTTTACTTTGAGAATAGAGGTAAAGGCGAAGCGATCGCCGCGATTGATGCTGTCACAAAATTACAAATTAATGGGCAAGACCGATTTAATCAAGCTGAATATTTTATCAAAAGTTGTCTAAAAAATATAATTCCTTTTGGAGATATTCACAAACCTTTAGCCGTCCCCCGCTTTTTTTGTTACTTTAGTTTTTTTAACCAAAATATTCAAACAGATTATCCTTTTCCTTCCGCGACGATATTTTTACCGCGCTGGCAAATAGCTGTAAAAAATCAGCACTGTATCTTAGTCGCTAACCTATTAATCACAGCCAACACCAATTTAGATAAAATCTGGCATGATTTATGGAGTAAAATCGAACTAATTAATTCTTTAGAATATTTCTCACCTAAACTAGACTTTTTCTCAACCCACTTGAGTAAACAATCTGTAACCCAAGGTACAGCATTTAAGCGTTCTGTTGTTTCGGCTTTAGAAAAAATCCAAGCTAGTCATCTCAGCAAAATTGTCCTCGCAGATGCTTTAGATGTAAAGGCAAATCATCAGTTTAATTTATATAAATCATTAAATAATCTCCGACAAATTCATCCTAATTGTTATGTTTTTTCCACCAGTAATGGTAAAGGGCAAAACTTTATCGGTGCAAGTCCAGAAAGATTAATTTGTATTCAAAATCAACAATTAATCACCGATGCTTTAGCGGGTTCTGCGCCACGGGGTAAAACACCAGCCGAAGACGCGGCGAATGCAAATCGGTTACTCAACAGTGAAAAAGAAAGACACGAACACTCATTAGTCATTGATTTTATAACTCAACGCTTATCACAACTAGGATTATCCCCCCAAACATTACCGCCACGTTTACGACAGCTATCTAACATCCAACATTTATGGACACCCATTAGCGCCACCGTTCCCCCTAACGTCCACCCCTTAAAAATTGTGGCGCAACTGCATCCCACACCAGCCGTTGCTGGCGCAGCGCGAGACGTGGCTTGTGCAGAAATTCGGCGTTACGAAAGCTTTGAGAGGGGTTTATATGCTGCACCTCTAGGTTGGATAGACTCACAAAGTAACTGCGAGTTTATTGTAGGGATTCGTTCGGCATTAATTGATGGCGATCGCGCTAGACTTTACGCAGGTGCAGGTATCGTCGCCGGTTCTGATCCCGATAAAGAATTTGCTGAAGTGCAACTCAAACTCCAGGCGTTATTGAAAGCGTTAGTTTAGTAAAAGTTCTTAATACCAATTTAATGTGAAGCTGCACATATTTTGATCCCCCTAAATCCCCCTTAAAAAGGGGGACTTTGATATATGGTATTAGCTATAGCGGTTCTCGGTTGGATGAGGTACATTTCAACCCCACCCCCCAACCCCTCCCCGCAAGCGGGGAGGGGAGCGTTTGCGTAAGCAAATGCGGGGGTGGGTTCCTACTGTATTACAAGCAAGTAAGAATCGCTATAGTAGTGGTTTTGACGGTAGCCGCGACTCGACGATCAATACATTTCGGTTAACATCTCTATCTTGTTCAAATCCCCCCAACCCCTCTTAAAAATGGGGGCTAATAACTGTCTTCTACCCCCTTTTTAAGGGGGTCGCCGTAGGCGGGGGGATCTAAATCTAGGATGAGTAAAGCTTTATCCGAAAAGTATTGACTCGACGATTAGATCCCCGACTTCTTAAAGAAGTCGGGGATCTGGAAAAACTCAAAATCGCTCAAATAACCACTCATCCCCAACAATCGCCTCTAGCAGTTGCACCAAACGCGGGATAAAATAATCAGGATCATTTAACCGTTGCTGCACAAACCAAGTAGCCAAAGCTTCCAGTGTTTCAATACCTTGAGCAGCAGCCGCACCTGCTAAAATCTTGAAACTGCGCTGTTGCAACTCCTCTAACTGCGGATGCTGATCACCGCCAACTTGACAGAAATACATTGCGACTGCACCTAGTAAAGCTTCCATCTCATCGCCTTGGGGTACGCTATTGTACATATACCAAAGTGTATTTACAGTATCATCCAAAGGCACTTGCACTAGCAGACACAGCCACACAGCTTGAGCAAGGTAAATAATTCCATTGCTTTCGACAGTTAAACCTAAGTTACTCAAAACAGTACGCAAATCAATATAAGCACGGACTTGTCCGAGTAATTGCGCTGCTTGTAAGTTTAGTTCTAACTGCTTTGCTTTATTTCCCCTTTCACCTTCACAATAAGCCATATTCATCAGTGTCATGGCTTTCCCTTGGACATCGTTAATGCTTTCCTTGATATCCAAAGATTGCTGATAAAGTGCGATCGCTCCTACAACATCTCCCTGTTGGGCTTTTAACCCTGCCATTTGGTGTAGCGTCGCCGCTTTTCCTTGGACATCGTTAATGCTGTCTGTGATATCCAAAGATTGCTGATAAAGTGCGATCGCTCCTACAACATCTCCCTGTTGGGCTTTTAACCCTGCCATTTGGTGTAGCGTCGCCGCTTTACCTCTGACATTGTTAATGCTGTCTGTGATATCCAAAGATTGCTGATAAAGTGCGATCGCTCCTACAACATCTCCCTGTTGGGCTTTTAACCCTGCCATGTTGTGTAGCGTCGCCGCTTTTCCTTGGACATCGTTAATGCTTTCCTTGATATCCAAAGATTGCTGGTAAAGTGCGATCGCTCCTGCAACATCTCCCTGTTGGGCTTTTAACCCTGCCATGTTGTGTAGCGTCGCCGCTTTTTCTTGTGTATCATCCTCTGGACACAACTCTAAAGCTTGTTCGTAATGCGTCATTGCTGACTTGACAAAACCTAAAGTTTCTTCTGCTCTAGCAATAGTACCTAAAATCCGGTAATCTTCACTTAATTCCAGAATTTCTTGGCATAATTCCCGCGCCTCCACATATCGGCTACTATTCACCCAATTGTTTGCGATGTTATCTCCCACACTCACAGCGATGTCTTTTTCCTGCGCCAACACCGCCAGCCTCACGATTTCTCGTGCTTGTTCTTCATTCTTGTTATCTGCTTCTTTCCACCAACTGCGGTAAATTATCCGCGTCGCTGCTTTTTGCGTGGTTTGCCATTCTTCTTCAGTTAATAGTGGTTGCAGCAACGGCGCTAAAATTGTCGTCACTCGATATTCTGGCGTTTGCTTGGCGTAAGTCGTCCCTGATTCCACTAGGCTGAGGCTGGTTAACTTGGGGAGTGGGGAGTGGGGAGTGGGGAGTAGGGGAGAAAGGGAGTTAATTACATCCTCTGTCACCGGCAAACGAAACACACTCAACTGAGCGAGAAACTTTTTCTCCTCATCCTCCAAAGCATCTAACAGCGTTGCTGCCAAAATATTCTCTCGAAACTTAAGCTGTACACCCTCCAACTTTGTCAACAATTCTTCTTCTGCTACATCTGGTAACTGCACCACCTCCACCAACCACTTCAACAAGCGGGGATTTCCATCAGCAATTCTGAGAAGGCGCTGCTTTTTCACTTGCAACCGCACATCTCCATCTAATTGCCAGTAAATTTTATTAATATCCGCCTCACCCATCTTCACTAAACTTTCCAAATGCAGACGATGGGGAGGTAAAGTATTTTCTTCCAAATAACGACAGGTAACAATCAACCGACTTTCTGCTTGATTTTCAGCCAACGCCGCACACAACGCCGCTAACACATCATAAGCAGCCGTTGTCATCCGCAAACTACCATCAGCCACATTCTCTTGGGGGATATTCTGCTCAAAGTCATCCAAAACCAACAACACAGGTTTATCGTGTTCGTCTTCTATGGCTTCAAAAAAGTTCTGCAACCGCCCTTTAAAAGAAATTCCCGGTTGATTTAACAAAGCTGGTACACCTGCAAACCGTTCATACTTACTTGCCAGCTTGTTAATTAACCCTACCTCATCCACCACCCCAATCAACACCACCCGTTCAAAATTGGGGCGTTGCGCTTGCACCCGCGTACACAACCTCGCCGCCAGGGAACTCTTACCCAAACCCCCCATCCCCGCAATAAACACGCCGATATCATCGCCAGTTTGTTTTACGCCCGCATTCCCAGTTGTAATGCTTTTCGTCGCCCGACAAATTCCCCATGACTAGCAACTTTGACGATGTTATTTTCATCCAAAAATTCACTTTCAGGCGGTGTAAACTTCAACTTCTCCCGCTTTTTAGTATTTAGCGGTGTTACTAACTCCCCAATAACGCGACTATCCCGATAAATTCGTAATAAATGCCAATCGCTGCATTCTTGAGCAATCATCTCTTGCTGTGCAGCTTTGACAGCATCTTCCACCGTCGCCCCAGTTGCCAAAGCGTGATAAAGTGCCTGAGCCGCAATAATACCAGTTCTATCAAACACCGGACGCGCCCAACCCAAAACTACACCCGCACCCGCTTTCACTAAAGCTTGCGCCATTGAAGGGACTGTTCCTTGATTGGCAATTTGCCCAGTATGACAGCCAGAGAGAAACACCACACGCGGAAAGCGATTCTGAAAAGCTTTTGCTAAATCATCAACAGTAGTAAATTCTACTTTCCCCTCATCATCTTCTGTAATGAAGCATGGTGTATAATCCTTAATTTTGCGACCTTTAGGCAAATAGCGCCCTAACTCTGCCTCTGTATAAATTACACCATGTCCTGTTAAATGGAACACATCAAAATAATCTTTTGCTTCCGACTGAACTAAATTCCCCAATTCAATAACAGAGCCACTTTCCTCGACAATCAACGCCAAAGGCTGCTCGGTTGTGGCTGTGAGGATGTTTTTTTCTTCTTGTTCAAATTGTAGTGGCGCAATGCCTGGGTGTTCTGGTGATGTCGCCATAAACAACAGCCGCAATGGGCGATTTTGGACATCCAAAACACTAGTATTTCTTTGCTGCACAGTCCGCACAGGCACAGGTGCATTATGTCTTTGCAGTAAAAACACTGTGCCATCATGTAACAATTCCCAAGGCAAATGTGCTAAACCTAACGCCACTTTCTGCGTTTGGGCGTTTAAACTTTGTGCTTCACTGGTTTGAATTAAATCTAGATATATACGCCCTTCATCTGTCTCATCTAACGCCCTCCGTAGCCATCCTTCCTTACCATCCAGCCAAGAATACAGTTCACGCCCAATATTCCGCAATTGTGCGGTGTCATCCAGCCTTTGAGCATAATATTTTTCTTCACACAGATTAATTAAACTCGCTAACTTATCAGTATCTAGACGGCGTGTACCGTAATTGCAGCGCAATTCAAAAGTTTGATTTTGGCTAAGAGTAAAGGCGAAGGTGAAAGCCACGGTTACTTAAGTAGTGACTATAGTTACTGTTGCTATGATATCGCGCGATTTTAGAAAGTTGCAGCAGAATATGGTACAAAAATAAGCTCCTCGACTTCTTGGAGAAGTCAGGGAGCTAAATTAAAATTAAAACAAAAATTCCCTCACTCTACATGATTCGGGAAAACTGTATGACTACTAATTTAAACAGCAATGAAGTCAATAACTCATCCAAACTCAATTATTCTGTATTAGTGGAAGCAAAAAACAATGGATATCAAGCCACGGTTTGGGGTTTACCAGATTGTCAGGTATTTGCAGCCACGCGGGAAGATGCACTAAATAATTTACATACACTGGTGAATAGTCGCTTAAAAAAATGTCGAAATAGTTACTCAAGAAATAGAAACGCCAACATCAGAACATCCTTGGATGAAATTTGCAGGTAAATATAAAGATGACCCACAATTTGATGATATGCTGGCGGATATTGCAGAATATCGACGCGAATTAGATGCAGAAATGGCAGAATATTACCGCCAATTGGATTCTGAGGAAGAAGTCAAGTGAATCTGTGGATACTTGATACTGATACTTTTTCACTTTTTCAAAGAGCGCACCCATTAGTCAGCCAACGTATAAATGCAATATCCACAGAACAATTAGCTACAACAGTTATTACATTTGAAGAACAAATGTATGGAAGATTAAATCGCATTAGAAAAGCTAACTCGCCAGAATCACTAGTATTTGCTTACATACAATTACGTGAAGCGTTGGCAGATTTTAAAACTATCAATGTACTCGATTTTAATAAAGAAGCGGCTAATTGCTACGCGCGATTTTTGCAGCAGAAAATTCGGATTGGTACACAAGATTTAAGAATCGCAGCAATTGTAATTGCGAATGATGCGATTTTAGTAACGCGAAATCAGCGTGATTTTTATCGTGTCCCTGGGTTGCGATTTGAAGATTGGACATTGGGACATTAGAGCGATCGCACAAATTAATCAAGTTACAGAATGCGATCGCTTCGTCTACATCTCCTCAGTCATTAAAAAAACCCCCAATGGGGGTTGATTTTTAAGTTATTCGCGTGGAGTGAACAACTTGCTAATTAATACCTACAGAAGATACAGCAATCCGAATAAAATAATCCAGATTACGTCTACAAAGTGCCAGTAGATTTCTGCGGCTTCAATACCGAAGTGTTTTTCATTACTATAGTGACCGGGAACGCGCGATCGCCACAATACTGCCAAAATTGCTAAAACACCAATAGTAACGTGCAGTCCGTGGAAACCAGTCAACACATAAAAGGCACTAGCAAATAAATTAGTAGTTAAACCAAATTCTAGGTGCGTATATTCATATACCTGCCCCACCAAGAAAATTGCCCCCATTGCGGCGGTGATGGCTAACCAAATTCGCGCCCCCCGCGCATCATTCTTTTTAATCGCCGTATCAGCATTGTGCATGACAAAACTGCTGGCAATTAGATTCACAGTGTTGACTCCAGGCAGCAATAATTCTAACTCTGGAGTACCCGCAGGAGGCCACACAGGTAAGGTGGAACGAAAAGCTAAATAGGCTCCGAACAAGCCCATAAAAATCATCCCTTCAGCCACCAAGAAGACAAACAAACCAAACAAGCGATGATCTGGATGTGCTTCGTGATGATCAACTGTGGCTGTACTGTGATGATGATTAAGTTCGGTTTTAGCTGGGTCAATAGTTTGACTTTGCATGAATTTTTTGAAGTATGAAGTATGAAAAATACAGTTTGGCTGCTAGATCCCCGACTTCTTAGAGAAGTCGGGGATCTGACCACTAGCCTCTAATCCTTAGTCCCAGAAACACGTTGTTCCAAGTCAGACTCAATGGTGGGATATGGCTCATCAGGATCAGCACGCAGTACTGAATTGGGGCCAGCCGATAATAAAGGATTGCTATCGGATAATGGCACACCTTCGTTAGCTCTTTCTAAGCCGTAGTCGTAAGGCCCTGTAGCTAATACGGGGTATCCCTCAAAATTCTCAATTGCTGGTGGGGAAGTTGTCATCCACTCTAGGGTAAGCGCCCGCCAAGGATTATTACCAGCCTTCTCGCCGTATAGCCAACTCCAAATCACATTAATAATGAATGGAAAGGTGGAAACAGCAAGTATGTAAGCGCCGTATGTACAAATTTCATTCAGCAGTGTGAATTTAGGATCATACTGGGCGACGCGGCGGTTCATCCCCATCATCCCTAGCTTGTGCATTGGTAAGAAGGTCATATTCAGACCAACAATGGTCAGCGCAAAATGTACCTTACCCCAAAATTCGTTGACCATGCGTCCCGTCATCTTCGGGAACCAGTGATAAATAGCGGCAAAAATCCCTAACACGCTCCCACCAAACAACACATAGTGGAGGTGAGCCACAACAAAATAAGTATCGTGGACGTGAATATCAAAGGGTACAGCCGCCAACATTACACCACTGATACCACCAATTACGAAGGTGCCAACAAAACCAATGGCAAATAACATGGCAGAGTTGAGTTGGATTTTGCCGCCCCACATGGTTGCTAACCAACTGAAAATTTTGATCCCTGTGGGTACAGCGATGATCATCGTTGTGATCATAAAGAACATCCGCAACCAACCAGGAATACCACTGGTAAACATGTGGTGCGCCCAAACTATCAATCCCAAAAAGCTAATTGCGAGGGATGAGTAGGCGATCGCTTTATAGCCGAAAATTGGTTTACGAGAATGTACGGGAATTACCTCAGAAATTGCCCCAAAGAACGGCAAAATCATGATGTACACCGCCGGATGGGAGTAAAACCAGAACATGTGCTGGTAAACTACGGGATCGCCGCCACCAGTCGGGTTAAAAAATGTTGTACCTGCTAACAAGTCAAAAGCCAGCAAAATCAAACCTGCGGCCAAAACAGGAGTGGACATCAACACCAGCGCGGAAGTCGCAAACATCGCCCAACAAAACAAGGGCATTTGATGTACTCCCATTCCTGGAGTCCGCATCTTCAATAAGGTGACGAGAAAATTAATCGCCCCCAAAATTGACGACGTACCCAGCAACAGCACACTCATAATCCAAATCCCTTCACCCACCTGGCCTGTCACCAAGCTCAGAGGCGGGTAGGAAGTCCAACCTGCATCCGGCGCATCACCTACAGCTAAACTCGCCACCAGCATTAAACCCCCAACAGGGATCATCCAAAAAGCTACAGCATTCAATCTGGGAAAAGCCATATCCTTAGCCCCAATCATCAGGGGAATCAAATAATTGGCAAAACCCGCACCAGCCGGCACAATCCACAAGAAGATCATGATTGTGGCGTGCAGTGTAAACAAGCTGTTATAAACTTCTGGGCTGACAAAATCGACTTCTGGTGTACGTAGTTCTGTCCGCACCAAGTCAGCTAAAACACCACCAATGCAGTAAAAAATGAAGGAAGTGACTAGGTATTGAATCCCAATCACCTTATGGTCTGTGTTGAAACTAAAGTAGTCTCGCCATTTTCGCTTCCCTGGCTCATCAATTAGAACCGGGATATTGGCAGTTTCTTGTATTTGGGCTTGTGTCATAGGAGTTAGTTGTTCAGTTATCAGTTGTCAGTTGTCAGTTATCAGCCTGTTTACTGATCACTGTTGACTGTTGACTGACTAATGGTGAATTTGATGTAAAATTTCTGGCTTAATTCCCATTTCCTTGGTATGTGGAGCGAGAAATTCATCGGGAGTCATATTTGCCGGATTTACGGCAATGGCTTGATTCAAGGTTTCATGACTTGCCACCAACTGTTCTTGCATCCATTTGTCAAAATTCTCTTGACTTTCCACAACCACTTGGGTTCGCATCGCGCCGTGGTAGGGGCCGCAAAGTTCTGCACAAATCAGGGCATAATCGCCGACTGTTTTGGGTGTGAAGCGAATTTCGCTTTGTCTACCGGGGATCGCATCTTGTTTCACGCGGAACTCTGGCACCCAAAAGGCATGAATCACATCGTTCGCGGTCATATTAATCTGCACTTCCCGCCCGATGGGAACGTGTAATTCGCCTGTGGTCACTCCGGTTTCGGGATAGGTAAAAATCCAGGCATATTGCATACCAGTGACATTGACGATTAAACTCGCTGGCTGACCTGCTTTGTCAGGACTAGCGCCCAGAGTTGGAGCCACACTACCAACACCAGGAGCATCAACCTTCTGGGGAATTTGATCAGCATTGCGGACGGCGGCGGTGGCTGGGTCTTGCATCGCCTCATCAGATTTTTCTTGATTACGGTTGGCAGGAGTTTCCGTCAAAGTGGCAGCTATAGCGGCTCCTGGCATATTCATTGAACTTTGATTCATCGGCGCTTCGTGAACAGCGTGGGGATCAAAGCCACCGATGTCGTTATAAACTTCAAAGCTATAGACAGAAATACCGATGACGATAATGGCGGGGATCGCCGTCCAGAGGATTTCTAGCGGTACATTACCTTCAACTGGCGGCCCGTCTTCTTGATCACCAGCACGTCTACGGTATTTAAATACAGAGTAGATTAAAACACCTTCAACAATCAAAAATATACCTACAGAAACGGTCATCATCGAGTTAAATAAACCATCGATTAAGATGGCTTCATCTGAGGCTGCTGTTGGCAACAGACCGTGATTTTGACCGTACCAAAGACTGGCTAACGTTAGCCCGATGCCAATCAGTAATGTCCAGATTGAACTTGGAATTTTCACGGCTTACCTAGAATTAATTGACTACGTTTTCTTAAAGCTGCCCACTTACTAAGGTAGTCTAGGCTATTAAACAAAAAGCCAAATGGTCTGAAATTTTTATTAATTTTTTCAGCCACTTTCCTATTTCTGAGTAAAAGAGATTTATTAGATACTGACAAGGATAAATAGCGATCGCTGGAAAAATTTAAGAAAAAAATTTAGGTTAGCAAAATTGTTTGTTAACTGTCTATTACACACATCTTGAAAAATACCTAAAGCTTCAGACTAAAACTATCTGAAGTGATTCAAAGTAATAAGTGAAACTCCATCTCGAAACCAAGTTGTATACGCTAGGGTGGAGATGGGTTGGTACGCAAAAATTAAACATTTTAAGAGAGCTACTACCAAGATCGGCAGAAGGAATCGTTCATGAACGAATTTGTCCTAAAACAACAAAATGATGCGGCAATCGAGCAGCAAAAGCCAAAGGAAATGATTCGTCGCTTGGTGTGGCGAATGGCTGTAGCCACGCTGATTTTAATGGCTATTGGCTCTGCCACGCGTGTAATGAATGCCGGACTTGCTTGCCCAGACTGGCCGTTATGCTACGGGGAACTGGTACCAGCCAAACAAATGAATCTCCAAGTGTTTTTGGAGTGGTTTCACCGCTTGGATGCCAGCTTGATTGGTGTGAGCGCGATCGCACTTGCTGGTTTATCTTGGTGGCACCGTCGTTCTTTGCCAGTCTGGTTGCCTTGGGCGGCGAGCTTTGCCCTGTTTCTAATCGTCTTTCAAGGCATCTTGGGCGGACTCACCGTCACCGAATTGCTGCGGTTTGATATCGTTACCGCCCACTTGGGAACAGCACTTTTGTTTTTCACCACCCTACTAGTCGTCGGTACAGCCATAGCTCCTTATCAGGGAACTGGCAATGTCGGTAAGTTGCCCTGGATTGGTTTAGCGGCGGCTATTTTGGTGTATGTCCAGAGTTTACTAGGTGCGGTTGTGGGTTCTCGTTGGGCGCTACACCAGTGTTTTGGTACGGCAGAACTCTGCTCTGTGATGTACAGCCATATTTTTGGTTTAGTCCCGCCAACTGTTGCCACCTTAGCAGTAGTGTTAATTTCCTGGCGTACACCAGCCTTGCATCCAGCTTTGCGGCGACTGGCAAATATGGCTGGTGGTTTGTTAGTTTTACAAATTTTGTTGGGAGTTGCTACTTTTCGCTTGCATCTGCAAGTCGAGCCGTTAACTGTCTCTCACCAAGCTGTAGGTGCGGCTTTGCTTGGTACTTTGGTGGGTTTTACGGTTCTGGCACTACGTGACTGGGCAGCAAACCGTGAAATCAACAGTTTGTCTAACCCAGCTATTAGCTCAAATCCCTAAATTACTCTTTTGGGGATAAACTGATGCGATCGCTACGATGACTCATGACTAATGGTGATAGGAAATTAGCCATTAGTCATTTACTAATTCACCGCATCTCCCATAACTAGAACTGCTGAAAGTCTAGACCTGGATTTCTCTCTTGTGAGAAATCTAGGGGTGTGGGAGGGGTGGGAGGTGTGGGAGATAGTGAAGAAATCTTTCCCCCCACACTCCCCTCTCTCCCCACACTCCCCTCACTCCCCACCCATACGTGAAAGATTCGGGTAGAGATACTTGGCTGTGCTTAAGTTTCTCAACCACTAGCAACTTTTGACGCTTCAAACAGAGAAATGGCAAGGTTAAAGATTTTTACCCAACAGAGCCAGAACTAGACACACATTGTTGACAATTAAGGAAATAGAACCAAGATGATTGAGACTAATGTCTCTCGCCACCACGAAACATTCCTCCAGGTAAT
The DNA here is from genome assembly GCF_001298445.1 of Nostoc piscinale CENA21. Taxonomy (NCBI): domain Bacteria; kingdom Bacillati; phylum Cyanobacteriota; class Cyanophyceae; order Nostocales; family Nostocaceae; genus Nostoc; species Nostoc piscinale. The sequence continues at coordinate 252,212 of NZ_CP012036.1, read as the reverse complement.
TCAAAGCTATTACCAACTAACAAAACCTCGCATTATTCCTTTGCTTTTGATTACCACGGCTGGGAGTATGTGGGTGGCAGCTAAGGGACAAGTAGACCCGTTACTGTTGTTAGTCACTCTGACTGGTGGTACTTTGGCTGCGGCCAGCGCCCAGACAATTAACTGTATCTACGACAGAGATATTGATTATGAAATGGAACGGACGCGCCATCGTCCCATGCCTTCTGGCAGAGTCCAGCCAAGGGATGCACTGATTTTTGCAGCCGTCCTGGCTGTGCTTTCGTTTACGCTATTGACTGTGTTTGCTAACTTACTGGCAGCTTGTCTAGCATTCTCTGGGATTGTTTTTTATGTACTGATTTACACCCATTGGCTCAAGCGTCACAGCACACAAAATATTGTGATTGGTGGGGCGGCTGGCGCAATTCCGGCGTTGGTAGGTTGGGCGGCTGTGACAGATACTTTAAGCTGGGCAGCATGGTTAATTTTTGCCATTGTCTTTTTATGGACACCTCCCCATTTCTGGGCGCTGGCATTGATGATTCGTGATGACTACGCCAAGGTAGGCATACCAATGCTTCCGGTGATTGCAGGTGCAACAGCCACAGTCAAGCAAATTTGGTACTATACCTTAACTACAGTCATCGCCACGTTGTTGTTGTTTTATCCCCTGCACGCCAGTGGGATTATCTATGCAGCGATCGCAGCTGGTTTGGGTGGATTATTTATCCGCAAATCTTGGTGTTTATTGCAACAACCAGAAGACCGCACTGTAGCCAGAGAAATGTTCCTCTACTCCATCTCCTACATGATGCTGTTATGTTTAGCGATGGTGATTGATAGTCTACCCATTACCCATCATTTGGTGAGTACTGTTATTGCCCAGTTGCACTTGTTTAATTAAGGTAGACCAAAATAAATGCGATCGCACTAGGAGAATAAGGGGTGCGATCGTATTTTTCAACATTAAAATACTACTAAACAATAATTTTGATTATTCCCATAACTCCACATCATCTTTTGTCAAGTATTGTTGTGCAGTATGTCTAATTCGATAAATGTTCACTTCAGTTTCAGAGATTCCAAAAAGAATTCGGTAGCGGAATCTTTTCGATTTTCCGTAGAGCAATTGGCGAATCTCCATTCCTAACTCCTCACTTTCAGGAGCGACAGGACAACGAGCCGGAAAGCGTTCAAGCGAATCAATTGCATCCAGCAGTCCGTCAAACCACTTGTCTGCCAAATCAGAATCTTGCTCTCGAATCCAAAGATAGGCATTTTCCGCATCAGCTAATGCCAATGGAGAGATGTCAACGCGAAATTCCATGCTTTCTTCTTAAACCTTCTAGTGCTTCTTTAGCTGGAACTCCTTTTCCTTGCTCGATTTCCTGAATTCCTTGTCTGAGTGCAGCTACAGTTTCAGCATATTCTAAACGTTCCAAGAGCTTTTGATAGGCTTTAGCATCCTGGACAACAATTTGAGCAGCACCATTAACAGTCAGCACGATCGGTTTTTCGCTTTCTTCCATTTGCTGAATGTACTGTTTGGTGTTTCGCTGAAATTCGGAGAGTGAGTGAATGTTATTGAGGTCAATCATAGACTCAACATGAAATTAACTGTTAATTTGATGATATAACAATCAGCTTAACATGAATAAAGAAGCGATCGCGTTTACCAAATCTACAGACTACCTAAATAGAGTATTAGGCTAGTTCCCAGAACGCAAAAAACCCCTGCTATCCCAGCTAGGGGTTTTTTATATTTGCCAGTCCACCATTCTGGTACTTTACCTGTATAGGTGATGAGTTGGGCTGTATCTATAGTAGCGATCGCAAACACCAAAGCTGTATGTAATCCCCAAGCGATACCCAAACTGCCTTTATCTGCTATTCTAGCCATCACCAACATCATTCCCATCAGCCACAGTCCTGGTACTTGTGGTAGAGTTTCCTGCTGTTCCCAAACTAAATGCAAGATAGCAAATATGCAGCTAGAAATTGTTGCTGCTATCCATATTGGATAATTTTTTTCTAATTCAGTCAATAAAAACCCACGAAAAACTAATTCTTCCACCCCACCTACCAATAACGCTACTAATAAAATTGGCAGCAAAATAGATGGTAATACCTGAATATTATCCTTGGTCAATTCACACCAACCAAGCCCAAATTCTACAGCAAACATCACAGCAAGGCTGAATAATCCCAAGCCAAAACCTATCCCTATACCACCCACCAGGGCAAGATTTACTCCTAAGCCATACTCAGCAAAAGACCTACTAAACAACAAAATTACTCCCCACAGCACAAGGGGAGCTAATAAGTAAAGTGTCACAATCAATGGTAACTTCTGCTCTGGCTGTAAAGGCTTTGTTGGTTGCCAACCCATAAAAATAGCAGATATTACTGCCAATGGGAGCCAACATACTACCCAGCTAATAAAAAATGCCATCAAAACAACGCCTACTGGTGCATTTTCTTGCAATGACAGTAAGGTGTTGCCTGATGGCTGAAAAAAATTTGCTAAAACAAATAAAAAAAACACGATAGACTTCTTAGGTTGTCTTCAAGACTCTAGTAAAATTTTTGGCTTGAGCAATATGTCTCATCGTATCGTTTTATTAGTACAGAATTCTTAAACAGAGTTATTTGCTCTCGTAGTAGGGATATATTTTCTCAAAATTTCTTGAAAACTTCTCCCTACCACCCAAGAATTTACTCTTCTTCGTCTAAGTCTTCATCTACCTCATCTATGTCATCTGGGGAGATTTTTTTATCACTTTCACCCAGTTGAATCAGGTGAATATGTTTGTAACCTAGTCTAATTTCAAATTCATCTCCCGGTTTTAAACCCATTGCCTTGGTGTAAGTTGCACCAATGACAATTTGACCATTTTGATGAACACTAACCCGATATGTCGGTTCGCGGCCACGGCCATCTTTAGGTGCTTCTGGACTTAGGGGAATTCCTCTAGCCGATAGTAAAGCGTCATAAAAATCAGTGAGATTGACGCGCACCTGGTTATTCTTAGTAACAGTGTAATAGCCACACTGCTTCGCTCTTTCTCTTCTAGGTAAATTAGAAAGTTCTTTTACTTTAGCAAGCAGTGCTTTTCCCGTTAATGGTGCAGTTGCAGTTTCTGTCATTACGCTCAAATTATCCTTACTCTCTCCAAACTGATAAACTATGTAGTCTGACGGCAGTATTTAACTCTTGAGCCTCCGTAAAAAGATGCTCAAAATTTTAAGGGAAGGGTTAAATTGCTACTGATAGAGGAGCAACAAGCGCCTATATTATGCTTGCCTGCAACAGATTCAAGTCAGCGTTGTCACAGACATTTATTTTGGTGATTTTAGGACACTGTTAACCATGATTCGCCATTGAAAACGCAATAATTTTCTCTTTTGGCGCTACTGTAGCGGTGTAACTTTAAGCCACCTTTACAAATAAGGTTGTTTCTACTCCAAATAAGTAGTAGACCCAAGAAATTGCAGGTTTTCCACTTTCAGTACTTGCCTTTATTGCCCTTGAGTTGTAGGTTTTAACCGTTCTTCCTCTTAAGCTTAAGACAGCATAGTATTTGAATATGCTCTCCTAGACATACAACTTTTGCCTCAGATGTAGAGACACAAAATTTTCTGTCCCTAGGTTACGAAAAAAACAAAGTAGTGGTAATCGCGCTTATACGACGATTAAGACTAGTTTTGTTACTTCGTAATTTTATATTAAATACTAGCATGGACTAATAATAGCAAAATAATTGTTTATGTTTGAATTTAATTTACAGACAAACTTTTATTTCAATCATTTAGCTTAACGAGGTAACAAGCAGTCAGGATTTTCATCCGGGTTTATTAGCTACCATGCGTATTACGGCATCACTTTTATAAAAATTCATCTAAATTTAGATCGGTAGTTTTGAGCAAGTGCCATTCTTTGATATTAGAGATAGAGAAGAAACAAAAATATAAAGCGGTTTCACCTGCGCGTTTATCCTCACAAGACAAACCACCTCTCAACCATTTTGAGTGTCTGTCTATGGGAAGAATAAATATCTTGCACATCTGTCAAGTGCTTGATTACCGCCATCAGATGTTTATTATCAGCTTTTACACTTCCATATCAGCCAAAATTAACCGTTGGGAATTAGTTTCCTAATTTCTCCAATAAGTAGATTTTAGCTATGAGCCTGATGGATATAAAGATGTATTAAGCAGATGAAGTGTAGGAAATGGGAATATTATCGTTATGTAGATAATTAACTTGAGTTGGTCTCCCGAAAAACTCTTTTATTTATAACTCCTAAACAGGGAAGGTGAACAATTAGCTGCGATCGCCTGTTTGGTGCTAAAGCTCAGAGCTTAACATAAATCTCGGACATGGTGCTAATACAACTAAAATTCTAATGGTTATTCTGGAACTATAATAGTAGCTCTTTGCTCATCAGCCTTTTAACACTCGGCTTTGAATTAAGAGCAACAAGAGTATAGCTCAATTTTCGCACCTACTAGCCTTTAGTTATGATTTTTCAGGCTGGTAAAGCAATTTTAAGACCTTGGTTGGTGGCAATGGAAGTTATTTTTAAGGTTATTCGACAGCAACAAAATTCTCTACCTATGGTGCAAACTTACCCACTAGAGGTAGAACCTGGTAATACAATCCTCGACTGTCTAAATCGCATTAAATGGGAGCAAGATGGCACATTAGCATTTCGCAAAAAATTGCCGCAATTTTCCGCTTCTTGTTATTCTTGCAAGGGTTCCATAACTGGACACTCAACCCCTTCCACATGATGGGAGTCGCAGGTGTACTGGGTGGAGCATTATTGTGTGCTATTCACGGAGCCACCGTAGAAAACACCCTGTTTGAAGACGGTGAAGCAGCCAACACCTTCCGCGCCTTCAACCCCACCCAATCGGAAGAAACCTACTCAATGGTGACAGCAAACCGTTTCTGGTCACAGATTTTCGGGATTGCTTTCTCCAACAAACGCTGGTTGCACTTCTTCATGTTGTTTGTACCAGTCACAGGTTTGTGGATGAGTGCAGTGGGCATTGTTGGTCTCGCACTCAACTTGCGGGCGTATGACTTCGTGTCCCAAGAATTGCGGGCAGCTGAAGACCCAGAATTTGAAACTTTCTATACCAAAAACATTTTGCTGAACGAGGGTATCCGCGCTTGGATGGCTCCTCAAGACCAGCCCCACGAACAATTTATATTCCCTGAGGAGGTATTACCTCGTGGTAACGCTCTCTAATAGACCCGCAGTTATGGGTGGCGGTCGTGACCAAGAATCTACCGGTTTTGCTTGGTGGTCTGGTAACGCTCGTTTGATTAACCTGTCTGGTAAACTGCTAGGCGCTCACGTTGCTCATGCTGGCTTAATTGTCTTCTGGGCCGGAGCAATGACATTATTTGAAGTTGCTCACTTTGTCCCAGAAAAGCCTATGTACGAACAGGGCTTGATTCTGCTACCCCACCTCGCTACTTTAGGTTGGGGTGTAGGCCCTGGTGGTGAAGTAATTGACACCTTCCCTTACTTCGTAGTTGGCGTACTACACCTCATTTCTTCCGCAGTCCTGGGTTTTGGTGGTATCTATCACGCAGTTCGCGGCCCAGAAACCTTAGAAGAATATTCTTCCTTCTTTGGTTATGACTGGAAAGACAAAAACAAGATGACCAACATCATCGGCTTCCACCTAATCATCTTGGGTTGTGGAGCGTTGCTGTTAGTGCTGAAGGCTATGTTCTTCGGCGGTCTCTACGACACCTGGGCTCCTGGTGGTGGTGATGTGCGCGTCATTACTAACCCAACACTCAACCCAGCAGTGATCTTTGGCTATCTCATCAAAGCTCCTTTCGGTGGCGAAGGTTGGATTGTAAGCGTTAATAACCTAGAAGACGTAGTTGGTGGTCACATCTGGGTTGCTTTACTATGTATTTCTGGTGGTATTTGGCATATTTTCACCAAGCCTTTTGCATGGGCGCGTCGCGCGTTTATCTGGTCTGGTGAAGCTTACCTCTCCTACAGCTTGGGCGCTCTGTCCTTGATGGGCTTTATCGCTTCTTGTATGGTTTGGTACAACAACACCGTTTACCCCAGCGAATTCTTTGGCCCAACTGGCCCTGAAGCTTCTCAAGCTCAAGCTTTAACCTTCTTGATTCGTGACCAACGCTTAGGTGCTAACGTTGGTTCTGCTCAAGGCCCCACCGGTCTAGGTAAATACTTGATGCGCTCTCCTTCTGGTGAAATCATCTTCGGTGGTGAAACCATGCGCTTCTGGGATTTCCAAGGCCCCTGGTTAGAACCTCTACGTGGCCCCAACGGTCTTGACCTAGACAAAATCAAGAATGATATTCAGCCTTGGCAAGCTCGTCGCGCTGCTGAATACATGACTCACGCTCCTCTGGGTTCTTTGAACTCTGTAGGTGGTGTAGCAACTGAAATCAACTCCTTCAACTACGTATCTCCCCGTGCGTGGCTGTCTACTTCTCACTTCGTATTAGGTTTCTTCTTCCTAATAGGTCACTTGTGGCACGCGGGTCGCGCTCGTGCTGCTGCTGGTGGTTTCGAGAAAGGTATCGACCGTGAGAACGAACCAGTAATGTTCATGAACGAACTCGACTAAGTTGAAATCTTTTTTTCATCACTGACAATCGAATTTTTAAAAGGCTCTTGTTTTAGAACAAGAGCCTTTTTCTTTGAGTTAGGACTTTACGCACAAAGATTGTCCCTGGAGACTGGGTGTAGGGTGACAGGGTTTTGAATAAGTACACACCTGTACCCTCACACCCTTATACCTATTCTCAACAGTGGTTCCATTCTAAAGTGATCTCCAGATTACCTGTATTGTTACCTTTCACCAATACAGGTGTGAGCTTCCCTGATTCAATGCCAATATCTATGCCAAATTTGACACTAGCTTTGTCGGGCTTAACTTTATTTAATACTTCGGCAATTTCTGTAACAAGAACTTCTAAGGGGGTTGTGACTTCGCTAAACGGTCTAACTTGAATATTTGGTTTGCGATCGCCTATTGGTGTAGCTTCAACTTTAATATTTGTACCATCGGCAAGTTCTACTGTAATAATTCTGCTTTGAATTTCCATGTGAGTTTAAATACATATCCATGCTGTAATAACATACAACCTTAAGCACCTCCCACATTCATCGCCGCTAACATAGCTTTTTGGCTAACATCTTTGTAAACACCATCTAAATATTTCATGACCACATCACCAGCATTTAAACTGACTGCATCATCTTCAGTTTTAGCTAAGGGAATTGCACCTAAAACATCTAAGACTGTCTCACTCATACTAGGCGCAATCACTACTAAAGATGAATCTAAAGGCTCATGATATTCCCAAAAAGCATTAAGATTAACTGCGGGTTGCTTAGGAGTAATTGCTTGCTGAATCTCTGATGTTAGAGGTGTATTTGCTTTTTGGTTAGCGCCTCGTAGCTGGCGTAAATCATTAATAATTTGTTCTTTAGTCCGACCGCGTAATTGAAACAACACAAAAGGATCTTCGCTGAACCTGTCGCCTAATTGATAGTAAATTGCCCCAATGTGTTTACAAGGGTTCGCTTTATCTGGACAAGAACATTTACTGTGGACATCACCCAAGGTAAAGGGAAATAACGAAAGACCGTTAGCTGTAAAAACTTCTTCAATATTTTGGGGCATTTCTCCTGCTAATAATTTGGCAGCGAATAATGCTTTTTTAGACATGGTTTCAATGACATAACCCCACTCTTCATCACTAAAAGAGTTAAGAGAAAGAGAAACCGTATAAGGTTCAACTTCACTACCTTGAACTTTAGCTAATACTTTCGCACATTTAAATTCAATGTTGAGAACATTACCTTGCCGCGCATAATTTCGCGCCCGTTCTAACCGCTTTTTAAACCGATAAGAATCGAGTAACTCTAGCCATCTTTGTGACCACCATTCCCGGCTTGCTTGTAATGTGTAACTAGTCATCATTCATCTCTAGCAATTAATTTCAAAAATATTCGACTTTATTCTGCATCTTCGTCAATCAAAGCACTGCGGTCAAGAATGAGTAAATTACGCAGTTGGTCTGTATCTAACTCAGTTAACCACTCTTCACCAGCACTCACGACTTGTTCGGCTAATTGCTTTTTGCTTTCTATCATGTCGTGAATTTTTTCTTCTAAAGTGCCAGTGCAGACAAATTTATGTACCTGCACATTCCGCGTTTGACCAATGCGAAATACTCGGTCTGTGGCTTGGTTTTCAATCGCTGGGTTCCACCATCTATCAAAGTGAAATACATGATTTGCACGGGTTAAATTCAAACCGACACCACCCGCTTTTAACGAAAGAATCATAATTGGCGGCCCTTGTGGGTCATGTTGGAAACGGTCTACCATTTCCTCACGTTGCTTTTTGCTGGTGCTGCCATATAAAAAGAAAACTTCTCTACCTAATTGCTGTTCTAAATGAGGTTTGAGTAACTTACCCCATTCCGCAAATTGAGTAAAGATTAACGCCCTGTCTCCTTCGGCAATTGCCACATCTAACATTTCTTCTAGACGTTGCAATTTACCCGAATTATGTTGTCCTAATATTGTTTCTTTTAAATATTGGGAAGGGTGATTACAGATTTGTTTGAGTTTAGTTAATAAAGCTAAAATCATGCCTCTGCGTTGCAATCCTTCGGCAGATTCTATTTCTACTAAGGATGTGTCTACTGCTTGTTGATAAAGTGTAGCTTGTTCTGTAGTTAAACCACAAAATACTGTCATTTCTTGCTTATCTGGCAAGTCTTGAATAATTTCTTTGTCAATTTTCAGCCGTCTTAAGATAAATGGTTGGACTAAGGAACGCAACTGAGTTAAAGAAGCCGCATCACCATACTTTTCAATCGGCATCGCAAACCGCCGTTGAAAGAATTGTTTATTACCCAAATAACCAGGGTTGAGAAAATCTAAAATCGACCATAATTCTTGCAGTCGATTTTCTACGGGTGTGCCTGTTAAAGCGATACGAAATGTTGCTTCTATTTGTCTAATTGCCTGGGACTGTTTAGCATCAGGATTTTTCACATTCTGGGCTTCATCTAAGACAATTATCTGCCAAGCAACAGTCTGCAATAATTTCACATCTCTGTGAATTAAGGAATAACTTGTAATAATTAAATTATACTTATTTACGGCTTCAACAAATGCTTTACCTTTGGGGCGTTTGTCACCGTGATACTGCATTACTTTCAGGCTGGGCGCAAATTTTTTCACTTCCCGTTCCCAGTTGCCTAACACAGAAGTGGGGCAAACTAATAATATGGGTTTTTCTAGTAAATCCTGTTCTTTGAGATGTAAAAGAAAGGCGATAAACTGGATCGTTTTTCCCAATCCCATATCGTCGGCGAGACATGCACCTAAACCCCAACGTTCCAAAAAAGCCAGCCAAGCTGCACCTCGTTCTTGATAGGGACGCAATTTTCCGTGGAAACTGGCGGGTGTGGGTAAAGGTGCGATCGCCTGATTATTTGTCAACGCCCCAATTAACTCTTGTAACGCCCCCGATGCTTCAAAGCTAACAACTGGTAATTTTTCAATTACCTGGGTATCCCCTGTACTGAGGCGTAAGGCATCTTCTAAAGAAAGTGCCATTTGTTCTTTACGGGAAGCAAAAAATGTCTGGGCTGTTTTGATATCTTGGGGACGTAACTCCACCCACTCGCCGTTAATTTCTACCAACGGACTATTTAAAGCTACTAGTTTGTCAAACTCTGCTTTAGAAATTGTCTGTCCCCCGATCGCCAATTGCCATTGAAAATTCAACAAACTTTGTAAACCCAAGCGTTCTTTTTGTTTTTTGGGCGTTTCGGCGGTAATTTTCAACCCTAAACGGTTCGCCCAGCCTTCGCGGTTAGTCAAACTAGGGGGAAGAATTACACCCAAACCGCTATCTTCCAATCTCCAAGCTACAGATTTGATAAATTCATAAGCTTGGATGGGGTTAAGTTGGCAAGATTGGGGATATTCTGTTTCTAGGCTGGGTGCGATCGCTCCATAGAGTCGAGAAGCTAAACCCAAACCGCGTAAGAAAGTTTCTTGGGGTTTTTCAATGGTGCGGTTTTGATAAATTAATTCTTCAACGGGATTTTGCCAAATTGTTGCTGCATCAACTAAAAACTCTGGATCATCGGCAGCCTGGAGAAAGTACGCCAGTTTCCATTCTGTTTCGCCCACTTCTGGGGAAGATAGTTGAAAACAAGTGCGAAATAACGGCTTTCCTGTGAGTTGATGTTGCAGGGGCAAAGTCCAAGCTTTCAAGGCGGCTTCTAAGCGTTCTACACCAATTGCATCTGCAACCACTGTATTAGATGCACCAGTTAAAGCTTGCAACCACTGGCGAATTGCTGATGGTAAAGCCGCCATCACTCTGGTTTCGATGATGGGTTGAGTACCCACCATTTCCCGCACTTGCATATCTATCGTGCTGTTGAGGAAATCTAAAATTAATGCTTGTGCAGGTTCGGGTAAGTTTACATATATACCCGCACTCCCTAATTCCCGATAAGTCCGACAACCCAGGGGCATTTTCGCGGCAAACTTTTCTAAGCGAGTCCCATCCACAGCACTGTCTAACAGCACTTGCCAGTTAGCAACTGTAGTAGTATCTGCTTGGTGTTGAATATTCGGTAAAAATTTAGAACGTGAAATTAAATCTAAACTCCAACGGGCTACCTGTGACCAAAATCTTAAATCTCCAGCTAAAAAAGCATCTTCACCATGAGTAATGTTGAGAGGAAGAGATTGGAGAAATTTAATTGCTTCGCTGGTATTGAGGCAAAAACCTGTAACTTGCCAAGGTTGGAGATATGGTGCAGCATCGGAATTGAAATCTTGGCTAGCAGAATGTAAAGGTAATAAGTTGAAGCTTTGATCTTCCTTGGTTTCGCTAATCTGAGTTGGTAAAGCGATAATTTGTGAATGGCTTGGTAAGCTGATTTCTGGCGGTTTTGTAGTTTTGCGCGATCGCCCCCCTGAAGATGGTGCTGGCTGTTGCTGAGTACTGGTAATTGTCAAATTCCGTGCTGCTAACCACTCACTCAACTCCACTGCTGTCATTGCTAATGGATGTGGTGGGATTTCTAAAGATTGATTTACATCCCAAGTTACTTGCGGCGATCGCCAAGTTTCTCCCCAGATAAATAAACAACTGTTTTGATTTTTTCTTACCCAACTACCATGTAAAATCGCCATTTTGAATTACTCGAATTATTCCCAGACTAGATTATTGAAAATTTTAAGTTTTTAGGTATTATTTTTATTTTTGCTATATCAAATCAGCAAATTAATTTTAATTATATTTAGCAAATTAATTAACATTCTAAATTATCAAATTATTGCTTAGTTTAGAAAAAATCGCAATTTAAATATCTGCTTAAAGTCAAATTACTATTGATGAATAATGTGAATTAATATTTATTTCGTTGAGGCTAGTGCCGCCATGTTTGCAACGTTGGTACTATTGTACAACCAGGGCTACATACTGGGGTGAGATTGTTTTTATCTAATTTAATGATGATTTAAGAAATATCGGATTCCGTTGCAGACTTGTAAAAAAATCTACTTTGTATACCTTGCCTCCACCAGTATTTGATCAATTCCAGAGATGGCCATACATGCAATTTCTCAAACTTTTGAGTATGATTAGGCATATTCTACCTGTGGAAATCCTCAAAGATAGCCAAGCCGTCGAATTTACTGCCGCTTGATAGGCAAATATGTAATAGATTTGGCAGGGAATCACTTGTTTATCTTTGTATGTAACAGAAGCCAGCCAGAGTGCATAAATGTTAGGATTGCCACAGAGAGAGAATAGCGTGCATAGAAGGAAAAAAAAACTGAATGGCAGAAGTTGAAAAGTCAATATCCTTTGATGGACGGGATATTCGACTGAAGTTAGGCCTACTAGCTCCCCAAGCTGGTGGGTCGGTTTTGATAGAATCAGGGGATACAGCTGTTTTGGTAACAGCTACGCGAGCAGAAGCCAGAGAAGGCATTGATTTTCTGCCCCTTACCGTAGACTACGAAGAAAGACTTTATGCAGCAGGTAGAATTCCTGGCGGGATTATGCGCCGGGAAGGTCGTCCACCGGAAAAAGCAATTCTCACCAGCCGTCTTATAGACCGTCCTCTGCGTCCTTTGTTCCCTTCATGGTTGCGGGATGACCTGCAAATTGTGGCTTTAACATTATCAATGGATGAGTTAGTGCCACCCGATGTTTTAGCAGTTACTGGTGCTTCGATAGCTACCTTAATTGCCCAAATTCCCTTTAACGGGCCAATGGCAGCCGTGCGGGTAGGTTTAGTAGGAGATGATTTTATTATCAATCCTACTTATGCGGAAATTGAAGCTGGAGACCTGGACTTGATCGTAGCTGGTTCGCCAGAAGGCGTAATCATGATTGAGGCAGGAGCCAATCAGCTGCCAGAGCGAGATATTATCGAAGCAATTGATTTTGGCTACGAAGCAGTACGTGATTTAATTAAAGCCCAGCAAGATATCATTGCTGATTTGGGTTTGCAAATCATTCAGCAAGCACCACCAGAGGTAGACCAAACCCTGGAAAATTATATTCGCGATCACGCCAATGACGAGATTAAGAAAATTCTGTCTCAATTTGAATTTACTAAAACTGAGCGTGATACTGCTTTAGATGCAGTTAAAGATACCATCCAAACTGCGATCGCTGAATTACCAGAAGAAGATCCAGTTCGTGTAGCTGCTACTACCGACCCCAAAGCACTTGGTAAAACTTTTAAAGAAATCACCAAATATTTCATGCGCCGTCAAATCGTTGAAGACAACGTGCGCGTTGATGGTCGCAAACTCGATGAAGTCCGTCCGGTTTCTTGTCAAGTTAGTGTCTTACCAAAACGAGTCCACGGTAGCGGTTTATTTAATCGCGGACTCACTCAGGTATTATCCAATTGTACCCTTGGTACTCCCGGAGATGCCCAAAACCTCAACGACGACCTCCAAACCGACCAATCTAAACGTTACCTCCACCATTACAACTTCCCGCCCTTCTCCGTCGGCGAAACCAAACCATTACGCGCCCCTGGTAGACGGGAAATTGGTCACGGCGCTTTAGCAGAACGCGCAATTTTACCCGTTCTGCCACCCAAAGAACAATTTCCTTATGTAATTCGGGTTGTTTCCGAAGTACTTTCTTCCAACGGTTCCACCTCAATGGGTTCGGTTTGCGGTTCTACCCTCGCCCTGATGGATGCTGGTGTACCAATTATCAAACCCGTTAGCGGTGCAGCAATGGGTCTGATTAAAGAAGGTGATGAAGTCCGGGTTTTGACTGATATTCAGGGCATTGAAGACTTTTTAGGTGATATGGACTTCAAAGTTGCTGGAACAGATACCGGGATTACAGCCTTACAAATGGATATGAAAATCTCTGGTCTGCCTTTGGAAACTATTGCCCAAGCCATTCACCAAGCTAAAGAAGCGCGGTTGCACATTTTAGATAAAATGCTGCAAACCATCGACCAAGCACGCACCGAAACATCACCCTACGCACCACGTCTGCTGACTATCAAGATTGACCCAGACATGATTGGTTTAGTCATCGGCCCTGGTGGTAAGACAATTAAAGGCATTACTGAAGAGACTGGTGCCAAAATTGACATTGAAGATGATGGTACAGTGACTATCTCTGCCGTCGATGAAAGCAAAGCCAAGAAAGCGCGGAACATCATCCAAGGTATGACTCGCAAGCTGCATGAAGGGGATGTCTACGTAGGACGTGTAACTCGCATTATCCCAATTGGTGCTTTCGTGGAGTTCTTACCCGGTAAGGAAGGAATGATCCACATTTCTCAACTGGCTGATTACCGCGTCGGCAAAGTCGAAGATGAAGTTGCAGTTGGTGATGAAGTGATTGTCAAAGTGCGTGAGATTGACGGCAAAGGACGAATTAATCTCACACGTTTGGGTATCCATCCAGACCAAGCAGCTGCGGCAAGGGAAGCTGCGGCAGTAAATCGATAAATCGATTTGGGATTTTAGAGACTGTCTAAAATCCGCGATGCCTTTGTTGTAGGCATCGCCGTAGCTTTTTAACAATATATTTGTTATGTAAATCAGCCGAACGACTAAAGTCGCGGCTATCAGAACAAAGCCTGCCTTCGCAGGCTCGATCAGATTCAATTATCTTTTACGAATAAAGTCACGGCTATATTAACGCCTTCGCAGGCTAGACATAATTACAATATTTCCCAGTCTGGAATTAAAGATTTTTGTTGATGGTGTGTGGCTTGGTGATGAATGTAGTTAGCTATTTACTCAAGATGATGGTGACTAACTGTAAATGCCCCATAGCCACCTTGCCATTTAAAAAATTCCTGGGGCTTAATTTCATGAGTAATTAAGTGGGATGAACTGCCTTTAGTTTTTTGCATCAACTCGGATATGGTCAAGTTGGGCGGGTAGCCAACGAGTAAATGAACGTGAACAACTATGCCACCAATAGCAATTACTTTACATCCTAACTATCGCTGAATAAATAATCTCTTGAATATCCGGTGTTACCAAAGATAATCTATCCCAAGTCCCCCATACACAATGTATGTACAACTGTGTAAAATTTTTGTGCATTTGTTACTTTATTTAGTATGAAAGCCTGCGTAGGCAGGCTTCGTTCTTATAGCCGCGACTTCAGTCTGCTGCTGCTCATTATGGATTACTTTCTTAGATAAATCTTCATTCTTTGCCTATATCTGACAGCATCGCTTTGAATGTTAATTCATCATTTCAGCCGTTTGACTATTCAAAAAAGTGTTAAAGCCACCTTTTGTTAGTTTGTCGATCGCAGCGAAGTTTGGTAAATAAAAGAAATAGACTGCATTGTTTGCTTTTATCCCAAATTTTATCTAAAGCATTGTGAGTGCAAAACGTTTGCCAGAAACTACTGCCCATGTTAGAATTACGCGCCAATCGTGGCAACATGGTTTTCTTGAGGGCGAAGTCAGCGCCGGAGATTTTGAATGGCATTTCCAATGGCATTTCCGCCGTGGAGAACTGTCGGTGAAACCCTCCCAAGGTCGCGCTTTAATTAAAGAACCTCTTGGTCGCTTTTTAGAAAAACAAGATTATCAGCTAGAACCAGGAGGAGATTATGCTTTTACTATCCGAGCAGAGTTGTGAAGAAACGAGGGACAAGGGAGAGATTCACTATTGACTATTAACAGTTGATTCTGTCAGACGATTTAAATATCTTTCAATTAATAAGATAGCCACAATGTCATCTATTGGTCTTGGTGGTTGGCGCATTCCTTTTGGTAATAGTTTGGTTAGTCCTTGGGGTGGATACATCTGCCAATAGCGATCGCGTGCTTCTAAAGTAGAATATCGCTCATCTACTAACATGATATTTAATGGCTGTAACAATTCTTGTTGTAATTTTTGTTTCCACTGCTTGGCTGTGGTTTGATTACCCATGACGAGTAAAGAAACAGGGTATTTTTGTCTGAGTGTTTCTATACTAGCGATCGCTTCCGATGCAGGGACAACTTGATGATAATGCAGCTGTCTGTCTAATCCCATCACAGCTAAACCACACTTATCTTTACCAGGGTCAAAGCCAAGAATCACTGGTTGAGTTGGTGAGAATTCATTTAAATTCATATTCAATCAGCTTTAATTTTTAACTTTAACTGAACTATTCTTATTCTGACTTTTGACTTCTGACAAAAAATCTTAAGTACTAAAAATCACTTTGCCGTTTTGAACAGCTAATAATTTCACGCGCAGAGGCCCGGCTGTATATGTATCTTCTGCGGCGATCGCTTTAATATCTACAGGCTGATCATATTGTCTTAGCTGGTTAATAAAGCGCAAAAATGTGCCATCTACTTGCACACCTTCTACAATGCCGGCATTTCTGGCGCGAAATTGGGAAGCAGAAATCAGCAAATCTAATCTTTGGCGTAACTGATAAGATGTCATGGTTTTGGGATCAGCACTGGTGCTTGCCAAAACCTCTCCTCCCGTAAAGACTAAGATATTGCGTGCAGCATCTGCAAAAAATTCTATCTGTTTTTCGCCCCGGACGTAATTACCTGCGGAGAAAATTCGCACGACATATTCCCTACCATCGCTGATTTGTCTAATCAACTGCTCAATTCGTTCGGGAGTGACGCGCAATATTTGGGTATTTTCTGGTGTTGCACTCGGTTCAGTTAATTGAAAGATGGCATTTTGGTTAGCATCGCCTAACAGTTGCAACACCGCCTGACGCGCCGCCGAGGCTTGACTCACTTGAATTACCGCACCAGCCAAAATTTGACCACGCACTAACGCCAACTTGCCTAAACGCAAGTCTTGATAAGACTGATAGTATTTTTCGAGTCTGGCTACTTCCTGTTCTAAATAATCCTGTTGTCTTTCTAATTCTTTGAGGCGAGATTCTCTGGTGGCAATTACCTGTTCTCTGGCGGTAATTTCTAAATTGCGATTTTGAATGAGTTTATCTAATTGAGCGATTTTGCGATCGCGCTGTTCAATAATTTCTTGACGATTGGCGAGTTCGCGATCACGTTTGGAAATGGCTGTTTTCGCTTCATCAATCGCCTTTTTTTGCCTCTGCGTACAATCTTTGTTGTTCTGCCTTTAATTGTCCTACAGCTACTTGTAAGGCTTTTCTTTGGTTATAAACGTTTTCTAATTCTGACCGCGCTTGCTGATATTGAGTTGCAACTTGATTTAAGCGCCCTTGAGTGCTTTGTAACTGCCCTTGGATTTTTGCTTGGCGGCTCAAAGTTTGATTGAGTTTTGCTTGTGTTTCCCGTTGTTTAGCGTTGGCCGCTTGCAAAGATTTATTAATTCTTTGTAAGTCTTGTTGCGCTTGGGTTTGTTCTTTTCTGGCTTGGCTTAATTCTGTTTCGACTTGGCTTTTTTGGGCTTCGGCGGTTTTGAGTTGTTCTCGTTTGTTTCTCAGGTCTTTTTGAATATCTTCTAATTCAAAGACTCCCTTACGCAAGCCCTCATCCGCAGCAAACAAAATTCCCAAGGTTGATGCTGAAATCAAGCCCCCAGTAAAAATTGTCACCACCACCGCCGTATTTTTGGGACGAAGCTTAAAGAGTGAGAGGCGAGCTTTGCCAACCCGTGTGCCAATGCGATCGCCCACAGTGGCTATTACGCCTCCCAAAATTAAAATTGCTGCAATGAGGATGTACCCGGTGGTCATCTTCAGCTACCGAAATGGTTCCAGATACAGCCTACTACTTTCGACCATTGTCTGTGGAGGGTAGGAAATTGGCAATAGCGAAGATTTATCAATTTATGATTTGCCTCCTGCTATGGGTATTATCTGCAAAAACACCACCATATTTGCCAACTCCATTACCTCCAATTACTTTCAACCAAAAACAATGCCAGAGTCAGAAAGCCCAAATTCAGAGTAAATCACGTTTTGATTCTGACTTCTGACTTCTGCTTTAAGTGAACTGTCTACTTAAGCTAACAGGTTTATGCACAGTAATCTTCTTTTTATGAATAGAAATCATTTTCTTTTCGCGTAAATCACCAAGTAACCTAGTGACTGTGACACGAGTCGAACCAATTGCCTCTGCGATCGCTTGATGAGATAGCTTCAGATCAATTGTGATTCCATCTGCACAAGGAACACCAAAATCACGACAAAGAATTAATAAAAAACTCACCAATCTAGAACCCATATCTCGGTGAGCGAGGGTTTCAATCATCATCTCTGTCTGTAAAATCCGCGAAGATAGACCCCGCAGCATTAACATAGACAATTCTGGATTTTCCTTAAGTGCTTGCTCTACTTGCTCGATTGGTGCTGATAGCAATTCTACAGGTGTAAATGCAACAGCATGGTAAAACCGATCTGACTTATTTCCAGTCAGCAAAGACAAAACACCAAAAACACTATTTTCCCGTAACAGTGCTACCGTTATTTCTTCTCCTGCTTCGTATACCCTGGAAAGTTTTACAGCACCCTTAAGAAGAAAATAAACTCGTTCAGCAGGATCGCCCGGAAAAAAGATCGTTTTGTTGCGTTCAAACGTTTCCACAACAGGTGGAAACGCCCCAGTTGCCATCTGACGAAAAACATTTGCTAGGGCTTTATCTTGTGTCACGATCATCTCCCTTCCCCTACCCAATGCCGGAAAAACAAATAAACTGATTACCTAAGAATACACCTGAAAAATCAATAAATCACCGTCAACCTTTCTGTACTTTCCTATACTCAAAAGCCAAACTTCAGACTTATTTGTTCATAATGATACATAATTTTTCACCTTTTTAGCTAGTAGTTGTTATAAGTACTTACAAACTCCTATTCATCAGGTTTTTTGCGAAAAAATTCATTGTATCTTGAGAATATCTTCAGGAAGAGCAGACAATTTTTATGCAGCAAACACACCAATTGAATTAAAGAAAAATTCAGACAGCAGAATTGAAGACGCAAAATTAGTCAATGGAGAAAAACACTCACCACTTAATTTGCTGTGTTGCTTGTTTATTCATCTACTAGCCTCACAGAATTTAAGGCTCAATTCGGGCTTCTGGTTTCTTGATTCTGGCCTGTGAAACATGATTTTGATAAATCAAGAAAAACAGGCCTCAGTTTCTAGTATCCTCCTAAGAGGATGTCTGAAAAAGTCCCAGGTGATACACTCAGCAGTTGAAGTATCCTCAATTCCCCTAAAAAATTTAGACTTCTGGCTGTAATTGCCTCTGAAAAAGAAAAGTGAACACAGCTACACAGCAGTCAAAAATAGCCATTGTGTTGCCAGACGGAATGCTGCACCTGCTTAGGGGAATCAAAAATAGTTGATACTGCTCAGACATCTTTTATCATGATTGATCCTGTTAATAATTTCTATGCTGAATCTGACTGGAAAAAACGCCCTCGTTACAGGTATTGCCAATAATCGCTCCATCGCTTGGGGTATCGCCCAACAACTGCACGCCGCCGGAGCTAATTTAGGTATTACTTACCTCCCTGATGAACGTGGCAAGATGGAGAAAAAAGTTGCGGAATTGGTAGAACCTCTTAATCCCAGCTTATTTGTTCCCTGTAATGTTCAAAACGACGAACAGATTCACTCTACCTTTGAAACGGTGCAAGAAAAGTGGGGTAGGTTAGATATCCTCATCCACTGTTTAGCTTTTGCGAATAAAGATGATTTGACTGGAGGCTTTAGCCAAACCTCCCGTTCGGGTTTCAATACAGCTTTAGAAATTAGTACCTATTCCCTAGTACAGTTAAGTGGTGCAGCGAAACCTTTAATGACCGAAGGCGGTAGCATTGTCACCTTGACATATTTAGGTGGTGTGCGAGCTGTGCCTAACTACAATGTGATGGGAGTCGCCAAAGCAGGTTTAGAAGCGAGTGTGCGTTATCTCGCAGCAGAACTCGGCCCGGAAAATATTCGGGTTAATGCAATTTCGGCTGGGCCAATTCGGACTTTGGCTTCTTCGGCTGTTGGGGGAATTTTAGATATGATTCACCATGTAGAACAGGTAGCCCCTTTGCGACGTACAGTAACTCAACAAGAAGTGGGCAATACTGCGGCTTTTTTGTGCAGTGACTTAGCCAGTGGTATTACCGGGCAAGTGCTGTACGTGGATGCAGGATATGAAATTATGGGAATGTAATAGTATTACTCAAGTCAAAAGTTAAAAGTAAAAAGGTAAAAGAATTATTTTTTACTTTTGCTTTTTTACTTTTTACATATTACACCCTAATTAACTATGCAAATCAGCGATACTTCCAGTAAAGACTCTATTCTGCACCAAGTTTCCCTAACCACAGCGCGTATTGCTTCGGTTCACCGTGTGACTGGTGAAACTGATGTGCAAGTAACTGTCAATTTAGATGGCACAGGAAAATGTCATGCAGCGACTGGTATTCCCTTTTTAGACCACATGTTGCATCAAATTTCCTCTCACGGTTTGATTGATTTGGATGTCAAAGCCAAAGGAGATTGGGAAATTGATGATCATCACACTAATGAAGATGTTGGGATTACTTTAGGTCAAGCTTTGCATCAAGCTTTGGGTGATAGAAAAGGAATAGTCCGCTTTGGTAATTTTTTAGCACCATTAGATGAAGCGTTGATTCAGGTGGCGTTAGATTTTTCGGGAAGACCTCACCTCAGTTATGGCTTAGAAATTCCCACCCAAAGAGTTGGTACTTATGACACTCAGCTAGTGCGGGAATTTTTTTGTCGCATTGGTGAACCATAGCCAAATGACACTGCACATTCGGCAATTAGATGGTATTAATTCCCATCACATTATTGAAGCGACATTTAAGGCTTTTGCGAGAGCTATGCGAATGGCTACGGAAGTTGATCCCCGTCGCGCTGGGACAATTCCTAGTTCTAAAGGTGTTTTATAACAAGAGGCAGGAGGCAGGAGGCAGAAGGCAGGAGGTAAAAATCTTACTCTGCCTGCCATTTGTGCTTTTTAAATGCCCTACCCTATGCTTCGACTGCTATATTTTAGATGTGTTTCAAGGCTAATAAGATAGCGGTTTGAAGACAGCCACTTATTTGATTCTGACTTCTAAAATTCTTCTTCAATTAGATTGCAACTGACATAACAACAAACCAAACCATTGATTTGCATCAGTCCATGTTTGAATCGGAACTAAACCACGGCTTTGGAGTTGTTGTTTAATGGTGTTGAGGTTAAATTTGCGAGATATTTCGGTCAGGATGGTTTCGCCTGGGGCAAAGTTAACAGTGAGGTTGAGAGATTTTAATTGTACAGTTTGCGATCGCATACTCCGCAAGTGCATTTCAATTTGATGTGCGGTTTCATTATAAAATGCCCAATGTTCAAATTGTGTTGTATCAAAATTGCCTTCAAATCTGCGATTTAAATGCTCCAGCATATTGATATTAAATGCTGCTGTTACACCTTGGCGATCGTTATAAGCTGGTTCTAAAATTTCTTTTGGTTTTTGTAAATCGATTCCTAGTAGGAAATATTCACCGGCTTGCAGTGCATTGGTAATTTGGGAAAAGAAAGCATCACACTCTTGGGTAGTCATATTTCCCAAAGAACTACCAATAAAACCAATCATCCTACTTGGAGACTGTTTTGGTGGGAGTTGTGCTAAAGCCATTTCATAAGTTCCCGCCAGGGCGTAAACTTGCAGTGAGGGATATTCTTGGAGTAACTTTCTTGCGCTATTTTCCAACATTCCTGCACTCACATCTATTGGCAAGTAGCACTGAAGATACCCTAACTTTTGATAAGCATCCAGCAAAATTCGGGTTTTTGTCGAACTCCCACTACCCAGTTCCACTAATTCGCAAGCACCTGTGATTTGAGCAATTTCACCTGCATACTGTTGTAAAATTGCTGTTTCTGTACGAGTTAGATAATATTCCGGCAAGTCACAGATTTGTTCAAATAAATCAGAGCCTTGGTCATCATAAAAGTAGTATGGGGGTAAATATTTGGGGTTGTGCGTTAATCCTTTGGCTACATCACGTCCTGCTGTTGATGTTACTACTTTTGTGGCTTCTACCAAACGCTGTATTTGCAAACGTTCTTCTAGGTTGTTAAGAGAAGTAACTTTGCTGTTGACAGCTTGAGATATTGTCATTGAACCTCCGTAGAGTTGCAGTAGTAGATTGCTAGGCAACCTGAGCTTTTCTCCAGCTAGTGAAACACACAGCCATAGCTGATAACCTCACGCTTAAGCTAGATAAATCAACGTTTAACACTAAATTTGCGTATTTACCACTAAAAAAGCCATAAGTTTTCGTTAATTAACACTGGTAGCACAACGAAAACCGGTAAAAACTTGGCGTACATACGGGTAGTACCAGTTACGAAAACTACAACGTGCTACCCAGGGACGAGTTGCCCAACTACCGCCTTTTAATACACGGTGTTTGTTATCAAAATAAACTTGAGAGTAACCCACATAAGGGTAACTTTGAAAACCTTGGTATGGCGTAAACCAAGAAGCTGTCCATTCCCAAACGTTGCCGAGGGTATCTAATAAGCCGTAGGGACTTTGGCCTTCAGGGTAATTACTTACTGGGGTTGTCTGACCGATCAGGCGATCGCAATTACAATATTTGAGTGAGGGCATTTCTTCACCCCAAGGATAGGTGCGCCGACGTTGCGCTTGAGCATCCCAACTAGCGGCTTTTTCCCATTCTGCTTCTGTGGGTAAACGCTTGCCAACAAACCGCGAATATGCTTCCGCTTCGTACCAACTCACACCGCAGACTGGATGATCATCATAACTGTGATCGCTTTGCCAATAAAGTGGTTGTGTTACCTGTTCTTTTTGTAGCCATTGCCACCCAGCATCTGACCACCATTCAGAATTTTCATAGCCACCCGCCGCCATAAATTCCCGATACTGCCTGCAAGTCACCGGGTAACTGTCAATCCAATAAGTATCTAGATATACGCGATGACAAAGACTTTCATTATCCAACGCATCCAGAGAATTGTTTCCCATCTCAAACTCCCCAGCCGGAATCATCACCATCGGAGTGCTGAGTGCTGAGTAGGAAGAGGAAACGGGGCAGGGGGCAGGGAGCAGAGGAGAGAAGAATTTTCCCTCTGCTCCCTTTCTGATTTTCGACAATGCCAACACATAGCTGAGAATCTCACAGTGTTGACTTTCGTGCTGAATTAAAAACCGCCACAGACGTTCTTGGGGTTCAATATCAACTACTTCCAAATATTCCAGCACTTTCTCGCGGACTGTCTGCAAGTAATCACGGGTTTCGGCTAAGTTTGGTAATTTGACACGTTCTGACTTGGGTAAACCATCAGCCGCAAACAACTTCCGATATTGCGGAAATAAACATTTTAAACCCGCACTATGTTCTAGCAACCATAAAGACTCAGTGTAAGCAATATGTCCCAAGTGCCAGCCAACAGGACTAAAATCAGGATGATACTGATGGCAAAATGTCATCTCGTCTAGCTCATCAAACAGCTTTAAAGTTTTTCTCCGACAATCATTTAAAGCATCATAAATAAATTCTTTGGTGCTAGTAGATTTGCTCAATTTTGATATCACAGTCTTCCCCCACACTGATGATGCTATTTTCTGGACAAGGATTCCAATTACCAGGAAATAAAGGTTCTGAAGCAATAATGACTGAGTTCGGGAAATTCAGATCATCTCGTATCCAATACAAAGATGGATTTGCTGCACCCACAGCAAAACGCGAAGCTATCAAACGTTTGCCATCACTTAAAATAATGTTGGCTAAAACTTTGATTTGATGACGTTTCGCTAGTTCAGCGATCGCTAACAAAGTAGTGCGTAACGCATATTCTGGCGGACGATGTTTGTTAATTTGACGCTGAGAAAGTAACAACGCAAATAAATGTTCAGAATCGGTACTGCCATAAATTTTGTCGTAAAATTCTGGTGTTAAAGTGCTACGAATTCTGCGGTGTAATGTTTGCCGAAAATTTTCAATGAATCCGTTATGCAGAAATAGCCAATTTTCGTGATTAAATGGCTGACAATTGGCAAAATCTAAAGCTTGTCCTATTGTAGCACTGCGTACATAACCTAATATACAACTTGATTCTACGTAACGGCTCAGATGGGGTAAGTTAATATCATTCCAAATCGGCAATGTATTTTTGTAGATGTAGGGAGCAGTATCTTTGTGAGTATGATACCAACCCATACCAAAACCATCTGCATTTACTACCCCAGAATTCATTTCGCGGGGTTGGTAACTTTGGACAATCAAAGAATGTTCTGGTTTATACAGAATATGCTCCAAAGATACAGGTGAACCAAGATAGGCAAGTAAACGACACATGATAAAAGTATTTACTCCCAATTACAGTACAGAATAAGCTTGTTGGCTGAGAATCTCCTGAATTGTAAATGAGTTTGCCCTATGCTTGCCTGCTTCACCCTGCAAACCTCCTGATGCACTACAATTTTTTCAAGTTATATTATTCTCTAGTAATTAGTAACCTTGACTACAAGATTATTTACCAATTACTTAACCAATAATTGCTCATGACTAACTCAATGATGGTGATTTTCCCATATAGGCATAATCAAACATGGGTATTTGATGATGAGCGTCTGGGTTTGGTGCAAGAACCGTTTGTGAGTGGTGTACCTGAAATGATTGATATTTTGGTTCAGGGTATAGCTAACGTGGATGAAGGATTTAAACTGCTGTTTTCTGCTAGTCCTTTCCCTGGTTATCAAGCAGAATTAACTTGGTTACGTGAGGAGTATAACGGTAATTGGTATTTGTGGCGGGAAAAAAGTCTGGAAGGTTGGTTATGTCCAGCGTTATTTAAATATTTTGAGCAAGCGCCAGTAAAAATATATTGTCAAGCTGAAGGTTTGTATTCTTAAAATTATGCGTGAAATACAAAATCCCCGACTTCTTCAAGAAGTCGGGGTTCTGAGTGTCTCGATATTTATTTATATAGCAATCCTATCTGAATTGTGAAAAAGTATTCTTTTTAACGAACCGCAAAGGGCGCATAGACGCGATAGCGGCTTCCCGCAGGGTAGGACACAAAGAAAGAGAAGGAAGAAAAGAAAGAGAATTTCACAAATGATTTAGGATTGCTATGTTTACGAAACGCTAGGTATCAGAGAACGCAGAGTATTGATAAAGTTTTGCGCGTAGTTCTGGGTAGAGAAATCGAGGGCGCGTTGACGTGCAGCGACGGCGACATTTTGGGCAAAGTCTTGTTCATCTAGGTAGCGTAAAATTGCGATCGCCAATGCCTCAGAATCACCGTAAGGTGTTAATAAGCCATTCATCCCGTCGGTAATAATTTCGGTGGGGCCGCCAGCATTACCAGCAATTACAGGTTTACCCAACGCCATCGCTTCAATAATCACAATTCCAAACGGTTCTTTATCAGAAGCATGAACAAAGACATCCATTGCTTGCACCCATTCGGGAATATTGCGCTGGAGTCCGGGCATAATTACTTTCTCTTGCAACCCTAAATTTGCTATCTCTGATTTGAGAAAGTCTTCGTAGGCTGGTTCTAAGTCATGCTTACCACCAACTACCACACAATGAGCATCAGGATACTTCTCTAACACTTTCGGCATTGCTTGAACAAGGACGTGCATTCCTTTCCAGCGTTGCAGTCTGCCCACAATGCCAATTAACGGCCCCTGTGATGGTAAGCCGAGTTTTTGCCGTGCAGCTTGGGGTGAAAGTAAAGCAGCAGGTTCAAATCTATCTAAGGCTACGCCGGGATAAACCAGAGGTGTGGGACGATGGGGCCAAATTTCTGCTTGGGCTTGCTTGCCATCTTGGGAGAGGGTGATAACAGCACGGGCTGGTAATGCTGTGGCGAGGCGGACTAACCAAAACTTGTCATGGGGAACTTCTAGTTGATACCAAACAGATGGTAAACCCGCCAGCATAGCTGCCATACCGCCGTAAAAATGGGTAATCCACATCCAATTGACGATTATATCTGCACGTTCCTGCCGAGCGATCGCAGCTATTCGCAATACTGTAGAAATTAACTTATGAACTTGCCGCAACCTGCCACTCTCAATCACTCGCGTATCAATACCCAACTTTCTTACTTGTTCCACCATTGGGCCTGATTCTAAAAAGATGGCTATCCACTCGACACCAGCATTACGTCCTTGCTGCATCAAGTCTAAAAACATCATTTCACCGCCGCCTCTTTGTTCGGCTAGGGGCATGATAACTATAGCTTTCATATTTTTAATAAGGGTGTGAGGGTATAAGGGTATGGGGTGTAGGGGTGTAGGGAATATTACTTTCTCTTACACCCTCACACCCCTACACCCGATTTTTGGTAATTTTTTCATGTTGATAGTACTTATGTGCTGACATTGCCATTGCTAAAAATCCCCACAGAATCATCCCGGAGACGCTTAACATCCCGCTACCGATGATTAATTGGGCGCAAGAACTAATGCCAATGGCACGGGCAGCACTGACGAAGCTATCAAACCGCGCTTCGCTATACTGGATGACGCTAACAAGAATCAGAATTAATCCACCTAAATAAAATATGGCTCCAAACCAGCCGAGGGTGAAAAACATATCTAAAATACCGCTATCGATGACAAATACTTCGATTTGTCCGGTTTTTTCATTGACTTTCCAAATATTGCCTAAACCATTACCCAGAACATTAGAAAGGGCAATACCAAGGTTGCGATCATAACTGCCGGATCTATCCCTAAAACTAGTATCGTTTTCGAGATTAGAAAAACTTTCTAACCTGGCTGATACTACGTCAGAAATTGGTTCAATGGTTGTCAGGGGAATGACACACAATGCCATCACAACCACGATCGCAATTAGGCGCATTTGAATTTTGGCTTTGACTGAACCCATAATCAAGATTACGCCGAGTAACCAGCCTCCCCAGTTGGTACGGGCTTGGGCTAGTAAAAACGACAAATAGCCAACAGCCGAAGCGGGAAATATTAACGGCCCGGAAGCGGTAAACAATAACAATAATCCCGTCTGCATTACCGCACCAAATGGCCCGACTGAGTGCAATGTACTCCAAACACGCATTCCGAATGGTACAGGGTCGCCAGAACTGGTAAATAATTTCGACTGAATTAGCCAGTATCTATCCCACTCCGGGGCGACGACAAATTGATAGATCCCGTAAGCACCAGTGAGTAAGACGCAAAACAGAAATGTCCGTTGTAAATTTTGGCGATAAGTGGGATAGTCTCGCCAGTTCATGAATAAATGAAAAGCAAAAATAATGGGACTCAGCCAGTCTAATAAACCGCGAGCCACGGGAACTGGAGCGTTATAAATTAAACCTACGAGAAAACTATAAAATACGCCGATAAAAGCCAAAATAAACGGTAAACCTCCCTGACGAGAAGCTTTCGGAAAGTGCCGTAAGAATGTGGCAATTGTGACAAATACAACCAAGTAAGGGGCGATAAGAATCTGCCGGGTAGGGTCCCAACCAACTCGATAGTCGATTAAACGGGCAACTAAGGGTGTGAGAAACCACATCCACCAAGTAAAACCGATGTATAAAATTGGATGCCGTAAGTATAAAAATATCGCTACGATTAAGGCTGTGACTGGATAAATCAGGCGTAAAGTCCCAGCCGCCCCAGCAAAGTAACAAGTGACACTCAGCAATATAAAGCCAAGAATGGCACTCCAACCTTGTAGCGATCGCTGTCGGGGTGAAAATGGTGTTTCTAAAAAGCTATTAAAAAGTAATGATTGAGAAATCATACCAATTCTTCATTTGTCATTGGTCATTGGTCAATAGTCATTAGTTCTTTGACTTTCCCTACACCCATGCACCCTTGCCCCCTGATTTCGGTTTGCCATGTCTGCCATCCTTGCCAGCGACCACGCCAAGAGGCTAAAAGTTTGCGGGTGGCGAGTCGGCCTTGGCTGGGGAAGAATCTTAGCCATTGGAGACAGCCAAAACAATCTCTGGTACCAATAAAAATTGCCCACAGCAAGAAGATGAGGCGGCGTAAGGGTGATAAATGTTCGAGTAAAACTAAAGTTTCGTTATGAACTAAGTTAATTTGGGCGATCGCATTAAAGTTATTGCGTTGGTCTTCGTCAAATCGCTGGGCGGGATAGTGGTCTACTGCAACTTGTGGGTCATAAATCATCTGCCAACCGGCACGTTTTAAGGCGAGGGCGAATGCCATTTCAAAGTGTACCTGTGCGCCTGAGCCTCGCATTCTTTCGTCAAAATGTAAGTTGGCGATCGCTTGGGTGCGGAAACTCATGTTCACACCTTTGAGGACATCGACTGGACGGGCTGTGCCAACTCCGAGATGATGGTTGCCAATTACACGCCCAAACCATTGTAATTCACCTACCACAGCGCGAGATTCATCCTCAATTTTGTCACCGTGATGTATCCAATCACGCCCACCAACGCCACCTATTTTGGCATCAGCGAGAAAGTGGGCGTTAATTTTCGCTAACCAATCAGGACGAGGTGCAGCGTCATCATCAGTAATAGATAAAACATCTCCCTCAACGGCTGCAAGTCCAGCGTTGAGGGCGGCGACTACTCCGGGAATGGCGACGGTGACTATTTGTAAAGGCAAATAATTGGCGGGAAAGGCTTGGA
The DNA here is from genome assembly GCF_001298445.1 of Nostoc piscinale CENA21. Lineage (NCBI taxonomy): Bacteria > Bacillati > Cyanobacteriota > Cyanophyceae > Nostocales > Nostocaceae > Nostoc > Nostoc piscinale. Next base: position 224,061 of record NZ_CP012036.1, on the reverse strand, counting down.
GAAATTGCCAAGTTTGGGTATCTGTATCCCGCACAACGACGATGACTTGATCAACGGGTTTAGTTTGCGCTTGCAGTGCCGAAAGGCAACGCGATAGATCCAGAGGACGGCGATAAGTCGGGATGAGAACTGTGTTCTTCATGCTTTTGTAACTCCTCAAATAGATCCATATAGGTTTGGGCCATTGTTGACCAACTGTGTTGTTGGGCGACGGCGCGGGCGGCTTGACCCATTTGTTGCATCAAGGTGCGATCGCTGACTAAAGATGACAAGGCAGCAGCTAAGGCCTCCACATCATCTGAATCTGGTAAAACAATTCCACATTCAGGTGTAACTAACTCTGCCCCACCGGTAGCTGTGGCAGTAATCACAGGCAAACCAGAGGCGAGGGCTTCTAGCAAGACCAATGTGCAAGCTTCATAACGGGAGGGGAAGACAAATAAATCTACCGCCCGCATGATTTCGGCAATATCACGGCGATAACCGAGAAAATGTACCCGTTCACTAATGCCTAAATCGGCGGCTAACTGCGGAAAGGGACTAGCATCAGTACTCCCGACTACAGCTAAGTGTAAATCAGGTACTTTCACTAAGGCCTGTAAGACGCTATCTAAATTCTTCCGTGGTGTACGGATGTCTCCGGCAAATAATCCTAAATTTACATTCTCTGGTAAGTTTAATTTTTGGCGAGAGACGACACCGGGGGTAAACTCTTGCAAATCTACACCGTTGACGATGACTCGGATGCGTGCATGTGGTACGCCAAGATTAATTAACTCTTGGGCTACTTTCTCGGAGACAGCGACAACAACTTTAGCCCGTTGAAAAGCTTGTTTTTCCCAACGGGCATTTAAGGCAGTGTACAACCACTGGTAAAAACCGTAAGCATCGCGGCGAATGCGGGAAATATGCACAGGCGATCGCAACCAAGAACTATGCACAAAATGTACAGCATTCACATCAGCTGTCATATTTGTAATTGCGCCATTGATTTTTAATAAATCGATTTGTGAACGATTTTTTTGTAACCAAGCTGCACTTTTATACGAAAATATAAAATTACGAATGAACTCGCTCGGATAACTATCAACCGAAATTTTAATCCAGTTAACTTTACTGTTCTGCTCTATTTCTGGTGCAACTTCACTGGCTAATAATGTTAATTGATGACCACGGCGGATGGCTTCTTGAGCAACTTCATAGTTGACTCTTCCTTGACCATCACCTTTTTTGACTTTGTGCGTAACAATGCAAAGTTTCATTAGTTTTAATAAGTATGAATAGTATAAAAAATCTGGTTAAGTGAAGAAAAATTAATGAGAACAAAGCTTTCTTCACTCCTGCCTTCTGGAGACACTTGCGTGGGCGGGTTTCCCGACTTGAGCAAAGTGTCGTCCTCCTGCCTTTGCCTAACGATAAATATTTATGCAGTTCTACTGACTTTGAAAAATTGATTAGCTAATGGTTGCGGAGTAAAACTGACTATTAGTGCTGTTAAAGTTCTAATGTTCAATTTTTGTCTTTTAAATGATTGTAATAAGTAAGGACGGGCTGCTTTTGTTTGATGATTCCGCAGTAAACCAATACCTAAAGTGGTATGTGCTTCTAACCATTTCGCTTGAAAATACTCATGAAATTCTTGCAGGTGGCTATCTTCCATGAATGTTTTGTAGCAAAATATTTCGCTTTGGGCTTTGCGGATTTTGGCGTTAGCATTTTTACTACCACTTAACATTGTGTCAGTTAATTCATGGGCGCGATAATAAGTTAATCTTTCGGGATAATAGTAAGCACCATAGCCAGAAATGCAGCAAAGATAAGTTAGATATAAATCCCACATACCACCGACTTCTTGAGGAATGCTATCCCAATCAATGACACCATTACGAATTACACAAGCAGCGGCAGTGGCAATACTTTTATCAATTAAACCAATTTTAATGAAAGATGTATGAATACCTGGTGCTAAAATATCTCGATTGAAACCGCGTGTATTTGCTTCTGTACCAATTGTATTAATGTTACCGTCACCATCAATAATATATTGGTCGGAAAAAGCCAAAATTAAATTAGAATTAGCTTCTAGTGTTGGCACAAGTTTGGCTAAAAAATCTGCGTGCCACATATCATCATCATGGAGACTGGCAAGATATTTACCCCTTGCCATTTTAAAAGCATTCATTTGATTAGACAACATCCCCACATTTTCAGGATGTTGCCAAAATCTAATGCGTGAATCATCAAAAGATTCGATAATTGCTTGGGGGCTTTCGTCACTACAATTATCAGAAACAATGATTTCGATATTTTGATAAGTTTGTTTAACTGCGCTGGCGATCGCCTGCTTTAAATAATCTGGTCGATTGTAAGTTGGGATAACAACACTAACCAGAGGTTGCTTTACGTTCTGCTGTAACATATCCCTTCACACCGATGAATGTATTGCTCAATAAGCTGTAGATAAAACTTAATAGTAATGCGGCGATCGCTCTCACACTCAGCTTTTTATTTTGCCAGACATACAAAAAATGAGGGCGTGCTAATTCTGGTTGTCCAGCTTTTAATAAACTCATACCTAAATATTGATTAGCTTCGATTAATCTCTGCTGAAAATGTGGATGTAACTCTTGTAATCGGGTATCTTGCATAAATTGTTCATAACAGAAAATGTGATTTTTCGCCTTACGGATATTAATTTGAGCATTATCTGTTAATGTATCTGTTAGCTCATGTTCACGGTAACGAGTGAGTTTTTCTGGAGTATAGTAAGCCCCTAAACCAGAGCGAGAACAGAGATAATTGATATACAAATCGTAAAAGCCACCCACCTCTAAAGGAAATGCTTTCCAATCTACAACATCTTTCCGAATAACAGCAGCATTGGCAGTAGCTACAGACATATTTTCGATGGCGATTTTATAAAAAGGTTGATGAATTCCTGCTGCTAAATTAGCTCGTTTCCATGTCTCGGAACACTCCTGGGTCAGTTTATCATCTATCTGTCCATCAGCTTTAATCACGTAATGATCACAAAAAGCTAAAGCCAAATCAGAATTAGCTTCCAGAGGTGGAACAAGCTTGGCTAAAAAATCAGGTTCCCACATATCATCATCATGAAGGCTGGCAACATATTTACCTCTAGCGATGATAATACCGTTAATAATATTGGCAACCATACCAATATTGTGTGAATTGCGGCAAAACCGAATTCGCTCATCTTGAAAAGCTTCAACTATTGGTTGAGGATTGACATCACTACAATTGTCACAAACAATAATTTCAATATTTTTAAATCTCTGGTTGACAGCACTAGCGATCGCCTGCTTTAAATATTCTGGGCGATTGTAAGTTGGGATAACAACACTAACTAATGGTTCTGGTAATTCAATATTGTTCAACATATAATTAAACCGTTATATTTTTTAATACATTTATCTTTAGATTAAGCATTCCTGATTAATCTCTAAAAATTACATTGATGATTACTTAATTTCATACTTCAGACTTTTATTCGAGTATGAAATTCAGCGATAGTTTGGGCATAAATTTGATTTAAACGCTGAACATGAACATCAATCGTAAATTCTTCTTGATACCAAGCTTGACCTTTTTCACCAATTGTTCTCGCTTTGGCATAATTTGTCGCCAATTCATTAATTGCCGAGGCTAATTGTGCAACATTGTTAGGCGAAACTAAAAGCCCGGTTTTGCCATCTTTTATATGTTCAGGAATTCCCCCAACAGCACTGGCAATTACTGGTCGATAACGCGCATAAGCTTCTAAGGTGACTAAACCTGCAGGTTCTGGCCAAAGACTAGGAAAAATCACCGTTAAGCACTGTTGATATAAAGTTTCTAATTGTTCAGAATTACACCAACCATGCCAAGTAATGCGATCGCTTAATCCCAAATCATCAGCTAATTTTTTCATGTTTGCTTTATCCCAACCATCACCAGCAATATCTAAATGGATATGTTTTTCTGTTTTGGTTAAGGCTTTAAGTAACCACTCTAAACCTTTATCGGGAACTATCCGACCAACAAAAAGAATGCGCTGATTTTGATAAATTGTCCGACTCAGAGGTTCTGTCTCAATCAGGGGTAACTGCACACCACAGCGTAACGTGATCACTCGTTCTGGTGATATTCCAGCACTAATGATTTGCTGTCGTACATATTCACTATTAGCTATTACAGGGATTTTTAATTTTTTCAGGTTATTTAAGGGATTGTAAGCATTCAACCAATTACCCAAAATTTTGTGTGGTCTCCGACTACCACAACCATCAACTACATGACCCCAAACACAACCAAGCGGATTGATGACGCGATCGCAAATTTTGCCTCTGTCTGCTAAATATTTCGTCCCACTCGGACAGTAACTACAATGATTGTGCAATGTAAAAATAGCTGGACATTCTTCGCGTAAATCCGCTAAAAATTCTGGGTCATGAAGGTGTAGTAACTTAAATTGTTTTTGATTTTCCGTGTTAATACATTTTAATACATATTCTCTGACAGCTTCTTTTATCGGAACATTGTTAAACTCTGAGATTTGTGAAGTTACTAAAGAAGCCACATAAGTTTCAATTCCCCCTCCTCCGGTAACATTGGTGTTAGTGCAGTGGTAAATCATCTCTGTATTGATTACATTTTTGCTCATTTTACTGGAAATTGGAAATAGGGAATAGAAACGAAAAATATCTAGATTTATGTAATAGCTTTTTTGGGAATAAGTCAGGATAAAATCTGAATTTTACCTGTTGCCTTTTTCCTCTCCCTTTCACAAACCGACATTTAGCCAAAACTTATGTCTAACATCATTAACATAATGCCTCATCGCAATTTCTGGACTAGCAAATTTATCTGGATAAATGAATTGGTCTTCTACATTCAAAATATATTTTTGCGAACAAAAAGGTTTACCCTGATTGTGATGTATTGTTAAATGAGCAATTGTTTGTTCTGTAAAATACATAGGTTTACCTGTCAATTTTTCTAACCGTTCAATTGCCAAACTCCAATCTAATTCATGGTTAAATAAAAGAAATCCAGCATTAACTGGCTGCATTTTTTCATTTTCATCATAAATCAGTCGTTCATCTAAGGAAGCAGAACAATCGGGAAGATAATAGCAAGCTTTCTCCTGCAAATTGGTGAAGTTATCTAAATCAATACCACCAGGAAAGAATAAAATATCAGAATCTGTATAAATAGTTGTACCGTTTACCGGGATTGACATCAATGCCGCTAATTTTTTACCTAATGGATGAATTTGGGCATAATTAGCAACACATTGAGGTAAATCATTCCGTAGTAGTTTGGTCACAGGTATAACATCTACACAAGGATGAATCCGACAAAGTAATTTACAGCTAGAGTCGCTATAACTACCATCAGAAATGACAATAAATCTTTCTGGTATACCAATATTACGAATAAATGAACGAATACTCGCTACTTGCTCTGGCAAATCACGTTCGCAAGAAAACGAATAAACTGTGATATCAATCTGGCGAGTTTGTTTAATTGGTAAAGTGCCAATGATATTAATAAACTTGGTGTAGAGATTACGGATAAATTTACCTTGCGTTCTAGCAGCATGATAGCCAATATTAACCATTTATTTAACCTCAAAAATATCAGAATAATAATTAACCGTAGATAAATTTATCGTCAAAAAATTAGAGCTAGGATAGTGAAGTACAAAATTTTAAACTTCATACTTCACACTTTTTTATCCCGCTTGTCCCATTTCGTACTGAGTTTTGTGATATTCCCAAAGCTTACCTTTTAGCTCTAGGAGTTCTTGATATTTGCCTTGTTCAACGATGCGTCCTTGTTCTAAAACAACAACTTTATCGGCGTTGGCGATAGTAGAAAGACGATGAGCGATCGCAATTACTGTTCGGCCTACCGATAGCTTTTCTAATGATTCTTGAATCAAGCGTTCGGTTACAGAATCAAGTGCGCTGGTAGCTTCATCTAATATCAAAATTTCTGGGTCGCGTAACAAAGCCCGCGCGATCGCAATTCGCTGGCGTTGTCCACCAGATAATCTTACGCCTCTATCTCCTAGTTTGGTGTCAAAGCCTTCTGGCATTTCTTCGATAAATTCAATAGCATTAGCTAACCGCGCTGCTTCTCGAATATCTGCGGCTGTAGCGCCTGTTGTTCCATAAGCAATATTCTGCCAAACAGAAGTATTGAAAATAAATGTATCTTGGCTGACGACGGCAATTTTTTGCCGCAATGAATTGATATCAAATTTTTGAATATCAATTCCATCAATCATCACATGACCTTCTGTAGGGTCGTAAAATCTCGGAATTAAATCAATTAATGTACTTTTACCTGCACCAGTGGCTCCTACTAAAGCTGTGGTTTTACCTTTTTCAATACTGAGGGTAACGTTATTTAGTACTAAATAATTGGGGTCATAACCAAAATCTACAGACACAACATCAATTGAATGTTTTAATCCAGTAAATTGAAATTTGCCATTCTGTAAATAGGTTTTATCATCAGTCCTCACTAAATCTTTAATATTATCTGCTGCACCTGCTAAAGTACTCAAATGCGCTCTCGTGCCATTAATATCTTGAACAATTGGTACTACTCGAAATAACACAAAGAAAAATGTTAATAAAGATGCAACTTGCAGTGTGCCATTGACCACAAACATTGTAAAAGCAAAAATAATCATCCCGATAAGAATTGTACTAGCAATGCTTTCGGCTAAAGGTCTCACCAGCGCCCAAATTAAGATAACTTTTTTAGAACTCTTGAGTACATTATCACTAGCATGATAAAAACGCTGACGTTCAAAATTTTGTGTACCAAAAGCCTGAACTGTGCGAATCCCGTTAATAAATTCTATGGCGGTGGAGGTAAAATGACCGTTAGCAATCGAAGTACTAAAACTACTTTCTCTAGCACGAGCATTGAGAGTTGATAAACCAACACCTGCCAAAGTAAAGAGCAACAAAGATGCAATAGATAACTGCCAAGACAACAAAAACATCGAGATAAAGTAGACAGTGGCAGTGATAGTTCTCGTCATTAAAAATGCCGCACCACTAAACCATTGCTTAATGCGTTCAATTTCTGTAGTAATTGTATTAATCAATTCCCCTGAGCGAGTTTTGGCGAAGTAGCTCAATGGCAAACTTTGTAACTGTTCAAAAATCTGCTTCCGCAGGCGATCAGCTAAATATAGTTGAGTGCTTTCTGTATAGACTTGCGCTAAATAATTGAAACCAGCCCGGAACCAAGTGCTGAGTAAAATCAGCAAAGATATGCGATATAACCGATTAATTGCCGAACTATTAGCAGCTAAAATCCAAATATCAAACCACTCAACACCAGTTTGAATCGGTTTAGCATTGGGGTCAGTTAAATTTTGCAAAAAAGAAAGCAAAAAGCCAATACTAAAACCTTCAAATGTTGCAGCTAAAAAAGAAAATACTAAAGCAAATATAGCAACCTTACGGAAATGTTTAAATTCTCGCAATATTAAATAATTTTTTTGCCAGAATGTAGTAGCTTTAAATAAATTGTTTAATTGTTTGGTTAGTTTAACAAGCATGAGTTTGCGAATAAGTGTTTTCTAATTCCTACAGGTGGCTACAGATGCTCTATGATATTTAGCTCTAGCCCAAGTGCGGCAAATGATGTTATCAATTACCGCACTATTTGTAGAGGTTTCTAGCTAGATGGAGAAGACGGCAGATAATAATTACTAATTATGAATTGTTAATGATTAAGTTTACTTCTGCCTGGGCTGGCCAAGATTTTGTCATTACAGGTAACTGATTCAGGGAAATTTGTGCTTCTGAACTTAATCTGATTGCTGTTGTTAAAGTCCAATAACGAGACCCAATAAAACCCATATCACCCCTCAGTACATTGAATAACTGTGGTAAATTTTCAAGACCAGATTTACGCATCCAACGAATTAAGGGTGTAAGCTTAGGTTTGCTTGTAGTTGAGAACTTAATAGCTTGAAAAAGTCTACCCCGTTCTCCTACATACCATTCGCTAGAAAATAGAGAGTCAGGTGAGGTAATTTGCAACAACATTAATAGTCCCAGGATGGCTGGACTTAGTAATAGCAGCAGAAATAAAGCTGCTATCAAATCAAATAGTCGCAGGAACCATCCCCAAGGGTTACTATTTTGTTTAAACAGTAAATTTTCTGAATATCCGTAAAGAAACATTGGCTTATGAGCTTCTTTACAAGCATCCGCCCAAAACTTTACCCAAGTCTCACCAATTTTAGGATCTACGCTCACCAAATTTACAGGAGAATGTTTTAAGCAATCGATTAATAATTGCTGGTTTTCTAAAGCAGGTAAATATGGCTGTTGGAATTTACCGGGAGATTTTACTAATAATTGACCCCGCCGCCATTGTAGTGTGCAGTATGGGGTAGATTCGCTTGTAGATTGTAGAGGTACATTATAAACAGTCTGTGGAGTACGAACTAATGAGCTAGTCATGTGTCTTTGGATTAGTACGATAGTAAGTTGCTGATCTCGAAGGCGATTCATGCCAAAGACTTTGATCTGAATCTTGTCTTACTCTAAAAATTAGTAGATGACTGATGACAAAAATATTGCTTCAAAGCTTCATATTGCAAAATTTTGCCGCTCTGAAGATGGAAAAACTAAAAAGATAATAATTAGGTAGATAGCAATCAATATTTAGGGAAAGCTTGCAGGTAAACTTGATATTTTTTGAGTAAAAGAAATGTTGGATAGATGTAGAGGCAAACCATCCAATATTCTTTTACGCTATGGGTGAAAAATGTGTTGAACTTTGTCTACCTTAGTTGTTGATTTTCTCAGTTGAGAGAAACTAGTCCACTATTGTCTTTCAGCTGCTTGGAAGGGGCTTTAATCTCTAGGATATAAGAGTCTGTAGAATTGACTATATGTGGAAGTAAATTCTTTATTTAGTCTTTAAAATCATGAGACTTAATCATCATAATTATAAAGTTAAGATAAATATACTGATTTTTAACTAAATAAATAGGATTTAATTTTGACAATAAAAATGTTTAATTAAAACATTAAAAATAAAAAACTCAGATCCCCGACTTCTTGAAAAAGTTAGGGATCTATTTTTTCCAGGACATAAAAAATATGTGCGATCGCATCCTCCAAAAGAGCGATCGCACATATCAATAGATTTCTCAGTTGTACTATTTTTCTACCGCTTGTTTCAAAGCCAAACGGTATTCCTTGGGATACTGGACAAAACTGCTATCTGAGCTAGAAACGCCATTAGCCACCACCCCAATCAGATTTAACCTGCTCAACATTCCTGTAGCTTGAGCAAGCTGGTTACGAGTCACCACACCCATACTAGCCACTAACACCACACTCCGACAGGACGACGCTGTTAACATTGCATCTACTAAACCCAATACAGGCGGCGCATCTATCAATACCAAATCATAATTCTCTTCAAAGGTTCTCATCAGTTGCATCATTCGCGGAGAACTCAACAAATGCGCCGGATCAGTTGGTTTTGGCCCAGCCGTCAAAATATCAATATAGGCTGAACCTAAAGATTGAATACCAATCTGATTCGGTAAACTAATCTCACTACCAAGTAAAGTGGAAAGTCCTTGTTCATTAGGCAGATTTAGCTGTTCGTGCAGACTGGGACTGCGTAAGTTAGCATCAATCAGCAAGACTCGTTTGTGTAAGCGAGCCGCACTCATCGCTAAACCCAAAGCCATACCTGATTTAGCTTCATCAGGTAAAGCGGAAGTAATCATCAAAGACTTCAAACTAGATACAGTATTGAGCAGTTCAATGTTTTTGTAAATTAAGTCCAGAGATTCCCAACGTGGTGGCGACTGTAGCACCTGAATTGTCCAAGGTGCAGGGGTTTCTGGCTTCCCAAAGGGCAACTTGATAATTGAATCTCTGGCTCTGGCGGGGGGTAATTTTGGTGTTGTTCCCAACAAAGGTAAAGCAACTTGCTTTTCTAACTCAGCCGTTGTGTGTACCGCATCATCCGATGCTTCTCGTAAGAAAGCTGCAATTCCGCCCAACATTAACCCCACCACAGCACCTAACAAGAGGTTTTGTTGCAAGTTGGGGCCTAACTGCACACCAACATGAGGTTCTTCTACAACTTCCCAATTAAATCCACCTTTGGCTAATTCTTGGCGCAATTGTTGTTCGGCTCTTAACAACTGCTCGAATCTTTCGCGGCTAAATTGCAACTGTGGTTGGATGCGATTGTAATAAGCCAACAAAGGCGGAAAGCGTTTGATTTCAAAACGTAATTGAGTTTCTTTTTGTGCCAAAGTTTGGTCACGGGCGCTCAATGCAACTATTGTTGTCTGAGTTTCTACTAACTCACTCGCCAAGTTCAAATCAATTTGGCCAAACTGTCCTTGTTCTAACAGCGAGTCTCTAGAACCAACTACACCAGATGACCTTCCGCCTAAAGTTCTGCCTACTTCTTGTTCTAATAATGCTTTTTGGCTACTTAATTGTTCTTGTAGCTTCTGCACATTGGGAGTTTCATCAGTGAAGCGCAAACGTTCTTGAGCTAAAGCTAATTCTGTTTTTTGGATTTCGTTGAGTAAGCCTTGGTAGCGTGTAGATTGGCTCAACCGCGAAGCAACGAGGGCATTTTGGGGAGAACGGTTGAGTTGTTCTTCTAAAGATTTCTGTCGTGCTATAGCCTCTTGATATTGAGCGCGAGTTGTACGACGTTCTTGCTCAACATTATTCAGCGCATCTTCCAATGCTTTGGCTTGAGCCACTGGGTCGATTAAATTTTGATTACGGCGGAATCTTTGGAGGTTAGACTCAGCTGCGTTAACTTCTTCGCTAGCCTTACTCAACTGTTCTCGGATAACTTGTAGACCTTTTTGCAGGCGAGAATCTTGTTGTTGCTTGTTGTATTCAACATAAACTTCTCGAACAGCCGTTAGAACTTTTTGGGTTTTGATGGGGTCTCTATCGGTGTAGTCTACTTGGAAAATTTTGGTGGCGATATTATCTTCTTTAGTTTTGAGTTGATTTAAAGCTAAAGCGCCTTTAATATCACCTACAGTAATATCTGGGTATTCTTTACGCAGTTTATCAACTGCCTTTTGAATCAGCCCTGAACTTTGCATGAGATTTAGTTGGGTGGCTGTATCTATCTCTACATTTGGTTCAGTAAACTGATTTTCGATTCCCCCTGCTTCTTGTTTACCTTGATAGTTAGGTTCTACTAACAGTTGCATTGAGCTTTTGTAAGTAGGTTTAGTCTTAGCAGTAATAATTGCTGCCATCGCAATTGAAGCCACAAATACTGCGACAAACCAAGGAAACCTGCGAATAAAAACTGCTAATATTTGTCCATAACCCGGCTCTGTATCAGTAATTGTATTTACACTGGGATTAAGACTAGTTTGAACCACTTTTATTATCCTTCTCTGCGAGACGCTACACGAACAACTAACAAGCCAGATGAATAATTAATGAGTTATACAAGTTTGATCAATAAGTTGCTCAACCTTCCTAAAAAATACTGGTTCTGAAAAATTGTTCACTGCATGATTACGAATATTTTCATAATTCCAAGTGATGCGTCCGGACTCTAGTAATGCAGCTTGTAGAGAGTCTGGTGATTGTCGTTTAAAAAAAGACTCCAGTTTCGCCGTGAATTTGGGTATCTAAAACGCCACCAGCGCCATAGGCAATTACTGGTGTACCACTAGCATTAGCTTCTACAGGAACTAAGCCATAATCTTCTAAAGCTGCAACAATCACTGATTTGGCTTTCGCAAACAAATCTTTACGTTGGCGATCGCTAACATGACCTAAAAATTCAATATTATTTAATGCCTTGGCTTTGAGGCGTGCTTGTTCTGGCCCGTCACCTGAGATTAATAATCGCCACCCCAACCAATTAAAAGCTTCGACGATTATATCTAGACGCTTATAACTGATCATCCGTGCAGATGCTAAATAATAATCTTCTTTGGTATCAGAATAAACAAAGTTACTGGTATCAATTGGATAGTTAACTACAATTGCTGGCTTGCCATAAATCTGTTGAATTCTTTTGGCAACAACGCTGGAATTAGCAATATACAAGTCAGGTTCCTGAGCATATTTCAGGTCTACTTTCCGCATCAATTGGAAAATTCGCTCAATTAATGGTGCAAAATATCGATAATCTCCATACTCTCGCAAATATGTTTCTGTATCCCACAAAAAACGGGTGACATTATGACAAAAACAAACATGATGAGCATCGGGTCTTTTGCGTACAGCCTTGGCAAAACTAGTGCTACTGCTAATAATTAAATCGTAGTCTTGTAAATCCAAAGCCCGAAAAGCAGGAAAGTAAAACGGTGCCATCATTCTAAAATATTTAGCTGCACCCGGAATTTTTTGTAAAAAAGTTGTGTTGACTATCCGCTCACCTAAATCAATAGTTTTTTGGGGATTATACAAAGAAGTAAAAACATCGGCTGTGGGGTAGCGCCTACATAATAATTCAAATACGCGCTCTGCCCCTCCACGTTGCGTTAAATAATCATGGACAAGAGCAATTTTCATAAATTTTATTCAACCTGCTACCAAATTTGACGAGACAAGTATTTTAGTCAATTACTGCTAAAACTTTAGTGTTTAGCACTATAAGATTTCATAACTACTTTATTGGTTTACTAGAATACTTTTTGGCAATATTTCTCTGATTTTTTTAGTTGCTTAAATTATTTATAATAGTTACTTCTTCCCAAAAGTCATTATTCAGCAAAAATATTTCTTTAGAAATAGAATAAAAACATAATTGTAAAAATTACCAGACTCAGATCCCCGACTTCTTGAAGAAGTCGGGGATCTTGTTGTTCACGAATGATTAAATTGAATATCGCAAGGCTGAGATACCCGAATTATCAAATAATTCGGATATCTTTTAGATGGTTATATCAAAGCCAAATCTTACCCAACTGCTGCGAGAACTTTTTCAGAAGCAAAATAAGCATTTTGTTCTGCACGTAATTGGTCACAAAGTCTACCTTCGGGTAACTCTACATCGTCATAAGTCAGCACTCGATCGCGTGGAATATCTCGTTTTAAGCGACAGCCTTCAGCTAGACCCATTGGTAAGAGTTTTTGTGCTTGAACGATGGGTGAATTTTCACATTGACCGTAGGTCATATAATAACCAATGCCATCAAGAGTTTCGCCAGCTTTCAAATCGATTTTGGCAGTTGTGACTACATCTACCATTGGTTTACCAATTGGAGCCATGACTGCATCGCGGAATAAGACAGCACGCGCCACCGATAAGGGAACTTCAAAATGACAGAGGTGATAAGGAGTATAGAAGCTATAGAGAGGCCCTTCACCTAATTTGTAGAGGTTGAGGTAGTGGCGTTGTTTGGGGTCGTCGTGGGTAGCGAAGACAAATACACCAGGGCCGGGTTTAGCGCCAACTACATAATCGACGATACCGCCTAGTTCTTTGAGTTGGTCAATATCATACATATTGGTCATTTCATCAACATGACCAGTAAAGTCATAACCCAACATTCCCCGTTTAGCGACTTGCATTCCAGTAGCATTAGCAACGATCGCCTGTTCAAAGGAAATTTTGCTCCCATCAGCAAAGCTGGTTACCATGTGGGCTTTTTGTCCCCAACGTTTAGCAAAGCCTTCTTGGGTTGTGGGGTTGCGATAAGGGTCTTGCAAGCCTTTGATGTTACCGCACAGTAATGGTGTTAAACCAATGCTCTGCACAAATCTGTACAGATTCATTTCTACCCCTGGCTGGTCGCCATCGCAAGCACTGAGGATAACCCCTGCTTTGTCTGCGTAAACTTTCAGGATGGGGCCGACAGTACCATCGAGTTCGGCATTCATCATAATGACATGCTTGCGATGGGCGATCGCTTCCATGACGATATGAGCGCCAAATTCGACTGCGCCAGTCACTTCGATAATTGCTTCAATGCTTTCGGCTTGACAGATGATTTTAGCATCGTCGGTGATTGCATATTTGCCACTGGCGATCGCATCTTCTAAATCGCTGACAGTGTTCACAACTTGCACATCTGCAATACCTGCTTCTGTATAAGCTCTTTTAGCTCCATCAATACTGCGGTTGAAGATAGCAACTAACTCCATTCCCGGAACAGAATTAATAATTTGATTAGCAATTCCTCGCCCCATAAAGCCAGCGCCAATCATTCCCACTTTGATGGGATTACCAGCAGCCGCACGAGCTTTTAAAGCATTATCAATAATAATCATGAAATTCCTCTTTGAATATCGCTAAATTATTTGTGGTTACTTATACATTTGCCGAAACAGCTTCAGCTTCTCCGACACGCATCATACTCAACAGCGGCCAATTCAAATCTTTTTCAGAAATTTCTGTAACTTCTACAGGCCATTCAATGTTGAAAAATGGGTCATTGTAGCGCAAGCCCCGCTCATATCCTGGTGTATAAAATTCACCAACTTGATAGATAACTTCTGCATCATCTGTGAGTGCTTGATAACCGTGAGCAAACATTTCGGGAACATATAAAGCCCGACGATTTTCGGCGGTTAATTCTACACCAATATGCTGTAAAAATGTTGGTGAATTAGGACGCATATCAATAATTACGTCATAAATTGCCCCTTTAGTACAGCGCACTAATTTTGTTTCGGCTGCGGGTGGGAGTTGATAGTGCATTCCCCGCAGAGTACCTTTTTTATAGTTATAAGATAAATTACATTGAGCTACTACTGGTTTTAATCCGTGGGCTTCAAATTCTTGAGCGCAAAAATATCTGGCAAAAAAACCACGATGATCATTTCTTTCTTCTAGGTCAATAATGTAAGCATCTTGAAGATTTGTAGCTGTAAAAATCATGAATTACCTCAATATTAATGTGTAATTTTGTCAGAAATCAGGAGCTATAAAGAAGTACTCAAAATACTTTAAAAATCAGGAAAAATTAATAAATCAAATTATCAATTATCCTAGATTGATTTTAAATTATGACCCTTCGACAAGCTCAGAAAATCACTTCTGAGTTCTGAATTCTTACTTCATTTGTGAAACTAGAGTTTTTTCTGCTTCAGATACAGTTACTTCTGCTCTGGGATGAGTATCATCCCAAAATTGCGTACACAAGTCTGGTCTTTCGGGAGGGTTAGCTGTGTAACATAAGAACAGAGTTGACCGTGTTTCGCTGCGTACAGTGCCGTGATGTAAAGTATTTTTGGTATCTACAAAAATGACTGTACCTGCTGGACCTGGACAAGATTTCCAAGCTGATTGGGGTATGACTTTTTTGACAATTTCATCATCAATCCCCATATAGCTTGACTTTAAAAGCTGGTAGTAAAGCCACCAAGATTTCAGACTAAATAAAGGTGTTAAAGAACGGGGAATGTATTGAAAAGGCCCAGTTTTTTCTTCTACATCATGTAGGCAAACAAAGATTTTGATCAAGCGGCGGTCTTCAGCATCACTATGCCATAATAATGTGCCGAATTGATGATCGCTAGGAAAGTCTTGGCGTAAATGTACACCATGAAAAGTGATAGGTACACCAATATAATTTTCAATTATATTTAGCAGTCTTTTTTGCGTTGCCCATTGATAAAATTCTGGTAAAGCCGTCACTGTGGTTATGTGCGGCCACTTTTCTGCTAAATGTTCGTTGTTGGGATTTCGTATCCGAGCCAATTGATAATTAGCAGCTTGGAGTAGTTCAGTACTAAAATCTAAACCCAAATCTGCCAAAGTTGTCGCATAAACACCGTCTCGTTTGAGAGTCTCGACAATTATGCGATCGCGTGGTTCTAATGCTGGTAAATTTTTGGTATGTCGCCACCGTTTGAGGTTAAAAACCAAGTCAGAGAATAGGGAAAATATTTTATATTTAAGTGCTTTTAGCATGGGCTTATGATGTCGAACATTGTAAATCAGAAATGGGGAATTTATTTCTTGAATTACTAGAGTGATATTATGTACTATTAAGCAATTTCTTGCAGCATTTCTGGCTTGGGAAAAGTGTCATCCCAATATTGAGTGCAAAGTTCTGGCCGTTTGGGTGGGTTAGTTGTATAAACAAAAAAGAGTGCTGACCTTGCTTCGGTGCGAATAGTACCGTGATGTAAAGCAGTTCTGGGATCTGCAAGCAAAACTGTACCGGCTGAACCTGTGCAAGATTTCCAAGCTGATTTGGGAATAATTTTTTCTACTTGTTCATCGTTAATTCCTAAATAACCAGACTGACGCAACTTGTGGTCAATTCGATAGGAATTTAAGTGTGGATATGATGTTAAAGATAAAGGAATATACTCAAACGGGCCGTGCTTTTTCTCTACATCATGGAGATAAATAATTACCTTAACCATTTTGCGGTCTTCGGAATCTTTATGCCACAATAAAGTGCCGAATTGGTGTTCATTGGGAAAGTCTTTGCGTAAATGTACACCGTGAAAAGCAACGGGTAAACCTAAATAATTTTCAATTATCTTTAAGAGTCTGTTATTACTTCCCCATTGATAAAATTCTGCTAAATCTGTGACTGTATAAATTTGTGGTAGTCTCTCATTCAAATGAGAGTTAGGGACATCTGATATTCTGCTTAATTGTTGATAAGCAGCTTGTAGCATTTCTTGAGTGGATGGTAAGCCTAAATCGGCGAGTGTGGTTACATAAGCACCTTCTCGTTTTAGGGTTTCGACAATCAAGCGATCGCCTGATTCTAGTGTTGGCAGTTTGGTTCTATGCTGCCAGATTCTCATTCTATAAGCTAACTCTGAGTTGAGTGTTGCCATTTTGCCTTTTAGTGTATTCAGCATGGCACAAATACCTCATTAATTTACTGTGATTACGTAAATAAGCTTCAAAAGCCAGAATTTAGGAGTCAAGATTCAGAATTATTAAAAATCCATAATTCTGCTAGATAGAAATTTTGTGAGTTTCTATGTATTGGTTGTTAAAATTGATTCAATTCTGACTTCTGAATTATGTATTCTGAATACTTGCACTAACTTTCTGGAGTGTTTCTGGTTTAGGATAAGTATCATCCCAGTATTGAGTACAAAGCCCTGGTCGTTTAGGTGGGTTAGCAGTGTAGACAAAAAATAGTGTGGAACGCTCGTGAGTGCGTACAGTTCCATGATGTAGAAGTCGCTGGGTATCAACAAGAATGACGGTACCGGCTGGCCCTAGACATGACTTCCAAGCTGATTTAGGCACAATTTTGTCTAAGGTTGCATCGTCAATGCCTGTGTTATAGATTTTGGCATACAGGCGATAGAAATTAAGATTAGAGATAGAAGTAAGTGATGCTGGTACATATTCAAAAGGGCCGTTTTTTTCTTCTACATCATTTAAGTAAATGATGATTTTAATAATCCGGCGATCTTCTGAATCTCTGTGCCATAGCATGGTGCTGAATTGACTAGTATTTACAAAGTCTTTACGTATTTGTACACCATGATAGGCAACAGGAAGACCAATGTAATTTTCCAGAATATTTAACAGCCTTGTTTCCTTTCCCCAGTTATAAAAGTGAGGTAAATGGGTGACTGTGTAAATTTCTGGAGGATTTTGAGCAGAATCTGCATAGTTATCAGTGCCAATATTTGGTAATAAGCTATTAGCAGCTTCGAGTAATTGTGGTGTAGTATCTAATCCCAAATCAGCGAGTGTTGTAATGTAAATACCTTCGCGTTTGAGGGTATCAACGATTAAGCGATCGCCTGGTTTTAGAGTTGGTAAATTCTGAGTATATTGCCAGAGGTTGATTCTATAAACTAACTCGGAGTTTAATGCTTCTATTTTGTCTTGAAGTATATTCAGCATAAGCAGTTTATTTTGTTTTAATAATAGATTTAGGTTGCGATCGCCTGTTACTTACACATCGTACTTCTTGCGGAGTTGTTTCATTAGCTTCGGCAAGTTTAAATTCTTTCAACGCCATCACATCAAACATAGAAAGACTCACTAAAGCAACAAACGGAACCGCTACTTTAATGGCAGATACTGGCCATCTTCTTAAAGCACCTAAAAAAAACTTTTAAATTAACTTCTTTGCCATTTTGTAACAGCATTCGTCTGCAAAACTGCTTAGAATAACCACATTCTTCTAGTTTCAAAATGACTTCAGGAATGTGTTTGTATTGCATTAATAAGGCTGATTTTGGCTCTTTTTGCCAGTAACTCACACCCACAATACATTCTAAATAAGTTTCTTGCGTGACAATTATTTTGCCGTGACCAGCGCAATAACCCGCCAAATATGCTAAGGAAATCCAATTACTTGCAGCATCCGGCCAAACTTGTAAGGCACGTTTTACTAAGTCACTGCGGTAAATACTAGCTGTGAGAAAAATAACTGCACCCACACTTTTAGCAAAGCAATGTTCAAATATAGCTTTGCCATCATCACAGCCATCTTCTACATCAGCATCAAACCAGCGATTTCCCACAATTGTGGGTGGATGAACTGGTTCATTAGTAATTTTATTTCTTCCAGAAAAATTGAGAAATAATAATCCTAAATCTTCATGTTTTTTGAGCTTGTGAATCACGTAAGGAATAGCTCTATCTTGAATTGGATCATCATCTCCAATTGTCCAAACATATTTGGTTGTTGCAGAACTTAGGCAATACATAATATTCCGCATTACGCCTAAATTTTCAGGATTTCTATTTGACCTAAAGGTGATATTACTCAGTTTTGCTTGCCATTTCTGAATCACAGCCTGAGTATGATCTGTAGAACAGTTATCAGAAACTAAAATTTCACATTCCAATTCAAACCCTTGAATTGCTTTTCCTAGCCATGATAACTGTTTATCTAGTAATTCAGCACGATTATATGTAGGGATGGCAATGGTGAGTAATTTATTCATAAATGTCTAATAATTTTCAAGTTTATTAACTAACTTTTAGTGCTTTTCTTGGTAAAAGTGACTTACGTATAGATGTAATTATTAAAACCAGATATGAAATAATAATGTTCATGGCTAAACCCGGCCATCTTCTTAAAGCTCCTAAGAAAATTATCCAGTCACTTTTAGTAACGATATTTTGCAAAATCATTTGCAGACAAAATGTTTTAGAATAGCCAATTTCTAAAAGTTTGGCATAAACTTCTGGAATGTAAACATACCTCATCATGAATGACCATTTTGGATCTTGCTCTAAATAACTCGCGTGCATTGTACATTCTAAATAATTATTTTTAGTGACAATCACGCTACCATGAACTGCACAAAAGCCTGTCCAATATGCTTGGGATGCTAAATTTTTACAAGCAGATTGCCACTGGTGCAAAGCGCGTTTTACTAATACTGTTTGATAAACTGTTGCAGTCATAAAAATTACGCCGCCAAAGCTTTCTTTAAGGTAACGTTGTAATGCCGCTTTGCCATTAGTCATTGGCGCATCACTATCACTGTTAAACCACCGTTGTACAGTGATTTCATTAGTTAACTTATCCCTGCCATAGCAATTCAAAAAAATCAGTGCTGTCTCAGGATTTTGCTTGATAGTTCTTAACAAAAAAGTCAGAGCATTATCTTGAATTGGGTCATCATCGCCAACTGTCCAAACATATTTACCACTAGCAGCTTGAATACAGGCAGCGATGTTAGGCATTAAACCTATATTCTCTTGATTTCTATAATATTTAAATGTAGTTTTACTAAAGATTGATTGCCATTTATTAATGATTTCTTGAGTGTTATCAGTGGAACAATTATCAGAAATAATAATTTCACACTCAGATTCAAATCCTGGAAGAGATTTGGCTAACCAAGATAGTTGTTGCTCTAAAAGTGTGGCACGATTATAAGTAGGAATAGCAATGGTGAGTAATTTATTCATTTTTTCGCTAAGATATATTTCAGAATGAAGTTTAGTATTGTTAATATTGACTGAATTTTCATATCCCCGACTTCTTTAAGAAGTCGGGGATATCACTTGGTTAAGACTTGAATCTATTTTTTCGCCCAGAAGAAATCTTTGTCAATTTGTTCGGTGCGGATGAGATACTCTAGTTGCTTTAAGCGAGTAAAACCTCTAAATAAAAAGGTGTCTTCAGTCATATCAATTTGACTGAATAAATTAAATAATTGTTGTGCGCCTAATTGAGCATTCCAATCACATTTAAAACCGGGGAGAATGCTGTTAATTTTCTCGAAGGATACACGATAACTGCGGTTATCAGCGCCATTTTGACCAAAGCTTAATTTACAGCCAGGAAAAGCATCAGCAATAATTTCGGCAATTTCTTTGACTCGATAGTTATTACTGGTATCACCAACGTTAAAGATTTGATTATGTACAAGGTCGCGTGGTGCTTCTAAGGCGCAGATAATGGCTTTACAAATATCTAATGCGTGGACTAATGGCCGCCAAGGTGTACCATCGCTGGTCATTTTAATTTCTTTACTTGTCCAAGCTAAACCTGCAAGGTTGTTTAATACGATGTCAAACCGCATTCTGGGGGAAGCACCAAAAGCTGTGGCGTTTCGCATGAATGTTGGGGAAAAATCATCATCTGCCAAAGGTCTAACATCGCGTTCAACGAGGGTTTTACATTCTGCATAAGCAGTTTGGGGATTGATTGGAGATTCTTCTGTTACATCGCCTTCGGTAGCTACGCCATAAACACTACACGAAGACATATAGACGAAGCGTCGTACACCCATTGTTTTAGCTAAATTAGCGAGGCGTACAGAACCTAAATGATTGATTTCGTATGTGATATTAGGTGCTAGTTGTCCGGTGGGATCGTTGGAAAGTTCCGCCATGTGAACAACTGCTTCTACACCTTCTAAATCTTCTGGAGTGATGTGGCGGATATCTTTGTTGAGGGTTTTAGCGGTAATTTCTGTACCGTTGTATAGCCAACCAACTTTATAAAAGCCTGTATCAACACCGATGACTTCATGGCCACGTTCAATTAACAGAGGAGGCAATAAAGAACCTAGGTAGCCTTCTGTTCCGGTTACTAATATTTTCATTTGTGGAAATTCCTTTAAAAGTTTTAAGTAGTGTGGAATGTTGTTGTGGGATAGATGTTCGGTTTCTTTGGGCAGGCAAGACTTGTACTGAGCTTGTCGAAGTATGCCCACCCTACAAGAGATTCAGGGCTGTGATATGTTTACGCCACTCCCTACTCCCCACTCCCAATACTTATGCAACAATTACAGTTTCAAGATGGGATTGTTGGGGAACTTGAGAAGCGATCGCTTTACCAATTTCTAAAGAAGATGTGGCTGCGGGTGAAGGTGCATTGCAGACATGAATAGAATTTTGACCAGGAATGATCAAAAAGTCGTCTACTAGTTTGCCGTCATCCATTAAAGCTTGGGCGCGGACTCCCGCATGGGTGGGAACTAAATCTTCGGCTTGGACTTCGGGAATCAGTTTTTGCAAACTTCTGACAAATGCTGCTTTGCTAAAGGAACGAATGATTTCTTGGATACCTTCGTCAGCGTGTTTGGCTGCAAGTTTCCAGAAACCAGGGTAAGTCATGACTTCTGCAAAATCCTTCAAGTCAAAGTCGGTTTTTTTGTAACCTTCGCGCTTGAGGCTGAGAACGGCGTTGGGGCCAGCATGAACTGTACCATCAATCATTTTGGTAAAGTGAACACCCAAGAAGGGAAAATCAGGGTTAGGCACTGGATAAATCAGGGTTTTCACCAGATACCGTTTTTCTGGGGTAAGTTCGTAATATTCGCCCCGGAAAGGTACGATTTTCGCTTTGGGTTCGACTCCACCTAACTTAGCAATGCGATCGCTATGCAATCCGGCACAATTGATCACAAATTTAGTTTCAAAGTTGCCGTGATTAGTTTCTAGTACCTGATTTTTCCCGCTAGTAGAGATTTTCAATACTTTGGTATTGAGGCGTAAATCTCCACCTTGCTTTTGAATTAATTCCGCGTATTTTAAACAAACTTGCTTGTAATTAACAATACCAGTTGAAAATACCCGAATGCCCGCCACACAACTAACATGAGGTTCAATTTCTTTTACTTCTTCTGGGCTGATTTTCTGGACTTTTAAATTATTTTCTAAGCCACGTTGATAGAGATTTTCTAAGCGTGGTAGTTCTTGTTCGTCGGTGGCAACAATAACTTTACCGCAGATTTCATGGTCAATTCCATGTTCTTGGCAAAATTCCACCATTGAGCGACTACCATCACGGCAAAATTTAGCTTTAAAACTCCCTGGTTTATAGTAAATGCCAGAGTGAATTACCCCACTATTATTGCCGGTTTGGTGAAATGCCCAGTTGCTTTCTTTTTCTAATACTAGAATGCGTGCCTGTGGATAGCGTTTACCCAAGGCCATCGCTGTTGATAAACCTACTATGCCACCGCCGACAATCGCAAAATCGTACATTTTATTTGTCATTTGTCATTTGTCATTTGTCAAAAAGCTGAAAGTAGAAGCTTGAGGATGAAATTTCATACTTTACACTTCATACTTCATACTTCTTACCATACTTGCCAAGGAGCTTTACCACTTTGCCATAGCTCTTCGAGATGATTTTTATCGCGTAATGTATCCATTGGTTGCCAAAAACCATTGTGTTTAAAAGCAGATAATTGTTCCATATCAGCTAACTTTTCTAATGGTTCTTTCTCCCAAACAGTGCTGTCATCCGCAATTAAATCGATAACATCTGGTTCTAGGATAAAATAACCACCATTTACCCAAGCACCTTCACCGTCGCGTTTCTCACGGAAGCTGGTGATTTTTGTTTGCTCTTGTTCTAAAGAAATAGCGCCAAAACGTCCAGCTGGTTGTACTGCTGTGAGTGTCGCTAATGTTTTTTGTTGTTTGTGAAATTTAATTAGCTCAGTGATATTTATATCACTTACACCATCACCATAAGTAAAGCAGAAAGTGTCATTTCCGACATGTTCAGCAACTCTTTTTAAGCGTCCACCAGTCATGGTACTGTCACCAGTATTGACTAAGGTGACTCGCCAAGGTTCTGCATAACCAGAATGTACATTCATTTGGTTAAAACGCATATCAAAAGTTACATCTGACATGTGCAAGAAGTAGTTAGCAAAATACTCCTTAATCACGTAACCTTTGTAACCACAACAAATAATAAAATCATTAATGCCGTGGGCTGAATAAGTTTTCATGATATGCCAAAGAATTGGTTTACCACCAATTTCAACCATTGGCTTTGGTCTGATACTGGTTTCTTCACTGAGGCGTGTACCAAGTCCACCAGCCAAAATCACCGCTTTCATGCAATTACCTCGGAGATTTGTAGGGAATTATTTTGTAAATAGAATTCAGGAGTCAGGAGGAGCCAGTGCAATAGTGGGTTTTCCAAAGAAGCACCATTGGCATTCAGAATTCAGGATGAGTGTTGTACGAAGCCGTGGATGAATCAATGCTGAAACATCTGACTACATGCTGGATTTAGGAGCTTTTAATGAGTAGAGGATATATATACCTTTTCATTAATTCTGAATTCTGGATGCTGACTTCTAAATTCTTCAATTTGAGTTTCTGGAGATGAAGAGGATGCACTTGGTTGGGGAGAATTTGTCTTTGCTCTGTTTTTCTCCGTACATAATCTAACTAGAATTTTTGCTACTTGTATGAAGAAAAAGTAAATTAAAATCTCTGATGTGTAAAAGGTTGATGAATACTTTTTATGTAAGGATTCAGATCAGAGGGGATTGACCAGTGTGATATGAATTACCTCAGAGAACTAGAACAGGAATGCGAAAAACTCAAAGTAGGTAGAGATTTAGACACCAAAACATCATCAAAACTACCATCGGGAGACATTCTAAAAAAAAAAGCGATAACGGTAGGTAAAGTTTTTACTGTTTTGTTTAGTACAGATAGTCGAACTATAGCAATTTTTATTTATATAAAATACAGATTCATCCGCGTTTATCTACGTACCCTAACCTTCGGAGATCCGAAGGAGTACGGGAAGACGCTACCGCGTCTACATCTCTGGTTAATATTTATGGGATGTTAAAGGAAAAATAATGACTACTTTATCTGGACAATCAGACTATTTTAAATCTTTTGTATTTAGCATTCAGTACGGATAATATAAGTATCTCAATGTTAAAAATTACCGTTATGACAAGGCAGGAAGCAGGAAGAAAGAAGATATTAGCTGTGTTTACCTGTCTTAACTTAGTTTTATTTTTTCCCACCGACTTACTTAGCGTTTCTTAGTCTAGTGAACTACAGTAACAACAATGAGTGAACCAGTTATAAATATCATCTAAAGAGATTTGGCTAAAAGCAGTTTTAATGGCTGTGGCTAAATTAGGATAACTCCTAGCATCGAGAGAACAGAGTATATTTTTAATCTGTGACCAACAATTTTCAATGGGGAAAAGCAGGAGAATATGGTGGTAAATAAATCAATTTAGCTTCGGCAGATTCGATGAGTTTTTCAACATCTCCACCTTTGTGAATTGAGTTATTGACCATGATGACATATAGCGGTTTTCATCCAATGAGGTACATTTCCCTAGCCTCTAGCCTCTAGCTTCTAGCCCAAGCGCCTCTGTTCCTGATCTACTTGTACTGCACTCAACCGAGAAACGCTGTAAATCCCTCATGAATTGCATCTGAGTGCTGAATTCTGACTTCTAAATTTTTCAAGGTTTTTCGCTCCATGCTCCAGCATCGTAACTAATGACGGCGCTTTGGGAGTCACGGGCTAAAAGACCATCTTCCATTTCGACAATCCGATCAGCTATATCTAAAATCCGGTTGTCGTGTGTCACTAACAAAATGGAAGTTCCTTGTTCTTTGGCGAGACGCTGCATAATTTCTACAACATCACGTCCTGATTGTTTATCCAAGGCGGCGGTTGGTTCGTCTGCTAAGACTAGTGGCGGATTATTCACTAGGGCGCGAGCGATCGCAACTCTTTGTTTTTGTCCCCCAGATAAGTTATCAGGATAGTAATTAACTCGGTTTTTTAAGCCAACAGCAGTTAGCATGGTTTCTGCTTTGGCGATCGCATCATTTTGACTGACTTTATCATTCAGTTCTACTGCCATCTGGACATTTTGCCTAGCACTTAAAAATCCTAGTAAGTTATGCGCCTGAAAAATATAGCCAATATTGCGCCGAATTTGTACTAGTTGAGTTTGGCTAGAGCCGAATAATTCTACACCCAAAAATTTTAAACTACCTTCTTGGACAGACCTTAAACCGCCAATCAAACTTAGTAATGTTGTTTTACCTGAGCCAGAAGGGCCTGTCATAATCACAATTTCTCCCGGATAAATTTCCAGGTTAATGTCAAATAAAATCTGTCTTTTTAGTGAGCCTTTGCCATAGTAATGATTCAGACTTTTAATGGCAATTACAGGTTCTTGTCTCATGTTCAGTGGTGGTTTAGAAGTTGACAATCGCTTCTCGGAACTCTAGAGCCTGTCTGCTTATGGTGACAGTTTAAGCATTAAATATATATCATTTTGATAATAAAAACTGATTACTTGCTACCATATTTATCACAATTATTTAAAAGATATCAGCCGGGTCAGCAGAACGTAACTTACGTACAGCGATCGCACCAGATATAAAACACATAATCATGGTTAATATTAATACCGAAACTGCTCTATCAAAAGTCATAAAAATTGGTAGAAGTGTAGCTTCCTTCGCTTTTTGATACATTAAAATTGTAAAAAATAATCCAGGCATATATCCCAGGCAAGCTAATAATAACGCTTCTTGCAAAATCACTATCAACAAATATTTTTGTGTATAGCCGATAGCTTTTAAAGTCGCATATTCAGATAAATGGTCGGACACTTCTGTATAAAGAATTTGGTACACAATTACAGTTCCGACAATAAAACCCATAATTGTTCCCAAACTGAAAATAAAGCCAATGGCTGTACTACTCGCCCAATAATGACGTTCAAATTCGATAAAATCTTCCTTAGTCAATACATTCACATCTTGGGGTAAATATTGACGTAAATCTTTCGCTACAGCTTGAACATCTGCTCCTGGTTTGACTTTAATTACTCCAATATCAATTAAGCCTTGCTGCCGGGTATTAAAGATACGTAAAAAGTTAACATCACTGGTGATTAAGTTACCATCTGCACCAAAAGATGTGCCTAAAGTAAACAATCCGACTACTTTAATTTTGCGTCTTCTGAGTTCAGCTGTGACAGTTTTACCTTGATCAAAATCAGAGGCAATCGGCCCATACTCCTGCCTAGAGGAACGGTCAAATAAAACGACATCAGGTAGCTTCAATTTATCTAAATTTTCGGGAACTCCTGGTAAATTAAATAAATTGACTTCCGGGTTAATGCCAAAGACAAGTAAGGTACGTGACCGCCCTGTGACTGGATTTTTCCAAGCAGTGTAATCTAAATATATGGGATGTACTGATTGTACTGCTGGTAAATCCAAAGCTTTATATAAACGCCGTTGCGAAAAGCTTTTCATAGACAAAATCGCATTAGATTGGCGGTTAATTAAAACAATGTCACCATTTAAACTGCTATGTAACTGCACGTTACTGTAATAAAGTGCATCTCGGAAACCGAGTTGGGTAAACATCAAAATATCAGCAAAAGCAATTCCAGCTAAAGCTACGGCTAATCGCGTTTTATCTCGCGTCATTTGTAGCCACGCGAGAGGTATTTTTTGAATCATGTTATTTATCAATGGTCGTCTGGAATGAATCAGATTAGTAGCTGTTCATCTGAGTAATGTGTATTTTCACAAGCCATAGCAATAGTCAGATATGTTGAAAGCTGGAATGCCAGTAATAATAAAACCTTTACTTCCTGCCTCCTGCCTCCTGCTAGTTAATTAGAAGCTGATGGGTTGTTAATCTCAACCAAAACTTTGGCATTAGTTAAGCCAGAAACTTTATTGCTATCTTCTGGAGAGAGGGCAATTTTAACTTCTACAACTCTGGCATCAACATCAGCAGCAGGATCATTATTCAGCACATCTTTTTTGCCGACTTTTCTGCCAATTTCAGCGACAATTCCTTTTAATTCACCTTCAAAAGCGCCATTATCACTGCTGACAGAAACACTTTGACCAATCCGGACTTTACTAATACTATCTTCTGGAACTTCTGCGATCACCATCATTTGCTCAGTTTGGCCAATCTCCGCAATACCATTGGGGCTGATGGCTTCGCCTGACTTGGTGTAAATTTTTAAAATTTCTCCAGAAGTAGGTGCTTGGACGTAGCTTAATCGTAGTTCTGCGTCGGCTTGTTTGACAGTAGCGATCGCATTACTAACTTGTGCTTGCGCCATTTGGACATTTGTTGGATCAACTTCTATCAGTCTCTTGAGTCTGGCTCGTTCTTCGTCGAGTTGTCTTTGTAAAGTGGCTACAGTTTTGTCACGGGTAACTTTAGCTTCAATTAGTTGCTGTTGTAAGCCACTTAAGGTTTTGATTTGGTTCGCCCTAGCTTCTGCAACTTGTTGACGCAAAGTAGCGATCGCTTGTCGCAAAGTAGCTTGACTTTCCACTACCTGCTGTTGAGCGGTAATCGCACTCAATCGTCGTCTATCCCGTTCTTGTTGAGAAATAGCACCTTGGCGATAAAGAAATTCATAACGTCCTGCATCAACTTGAGCATTACGCTGTTCGGCTTGGATGCGTGTCAAGGTGGCTCTTAAGCTATCACTTTGTCCGCGCAATTCTGCTTCCAAGCGATCAACTGTCGCCTGTTGAGCTAGTTTTTCTGCACTCAACTGCGATGCAATTCTAGTAATTGTCGCTTGTTGAGCATCCCTCTCGCCGCGTAACTGAGCTTCTAGTCTAGCAATTACCGCTTGTTGCGCTTGCACATCTCTGGGTGAACCCACTTGAACTTGGGCTAAATTAGCACGCGCTTCTAGTAATTTAGCTTTTGCTTGTTCGACATTGGCTAACTGAGTGTCATGATTGTCTAAAATCGCAATCACTTGCCCTTTTCTCACCTGTTCTCCTTCGCGGACAAACAGTTGCTTCACTCGTGATGCAGATTGTAATCCGGCTGCTGGTGCAGAAAGTTTAATCACTTCACCGCGCGGTTCTAAACGTCCTACTGCACTAATACTGTTAGCAACTGGTCTGACAGGTACAGATGAGTTAATCTTTTTCAATTGCTCAACTTTAGCTGTAGTTAGTAACCCCGCAGCGATTACTATTGGTAAGGCTACAGCAATGCCCCACCAAATCTTAGGTTGTTCTGGATCAAGTATTGGTGGCCTTGATCTTGGCTTCTCAGTCACCCTTGACATGGTTGTTGCCTGTTTATTTAAAAATGTGCTGATGGATCTAAAAAAGTATGAGACGTAGTAGAGATTTGATAAATTACCTCTACTAAATACCCTCTGAAATTTGATGCCAATTAATACTTAGAGCCACAACTTTGACATCATGACGCTAATAGTAGGTAGTGTTTATCTCATTAATTTTCAGTAGTGCTAGAGCAAAATTAATGGGACAAACCACCAGTTATTCAATAGATGCAACAATCAAGACAGTTGCTAGTGCGTAATTAGAAGACCAATGAGAATCCACCGCTTTGAAAAGCAACCCCGGTTCGGTTAGAAACTCAATCTTTATCAGAAACTTAATTATGAACTAGCAATTACAAATTTTCAATCAATTTTCTCAAATAGAGCATCCCTAACATTACAGTTTCCTTAAACTTGTAGTCAACTAATTATTAGGTTTGTTAACTTTGAACTCATTGGGAAATTCTCTCCACAGATGCTACAGCTATGGTTAGACTCCATTAAACTATCGTCATAGCAAGAGGCAGGAGGACGACAGTCGCTATAACGGGGGGAATCCTCGCAACGCGCTGTCTCCAGGAGGCAGAAGGCAGGAGTAAAAGTATTAGTGTGCTTCCTGCATTCATGTGTGCAAAATTTCCTAATCTATATGCTTCTTGCTATAACTGAATTCTACATTTATCAGTTGCAGGAAAACGTAACAGAATCTACAGATGCAGCAGGGGAAGAAAGTCTGAAGTGTGTAGATGTGTTTTGCGCTGCTTCATTAAGGGTAGTATCAAATTTTGTTCTTTGGTTTCCTAATTTCTGCCTGCTGCTTTTTTATACATGACAAATGACTCATTCTGGCAAGTCAAATAAGACTGTCGTCATGTAATTATCTGCCCATGCTTGCCCAAAGGCTTTTTCTAGGACGCGGCGGGTTTTATCGTTTTGTTGTTGTTTAGTACAGTAGTTGCGTTGTCCAGCGATAATTTCCTGAGTTTGTTCGGGGGAAACTGGACTGGCTGCAATCGCTTGGGTACAATGCACCTCTAAAAAAGTCCTGCACACGCCCTAAGAACATCGCTTCTTCTTCTGGGGAACCAGGACGGATAAACAGACAAAATTCCGAGAAGATATGACCCCATTCTGGTAATTCTCGCGGTTGGGAAAATTCTATGGTTTTCAGTGCAGTGAGTTGATTTGTATAGGAAGCTGGCAAAGTCAAGTCTAAGTGTACAGGAGATAGATCGGCGATCGCTGCACTAATTTGTCCTCTACCACCAACTAAATCGCAACCAAACATCGGTAAGTCATATTCTGGACGCGGAAACATCACGCAATGCAAAATATCCAGCATATTTCCCACCTTCGCCAGTTCTAAGTGCATTTTGCGAAACTGTGGTGTTTGATAGCAGCGATTTTCAATTGTCAGTTTTTCACCCTCTAATCGACCTTCCACATATCCCAACTCTGCTGGCAAATTGTAAGGCGATAGTTCTAAATGCTTGTGCCAAGCCGCCTCAATGCTATCAGCTAACTGCCGAATTAGGGGATGTTGTTGTTCACGGAGTGAGGGAGTTGAAGTAAATGACATATTCTCATCAGAAATGCTATCTAAGGCCAGTCTACAGCCAGCCGTGCCACTTCTATTCTGCCGCGCAACATTAAGCAAACTGTTACGACTGGTTACGTAAAGTTATAAGACATTGACTTTTCAAAGTAATTAATTATTTTGTAGTCTTAGTTACAGAATTAATTTTGCTTTAACCCATCAGGGAGGCTTACAGCTATGAAAATCAATACTCAAAGACCAAATTGTGCTGTACCAGCAGTCAGACAAAATCTAGATTGGTTAAGCAAAGCCTACAGTAAAAATTCAGCGCAGCAATGCCAACCTGACCTATGGGTGAAGCTTTTAGAACTTCCTAGCCCTTACAGTTCTGATGAAGCACTGTTACTATGCCAAGTTTCTGCTGATGAGTGGTTAGCCTGGGTTCCAAATCATGGTGAAGTGACATTGAATACCAGACAATATTCTTAATAATCATTAATTAACTTGCAAAAGCAAAAATGCACTCTTTAAAACAACTAGCCAAGCAACTGAAAAAGGATATTTACGCTATATATTTGGCTACTCAAAATCCTAAAGTGCCTTGGTATGCAAGATTGTTGGCAGTTGTTGTTGTTGCTTATGCTTTTAGTCCTATTGACTTAATTCCCGATGCTATTCCTATCTTTGGCTATCTCGACGATTTGATTCTAGTACCGTTGGGCATTTGGCTAATCTTGAAGTTGATTCCTTCATCAGTCTTAGCCGAATGCCGCGAGAAAGCTGAGTCAACACAGTTTCAAAATAAGCCTGTCAATTGGATAGCCGCAGGTATCATTGTTTTGATCTGGTTAGTGGTGGGAGTTTTATTCGTACTTTGTCTAAGATACTGGTGGAAAATTAAACGGTAAGCTTTTGCGCTGACAACAGAAACAAACTACTCACTTATTCCAATAATCAGTTACCTCGTATCCCAATTCTGCCAGCATCTGCCGCAGCAAAGGTAAACTCAGCCCGATAACATTGCTGTGACAACCTTCGATTTTTTCCACAAATAAACTACCAAAACCTTCCAAGGCAAAAGCACCAGCACATTTAAGAGGTTCGCCTGTAGCGACGTAAGCTTGGATAGCCCGATCGCTCATTTTCGCAAAGTAAACCCTTGTCACCTGACACTTAACTAAAGTCCGGTTTTGGGAAGTGTCAATTAACACATGGCCTGTATATAAGTCGCCTATATTACCTTGCATTAATTGCCAACGAGCGATCGCTTCTGCTGCATCTGCTGGTTTACCATGAATCTTCCCATCAATAGCCAAAACCGAATCACAGCCCATGATTAACGCTGATGCAAACTGCGGTGCGATCGTTTCTGCCTTACGTTGAGCTAGAACCTGCACTAACTCACCAGGATCACTCAGTTGAATTTGTGACTCATCAAAATCACTGGGTTTAACTATCGGTTCAATTCCAACCGTTTGCAGCAGACGGCGACGTGCAGGAGAAGCAGAAGCCAGTATAAATTGAGGAATGTTTATAGTCATTTGTTCTTTGTCATTTGTCATTTCGCCTCATCCCTAACGCCTCCCCTGTCTCCCTTGTGACGCCACTTGCTTCAAGTCGGCAAAGCCGCCCAACGCAGTGGCTCCCCCTTGTCTCTCTATCTACTCCCTATTACTAATTAATACACTGTGAAAGAATCGACAACATTTTCCATAGTCCGTTTCACCTTTGCCCAACGTTTTTCGGGAATTGAGGCGTTAAAGGTAAACAGTTTGCCACGACTCACAGCAACACTAGCGATGTTATGTCGTTGCTGATTATTCGGTAGTTTTACTAAATACTCTAATATATAGTAGGTTTTACCTTCATTATCCTTCTCTCGCGCATCAACTAATTCAGCTGTCCGCCCAGAATCAGAAGGTGCAAGTGCCGCTTTGCCAAGTTTATAGCCAACTTCTGTGGGAGCGCCCAATTCTTTTAAGGTTTTACCTTCAGGAACCGGACTAATCACCACAGAAACATTTTCAGAGATTTCTATCAAATCATGAAATACGACATCAGGGCCATTGGCAACTTTCACGGGTAACCAGCCGTTAGGGTATAAAAACTGATAGCCATCAGCAGTATCTACATAGCTTTTAAATCCAGCCGCAGCAGCTACACCAGGATTACTCAAGCTGAAGCTCAACATTAATAGGCAAATAATTGCAATTTTTTTTCCACATTGTTAGAGATTCCTTTGGCTGGAAGTAACAAAAATTAAACATTATGTATCGTTTTCATTGTCCCACCAACTGGGTCGTAGCGGATAAGGTATCAGATGAGGAGATTAGTTACCTATGCTTACAACTATCGAAGTGCGCTGGTTTTATCCTGGTACAATCCCCACAGAAATTGAAGAATGGTTTCCGCAAAACTGTTCACCCGAAAAACGAGAAGACTGGTATCTTTACGCGCCAAAATGTGATTATTGGGGAATTAAGCTGCGGCAAGAACGCTTAGAAGTCAAATGGCGCAAAGCCGAATTGGGTGTACTGAATGTTGGGGAATTGATAGAAGGTAGAGTAGAAAAATGGGGTAAATAGATGTGTAGTGATTCCACAGGAGAAAGTTTTCAGCCTACAACAGTCTTGGGTAATTCTACGTGGGTGAATGTTCAGAAAGTCCGCCGTCTCCAATACTATCAAATTTTATCTGACTCTTCAGTACAGACCGTTGCTAGTAATGACAGTATTGATAACGGTTGTGGTGTAGAAATTACGCAACTGTTAATTCAAGAACAATCTTGGTGGAGTTTAGCACTAGAAGCTTTTGGCGAAGATAGCTATTTACTAGAAAATCTCCACGTTACAGCAAGTTGGGTATTCAATAACTATAAAGGAACACAACTCATAGCCGCAAATTCTTACGCTTATCCTCGTTGGCTTGAACTGATTTTAGGGAAAGCTATTGATCATTAGTTATTTGTATTTTGTCTAACACTAATCACAAATGACAAAAATTAAACAATCTGCAAAACTACAAGTGTCATATCATCAGTGTTTTGCCTATCAGTACCGATAAACTGCTGAACTTGGTTAAATAAATAATCCACAATTTCTTCTGGCCCGTTGCAATAACGACAAGCGACGCTGAAGGCTGCTACAAAGTTTTCTTCATCGAAGCGATCGCCACTGGCAGCCGCGGCATCTGTCAAGCCATCTGTATAATAAATTATCGTATCTCCAGGTTCTAACTGTGCCTGAGCATCTTCATATTGGCTGTTAGCATCTAAACCAATCAGCATCCCCAAAGTATCTAGGCGGCTAACTGTTTTTGTGGCTGCGTGCCACCACAAGGGAGGATTGTGTGCGGCATTGCTGTAAGATAAGATCCGATTTCTGGGATTGTATTCCGAATAAAACAACGTCACAAAGCGGTGGGAATTTTCCAAGTCCGCGTACATAACTCGATTCAAATTTTGCAAAATCCCAGCCGGAGAATTGCCATGTAATACTTCGCCCCTCAGCATTCCCCGCATCATCGTCATAATTAATCCGGCGGGAACACCTTTCCCCATCACATCCCCAATCACAAAACCCCAACGGCTACTTTCTGGAGATACTCTATTGATCAACTGCAACTGATTATGATTGGTGGGAATAAAGTCGTAATAATCGCCACCCACGCGATTAGCAGGTTTACAACGTGCCGCTAGTGCCACACCAGGAATATTCGGACATTGACGGGGCAAGAGTCGGCGTTGAATTTCCGCCCCAATTTCTAATTCTTGGTCTAAGCGTTCTTTTTTCCTCAGTTCTACAGCTAGTTCATCGTTTTCAATTGCTACTGCTGTTTGGTCTGCAACCAAGCGCACTAGCTTTTGTCTGGTTTCTGTCCAGCTATAGTCAGGGTCACGACTTAAAACGTAGAGCCAACCGCGTTCTGTATGCTTAACTAAAATTGCCGTGCCGAATATTTGCACATCTGGCCCCAAGTAGCGGTGCATCTGATCATCTAATATGCCGGTGGAACTCGCCAAAGGGGTGCTATTGGGTAACAATGTAACTTGACTACTAGCTGTTTCTAAGGCTTTGCGAATATTTTTGCGCTGGCGACTATCTTGCCAGTGGAGTTGCTCTAACCTAACTTGACCGTTAGGTTTGTAGAGAAATAAAGCACTACCATCAGCATCTGTCACCCTTGTTGCCATCAATGGAATCAGTTCCAAAAACTGATTTAAATTGTTGAAACTTCTGAGGGCAAATCCTAAAGAACTCAGCAAATCTTGAATTTTGTTCTGTTCTCGATGCAACCTCGCCACAAGTTCTTTTAGTGCTACGACTGGTGTGACATCCGTCGCGGCACTATTATTACCATCAGCAGGTTGAAAGGGTACTTGAGACACAGGCACAGGTAATATCCAGTTAAGATTAGTAGATTTTCAATTGATTAATAACTCTTTTTAGCAAAATATTGCTAAATAATATTGAGACAAGATACGTCAATTTAGCAAGAGTAGAAAGACGTAAGCGAGAGCGATAAAAAACTATAACATTCGCTGATTTTATTTCTACCTAAATCTAGATACATAAATTTCATGTGTTTTTACGCAAAAGCTGATGAGTATAAATCAGTAAATACCTCCAGTTCTGAGAGAACTTCTCACGCTCACAGCAGTCAATTAGCAAATCATACATCATGAAACATAAAATTCCTTAATTAATTGATTAATTATTTTTGCCAATTTCTGATTTTTTGTCTCAGAGAAATATTCAGATACTGAAATAAACGATAACTTAAAATTTTAAGGGAAAATATCACTTTAACTTGATCAGCTAGAGCATTTTTCTAACTTTTAATTTACCTTTAGAGAATATTTGTCAGTTTTTCAGGAAATTCACTTCAATATATATACTCCTAAATTTGGGCAAGCTGATTTGGTTATGATAGTAGGCTTTTGCTAACTTACCAACGAACGCACTTGAGCTTTTTTGTTTTTTTTCAGTATTTATAGCAGTTCTTAATTAGGTTTACAAGGTCAGTTCTGACCTACAAAAATTACCGGTTGAGACTGGGTGTAGGGGTGTAAGAGTTTTGAACACCTACATCATTCGGTCGACGCGGAAGTTGAGCAGTTCGGCAACCTTACTGTATCACTTGCTGAAACTCACGGCGAAGCCTGACACCCTCAAATCCCTACACCCTTCTTACATACCTGACTTTTTCGCTTGTCTCATACAAACTTAGCCACTCAAAAGAGCTTCAACAAACTCGTAGCTAGAAAATGGGCGTAAGTCTTCAATTCCTTCACCAGCGCCAATAAAGCGAATTGGTAAACCTAATTGCTGGACTACAGCCAATGCGACACCACCTTTGGCTGTACCATCCAATTTGGTTAATACTACTCCACTAAGTTGGGCGGCTTGAGAAAATACTTCGGCTTGGCGCAAACCATTTTGACCAAGGGTAGCATCTAAAACTAACAGAGATTCGATTTTGGCGTTTGGGGCTTTTCTGTCGATGATGCGGCGAACTTTTGTGAGTTCATCCATTAAGTTCTTTTTATTTTGCAATCTTCCCGCAGTATCAACTAATAATAATTCTGTGTGGCGTGCTTGGGCGGCTGCGATCGCATCAAATACCACGGCGGCGGGGTCTGTATTTTTACCAGGGTTGGCAATTACTTCTACACCACTTCTATTTCCCCAAACCTTGACTTGTTCGACAGCCGCAGCCCTAAAAGTATCTGCTGCGCCAATCAAACATCTGTAGCCAGATTTTTGAGCTAAATGGGCAATTTTACCGATGGTTGTGGTTTTGCCAGCACCATTTACACCAGTAATTAACCAAATATTTAAATTGTCTTTATCTGGGGCAAAGCTGGTTTTCTCAGATTTGCGAATTGGCTCCTCTAACATATCCCGTAAGATTTGTTTTAAGTAAGCGATCGCTTCTTCTGGAGGTGTAACTTCTTCCCGCAGTTTTTGTTGTAAAGCACTGATAATATAATCTGTGGCTTCTACACCCACATCGGCTTGTAACAATACAGATTCTATTTCGGCTACCGCCGCTTGGTTGAGTGGCCCTTGTCCAACAATGGCTTTCAGTTGGTTGACGATGTTTCGCCGGGTTTTATCTAATCCTTGGCGTAACTTTTTCAGCCAAGTGATTTCTTCAATGGAAATGTCTTCTGCACGTCTACCTTGAGCCGCCAATAATTCTGCTGACCAGACAAACCCTTCATCAAATGCCAAATCTGGTATTTCTGTGGTAGTTGGTTCACTAACACTTGCTGGCTGTGCCTCTGGTTGTGGAACTTCAATGGCACTAGCAATTAAGCGTTCTTGCTTGGCTTGTCGTTCTGCTGCTGCCCGTTCTAAAAAAGATAATGCAGCCGTCTCGGTGGGTTGGGTTTCTTGTGATGCTTCTTCAGTATTGGTTGTAATTTCTGTTTCTGTGACAGCTACTTCTTCAACAGTTGTCTCGACTTCTGGTTGTGGTGTTTCGATAGTTGCCGCAGGTTCTTGACTGGGAGTTGTGACCTCTTCTGAATCTGCGGCTACCGTTTCTGGGGTTGCTGATGATGTTGGGGCTGGTTCTCCAGTTTCTAATTGTTGTTTTTGCTGGATATTTTTATAGGCAGCTTTAGCGAACGCCAACAAATCTGCTGCCGAATCTGGTGCAGTTGTTGGGTTAGTATTTGATGTTTCGGTTGCCTCTGGTTCGGTTACAGGTGTGGGAGTATTTTCTGCCTCTTGGTTTTCAGAGGGAGTATCAGAAGAATCGTTATATTGACGACGAAACCAATTAAAAGCCATTGCTGCTAACAGTGTTAGTTGTTATTTAAGTTAGGAGTTATGAGTTAGTAAGTTAAGAGTTTAATAGAATTTGTTACTCTTCGCTGTGGTGAAATCCTCCGGGATATCCTCACCTCTCAATGTCGGGTTACTGGGAGGGGGTAATTCATCCCTCTCAAGCACCAGACTTCTCCTCACCTTCAACTCACAACTTAGCATTCAGAATGGTGACAAAGTTAGGATAAAACAGTAGGAAGTTTTTTTTTGTTCTGTGAATCGTCGCAGCACTCCATTAATAAATCGATGACCTTCATCGCCACTGTAGCGTTTGGCTAACAAAACAGCTTCGTTGATGGCTACGCTGTCAGGCAAGTTTAAAAATGTCATTTCCGCTACAGCGATGCGGAGAATATCGCGGTCAATTTGAGCTAGACGGTTAACTTGCCAATCTACCAAAGCCGCCGCTATTTGTTCATCGATCAAGATACGATGCTCATTCACGGTTTTGACAATTTGAATGGCATATCTGCCAACTTCTCTGTCTTGGTTGGCGAGTTGAATTAATTCGGGAAACTCAACGGCTGCACCAAGTTGATTGATGGCGGTTTGAGTATAAGCGATCGCTTCTTGTAGCATGGTTCTCGCGGTATTCATGTCAGCAGCGCGAGTTTGGCTGGTTAATAGGCGATCATTACTGCGTTGCAATTCCGCCGCAGCGTTATCTAAAGTATCTTGCACTTCTGCTCTTAAGGTACGCACGGTTGCTAATACCAATTTAGGCAGATGTTCTTCGGTGAGTTTTTTGGGGTTGACTGGCAGCTGGCTGAGGCTCAACAGCGCCAGTTCACGAGCAATTTGTTGGGGTTTGCGGTCTTGCATGGAAGTGAGTGCCTAAGCACTGAATTAGGGTAAAAATTTAATTGACTGCGACAAAGCCAGACATTCATAATATCTATTTACTTGTGTCTTTGCCGGATAAATTTTATATTTCCTCGACGGAAATTACTGAATGTTTTAATTCTCTGCTTAAGCCTGCTAAATTTTGTTCTTTGCCTAAAACTAGAGGCGGTAAGGGCGTATTCGGTGCCACAATTCCACCAGAGACAATCACTTTAAAAGCATCTTCGATTGACATTGAAAGATTGATCACATCTTCTTCTGGTACTACGGCATACCATCCTGTAGTCGGGTTGGGTGTCGTTGGGATGAAAACGCTTAACATTGGGCGAGGCATTTGGGATTGAATTTCAGTTGCGATCGCACCTGTGACAAAGGCGATCGCCCAAATGCCTTGTCTGGGATACTCAACTAAAACCACACGGCGAAACTTACCATGAGAATCTTTGAGTAAAGTCTCTAAAAGTTGTTTTAATGTTTTATATACCTGTCCCGCCAAGGGAATTGCCTGTAATACTCGCTCACCAAAATCTAATAACCATCGCCCAGCAATATTCCGAGCCATTAACCCAATTAACAAAATACTTAACAGTGGTACTGCTAGACCTACTGCTAAATTTAGTATATTTACTAAAATTGGGTGTAGCCCATCAAAGGGATTGAGTTGTTTGGGAACTTGGGTAAGGAAGTCGATTACCCAATTAGCGATCGTGATTGTGAGCCAGATGGTAGTTGCTAGAGGGATAACCACTAACAATCCTGCTATCAGGTCATTTTTCAAGTCCTGCTTTAAGCGATCGATTACCAAACTTCGTTTCTCCTTTTTTTGGCTAGTGAAACTCTGATAAGCGGAAACTAATACCAGCAGACGCTCAACGTTAGAAGGCTTTACTAGTAATATTTTTTACCATACGCCACTTTAAGATTTGTCACTAAATAGCTTTTATTTTGATAAAAGGCTGTTCAGTCCAGAAAAGTATTGATTTTTCGCTAGTTAGATGTTGAATACACAAAAATATAGCTAACTAACGATAGTTCTTCCATCCGCAAGGATGTTACTTTTCTTTGTACAGCTTGTAAATGAATGTTGCAAATATTTTAATTATTACTAATCCTACCGCGATCGCTCAAAATCTGACTACGTTTCTAAAACCTATATATGACAACTAAAAATCTACTTGTAACTAGTTTAGAACTAACCAGCAGGTAAAGGATGTTTTTCTGAAAAACTTTTGTTATAAATTTTAATAAAACAGAGAAATCCGGTTTGATTTCCGAATCTAGTTGTGTAGGAAAGCAAATAGAGGCGGGTTTACTCAAAATCTGTGGGTAAACGAAATTATTCATCAACCCGCTCGTACAAGAGTAGGAAAGAGACCTTAATTTAAAGGGGTGTAGGTATTTAAAACCCTTACACCCCTAAACCCAATCTCCACAGAAAATCTTGGTGTGTAAGTCCTGTATTGTTTCACCCTTCTCCAGCAATTTGTGTAGCCACAACCTTGCTTTTATCACTTTGAGATAGTGTTTCTTCTAAGGTAGGTGTAGGTAGATACTGCATTTCCCAGACTTTAAGCAAAATTAGGTATTCATAAAAAGCCTGCAAAGTACACCAAGCCATACCAGCGCGACCATCCAAGCAGCCACCCAACAGAAAATACATATAAAGAAAGCGCAAAAAAGGTCTAGCTGGTAAACGTAAAGACAAATCTTTTAAAGCACGCCGTCTTTCTACCTCGGTTTTGCCAAAAAATAAATCCCGCCAGACAACTGTGCCATTTTCTAGTTGATGTACTGTTTCTTTGGCTTCATCTGTAGAATAACGATTGTGTTTTTCAATCCAACGGCTCAAACCCTTGCTGCAAGTGTAATGAGGGTAAGTTTCCTTTAAAAAGCTAGTAGCACCATCACAAACTTCTCGTTCTGTGTGACCATAGTCTGTGAACCAGACCTTACCGTGGCGGAAAAGACGCATCTGATAACGGGGATATTGGGTGCTATAGCGAATCCAACGATTCATAAACATTACCCGTTCAGCAACATAGTAACCAATGTAATCTGGATTACCTATGGATTGTGTGCATTCCGCAAATAATTCGGGTGTCATCCGTTCGTCAGCTTCCAGAATGTAAACCCACCCATATTTCGGGAGTATAGATTCTAACATCCAAGTGCGCTGACGACCGTGGCTTTCAAAAGCGTGTTGCACCACTCGAACGGGATAGCGACTGGCAATTTCCACGGTGCGATCGCTACTGCACGAATCCACAACTATAATGTCATCTGAAAGCATTGCCGACTCAATACAAGGTGCAATATCTAGTTCTTCGTTATATGTCAGTATGTAAATTGAGAACATGTGCAGATTTTATAGCGATTTCCCTAACAGTTAATTTTTAGAAGGCAGGAGGCAGGAGACAGGAGGCTATCACAATAAGTCCTACTCCCTACTCCCTACTTTTTTACCGTGCAGCAGCTTTACGTCCACCTGTTTGTAAAGCACCGCCACCTCTTAATCCTGTCCAGCCAATAATAATGTACCCAACAGATAATAAAAGACTACTAATGCCAATTCTTAAGCCAGATTTCCAAGCGTTGTCTCTTGCTTGTTTTTCCGCATCTTCCTTGCGCTGACGAATTTGGGTCAAGCGTTGATTTGCCAATCCTTGAGGATCAGTTTGTTGGGCAATAAATTTGTCCAGTTCTTGAGGGTTAGCTTTAAATTTCTTGAGTAAGTCTTTTTGAGATTGCGGCAATTGCGGATTTTCCAGGGCTTGTTTATACTTTTGATCGTCTTTCAACAAATCCGAAAACTGCGCTTTTGCTTGGGCGCGGAGTTGTTCTAACTGCGCTTTCCCCTGATCTGTATTCAGTTGCGCTTGGAATTGATTTAGCTGATTTTTGAGTTGGCCTTCTGCTTGATCTGCTTCTTGCGTAATTTGACTAACTGTTTGTGCTTTGGCTTGGTTGACATTATTCAGGTGCAAGGGAAAAATTAATAAGAAAATTAGACCCAAGACACTAGAAAGTATAAATGCTGGGAATCTTAAGTCGATACCTTTAGGGCCGCCATCACTAGCACCATCAATCCAATAACCAATCAACAGAGAACCTAAGCCCACCATAGGTACAATCCCCCGGTCAACTAGGGCTGTTGATAAATTAATTTGCCATGCGCGATCAGTTGGTTGAAACGGTAGCAATAAAATTAGAAAGTCCAGCAGAAAGGACAAAATTAAAACTGTCCCAATCACCTTGAGTGCGAGGGCTGCGTTCCCGGAAGTAAAACGATTAGTCATATTTTCCAAACTTATAGTGAGTCAGAGTGATTGTCCTATTTAAAGTTACTGGAATATTGTTCCAGTAACTCTGCCTGTTCAATAAAACTATCTCTTATATAGAAAAGGCAAAGGTAATCCTAATGGATACCTGTAGGTTTGAAACTACACCACGGTAGCACTAGTTAACTTGAGTGTCTTCAGAAAATACATGGTGTTTGAAGATACGACATTAGCTGATATTCATCAAAAAAACAACTTTTATTTTCAGCTTCTACTCTATGGTTTTTTGCAAATAAACTGACTGCTGAACTACTTCCTGCCAAATAAGCAGATCCTCTGGTCGGTCAACATCAGCCAAAGTTGGTAAGTATATAGATAAGACACCCAGTTTAGCCGCAATATCTATAGTTTGTTGTAATACCTGAGAAGTTCCCCAATCAATGTTATCGAATAATTCTGGAATGAAGCGACGCACACCAATTAAGTAGTAACCACCATCAATCGCTGGCCCTATTACCAAATCAACAGTTTGTAATTGTTGGAAAGCTGTTGCCAAAATTTGAGATGTCACACCAGGACAATCGCTACCAATGATAATTACATATTCAGCATTTTTGCGGAAAGCATCAACCAGCGATCGCGCCATCCTTGTACCTAAATCGCCTTCACCTTGAGATGCGTAAAGTAGTTCCCAACCTAACCAATCTTGCATTAACTCCAAACTGCCACCAGCAAACCGCAATTCTACAGAAACCCCAATAGCCTTTTGTAATTCTGCTACTTGCAAAAGAGTATATTCTGTCATTTGCTGTTGCAGATTAGCAGCACCAACACTACCCAAAGCTGGTATCAGACGAGTTTTAGTCTTTCCTGGCTCTGGATAGCGCGTAAAAATAATCAAGTGCTGCTTTTGAACTTCTGATAACTTCAGCACGTAATAACCTTAACTGTTAGCGACTCAAATATTTTAATAGCAATACTTATCGTTTTCATTGGCCTTAGAATGCTCTGTCCCCCTTCTTATGGCACCTATAACCGTCGAAATATAGACACATCGCCTAGCGTTGCCAGTTTTATAACTGTATAAGGTAATTTGTCCCAACGTTCGCAGTGACGTATTAGTACACTCGTCTCCAGGCTGATAAACTGGACAACCTTGGTGGTTAAAAACAACGCGCCAAATTGCTTGAGAAGTATGTTTTGCTAGAGTAGTCTCAGATGTATTGCGATTGTTTAAACTTTTTTCAATCAGAATATTAGTTTCTAAACTCTGCCATAAATTGGCATTATTATTCACCGCATCAGAAATAAAAAAAATTTATATCTGCTCGATGAACTGACCACTTCACAACATTATTTTCCTCACGAAAACTTACTTGCCAACTCACTTTTTCTTTCACAGCTTGGCTTTGAGCCTGACGCATAGCTAAATAAATTTTATCTTGAGCAGCATTCAGACGAATTCTATCTACAAAAGCTAACCAGTTTGGTAATACCAGCCCAGCTAAAACACCAAATATTAAAACAATTACTAAAATCTCTGGTAATGTAAAACCACTACTGGAGTCCGCACCTAAGATATTTTTTAACTTATCCCTGTAAAATAAATGCACCTGAAGATATTTCTACAATTAATTTAATTATCAAACACCAGTATTTTTTCAAAGAACTATGTAGTTTTAATTGTTACTTTGTTAAGTAATATTGTTGCAATTTTTGTTGGTAAAATAACCATTATGGCTATTTTAATAAGTAACTTAAACGTGAAATTAACTCGTTTAAATCTTGCGGTATCATAGACAAAAAATAAGTATAAAAATCTAGCCGCTAAGATCCCTTTTGTGCGACTAAAGGGTTGTTGCAGAGCCTTACATACTAGATATTTATAAAGGTTAGTTCGGCTTAGATTCCAAATATTTTTATTGAGTATTTGTCTAGTATCATACGCACCTTCTAATACTTGTAAACAAGCTTTTTCTTGTCTAACTAAATTAGAAGATAGTGAATTGGCACTGACTCTATACAAAATTTGCACTTTAGGGACACAAATAAAAGAATATTTAGCAGCTAATCGCAACCACATATCCCAATCTTGAGCAGCACTTAGTGATTCATCAAAACCACCTAATTCAATTAAAGCTTCTCTATAAATTAATGGATTAGAACCATTTTCTAAAAAGTTACTTACTAATAATCTCTCATACACATCACCATTAACAGTAATATGACTACCTGAAACTAAAAATTTTCCATTTTCATCTATATAATCAGTCCAGCTATAAGCAACCTTCGCATCAATATTATCTTGCAAAGCCTCTAACTGACTTACCAACTTACCAGATGTCCAAACATCATCCGCATCTAAGAAACTGACAAATTCTCCAACTGCTTGCTGTAGTCCTCGGTTGCGGCTGACATTACCACCAGCATTTTCAAAAGAAAATACCTTAAGACGTGAGTCTTGAATTTGTGAAACAATATCTAAAGTTGAATCTGTTGAGCCATCATTAATGACAATCAATTCAAAATCTGTAAAACTTTGGCTAAATACAGAATCTACGGTTGTTTTGATAGTTTTTTCACTATTATAAGTTGGAATAATTACAGAAATTTTTGGAATATTTTGAATGACATTAGTCATAATTTATCTAAGTTATATACAAATTTATTAGACAAATAGCATTGTAAAGTATATAAAGGGCTTATCATACTAGCCCAATAAAACTCTAGTTCAAAGAGTGCAATTAAGTTACTGTTTAAATCTCTTCTGTACTTAATAAGATGATTTAAAATTCGGCGGAGATTTCCCAAAATAGTTTTGCATAAAATAATTGGTTTTTGCCAATTTTTAGCATTGATTAACCGTAGTTGGAAAATACACAAACCGCAACCACGAGCCAAATTTAACAAATAACTTTTCTCAAATCGCCAGCTAGGAATTTGATGATAAACCTGCATCGCCGGATTGTACCAAATTTGCCAACCGGCTTTGTGTATATGTAGAAGTACTTCTGTATCATCACCACTAAGCATTAATTTTCCTAATCGACCTTTGAAAATCAATTGCTGGGGAACACTTTCAAGCCAAGCCTGTTTACGAACCACCAGTGCAGCACCTGGTGGTAATCTTAAATTATCTGCATCAAATCTGTATACTTCCTGCCCATCTTCTCTAACAGCTAAAAAAGCCTGTATTCTGCAAAAGTTTTCTGGTGGTTCTACCTCAAATTTTCCATGAATTTGACCGCTCCACGCGCCTGCTTGAGGATATTCTTGCCCAAATTGGTAAGACCTAAAAACCCAATCAGTTTCCGGCAAATTATCATCATCTAAAAATGCAATAAATTTTCCTTGAGCTTCTTTAACCCCACGCGCACGCGCAAATGCGATTCCTTGTTGGGTTTCTAAAAAATAT
This sequence comes from Nostoc piscinale CENA21, assembly GCF_001298445.1. Taxonomy (NCBI): domain Bacteria; kingdom Bacillati; phylum Cyanobacteriota; class Cyanophyceae; order Nostocales; family Nostocaceae; genus Nostoc; species Nostoc piscinale. The sequence continues at coordinate 179,869 of NZ_CP012036.1, read as the reverse complement.
TTTAAACAACAATTATTAGGATATAAACCCTGATAATTAATAAATACGTTAGCAGTTGAATCTAAACTATTATTATCAATGATAATAATTTCCCAATTTATGTCTTCAACACCTGTTTGTTTTAATAGAGCATCCAAAACATTGGGCAGGCGCTCTGATCCATTATATGTAGGAATGACTATAGAAATATGTAAAATACTGTTCATTAATTTAAAAATAAAAAGCAGTGTTTGAAGTATTATATTTTGTTATTTAAATAGCCATTTTTACATAAATAAAAAGGACTAATTAAACTACTTAAAAATAGTTGCATTTCACAAGCTGCTACTAAATTATCTTGAAAACTCCCTTTGTATTTCAGGAAATGAAAAATAATTTTTCGTAAATCATTTACTAAATAAACTAGAATTATAAATGGTTTATTATAATACTTTGTATTTACCATTCTAGTCACATAACGGCTCAATCCAATACCTCTAAAAAATGGTATTAAGTATTCTCTTTGTAATCGAGATTTTGGTATTTGATGATAAATCTCCATGCTGGGATTATACCAAATTTCCCATCCTGATTTTTGGATGTAACATAGTACTTCTAAATCTTCACTGGTCAGCATATTACCAGGAGTTCTACCAGTTAATATAGTTTTTTGTGGTACACTTTCCAGCCAAGCTTGTCGCCTTACTACTAAACCAGCAGAGGGAGGTAGTAATTTCTTTTTTGCTTCATAAAGTAGTGGTAGATTTCCGCGTTCTGTAATTGCTAAAAATGGTGCTATTCGTCGTTGAAAATCTTCTGATGGTTCTGTTTCCCAATCTGCGTGAATTTGACTACCATAAGCCCCTGCTTGATGGTATTTTTGAGCAAAAGCATAAGCCTCTGCTACCCAATTTGATAGCGGGTAGTTGTCGTCATCAAGAAAACCTATCAATTTGCCTGAAGCCTCTACTACTCCACGTTTTCGGGCGTAAGCTGCTCCTTGTTTGGCTTCAAACATGTACTTTAACGGGGAAGCATATTGCCAATTTGTTTGATAATTTTTAACAACTTGAGCCGTATTATCTGTACTGTTATTATCTACAACAATAATTTCCCAAGAGATATTTTCAGTATTTTGTTGCTGTTGCAGTCGTTCTAATAACTTAGGTAGACGAATTGCACCGTTATAAGTCGGGACAACTACTGTAAAATCAAGGCTTGCAGTCATATTTTGAAGTTTATACTTTATAGACATTTTTGATTACAAGTTTAAAAAATACAAATATGAAACCTCATACTTAACTAATGTTATGATTTTGTGTTGAATATACAGTATTATGTAATGTATTTTTATGATTTTTTTGCTGAATTTTAATTACACTCATTATTTTTGCCTCTAAGAGTCGAGCCTAAAATAGTTTTTACAATCACACATCGCTTTGTAGAATTGTTAGATGCAGCTACAACAATTTTTAATCCTGGTGCTTCTCCTGTTGCTGGTGTAACAAAGTTTGGCAAAGTACCCATGTAGTCAAAAGTGATTGTTTGTGGACTATTTAAGTATGTCGCACTTGTATTCACTGCGGGGTTAGTAGAGTTGACAGTGTTTTTACCAGTCAAATTTGTAAAAAAGCTGATTTGTCCAGATTTGATTCCTACAGATTCCTCCATAGACTTCCATTGGTTACTAGCAAGACTAGATGCTGCTATAGAGTCAGGATGAATAGCCAGCTTGGGAACTTGATTGTCCATTTTAAAACTGACACTGTAGCTGATTTTTTTTTGTTTAGCTTCTTTTTGTGCTTCTTGTATAGCGGCAAAAACCACATCATTAGTTTTATTCACTCGTTGCCGATTAAGGAAATTAAACCAGCTAGGAATAGCAATTGTGCCTAATATGCCTATCATCAGCACTACAGCAATAACTTCCACCATACTGAAACCAACATCATTTTGGATATGTTCAGATAGGTATCTATTTTTAGTTCTCTGAAAAAAACTTAAACTTGACAAGTACATATTATATGCTTGATAAATTAACTAAGGTATTTATAAAGATCATTTAGTCAACAAAAACCCGCGTCCTTGTACTCGTACACTTGCACTAGGAAAGTAAGCTCTTTGAGAATTTTGATAATTCAGGTTATTGTTTTGTATGCGAGCAAGTGCATTGCCTCTGATGAAAACCTGTGCTAATACTTCAGCCGCATCAACACAAGTATAAAAACCACTGGTGAGGCTACCCACAAGTTTAGGACTGGCATTTGTACCTGGGCAAACTCCACTGGTGTTAGTGCTAATTGAAGGGCTAGTAGTACTAATGAAATCAATTAAAGTTGTAACTGGTTGAGTGTAGCTTGCTGATCCTGTTAACGCAGTTTTCCATTGATTCATTCTTTCTTTAAGTGTAGAACCAGTGATGTTAGGATCAAGTGGTGGAGGACTAAAGCCAGTATCATTGGTAGTGTTAGTATTATCTGAATTAACTTGACCTCGGATTTGAAATCTACCAATCCGTGCTTGTTTAGACCAAGTAGTATTACTACCATTAGTATTAGTAATTAAATAGTATGCGACTAATGAATAAGCATAGCCGTCATCTCTTGTTGTATCAGTAGCAGAAGTGACACCAACACTACTAGCTAAAAATTCACGTTTCCAAAATACAAGTATTGGTTTACAAACATTCGCATCATTGCAATTAGGGGCTGTTTTGACAGGTGGTATTTGGTCTTGAATGCCTGACAGAGTAATATCTGTAGTATTTCTATTTCTTGCTACTCCGTCAGCATCATATACATATATAGCTTGCTGTAAGTCGCGTGCTATGTAATCTAGGGCGGCTTGCATTTCTTGTTCTGTAGTTGCTTTGGCTTGTTCTTTACGATCGCCTTCTAAAAGATTCATCATAAATAACATTAAGGGAGTTATGACTAGAAATGCCATAAGCATAGCTACCAATAATTCAATCAATGTAAAACCCTTAATTTCATCATTTTTTTGGCGATGTTTAATTTGAGTAATCAGAAGAAATTTTAGTGAACTCATAATTGTATAGCTTCTCGTTTGTTCACAGGTAATTAACAATCACTATTTAATTGCAGCCACCGCTAAAGCGAGCGCAAAGATCACTATATTTAGGTACGATATCGCTAATATCTGCTGTCATCTCTACTAATGGTGCTGTCTTCTGACCAATACCTGGGGTAAAAGTACGTTGTGTAGTTTTACTTGTAGCTGTATTCTTAAGTAGAGTAGCACTGCTCCTAAAAGCATCTGATCTATAAACTCGTAGTCCCAACGTATATCCTGTAATTGCAGGGTTGCTGTTGCTGTTATTTGGGTTGTAGCGAAAAGCTTGCACAACCATATCTGTCAGACTGTTAGTTTCACAGCTATTAGTACTATCAAAATCTACACAATATAGAGATGTCCCTGTTGGCGCTGTGCAGTAAGAGTTAGCAGTGCAGGTAAGAGTTCCTGTAGCTGTGGGTGCAGGGTTATTAGAAGGAGTATTCGTTCCACTTTCTGTTGGGGCTGTGATTTTTTGAGTACGGACTGCATCAATGTAAGCTTTAGCTGCTTGCGTGGCTAATTCTACCCGTCGAGATTGTACACGGGTTGCCACAGATAGGGAAAGTACTGGAGCGATCGCAGCCAGCAAAATTGTTACTACCAGTATTGCTACTAAAGACTCAACAATAGTAAAACCAGCTGCTTCATGTGTTTCTGATATTGTTTTCTTGTCTGCTTTATTTGTTGCTAACTGGAGGATCATTTGTTTCCCTATCATGGCAATTTACCCAATATGTACAAAAAACGAATTGTTAGTTGTTTGGTATGGCTGTCAAAGATGGACAATCACTTGGACGATAACTATCAGGAGCTGCGTAAGCAGTTGGCGTGCCTGATGCTGGTTCAACAGCACAGAGTAATGTTTTTACCCAGGCATCATCTCGGCCTACTTCTCTAAAGAACTCGTTTGGACGGCCTGTTGACGGTAAGGTAAATCTTTGAGCAAACAAGTCTGGTTGTTCAGATAACAGCCCAACATCAAACCCCCATTTTCTGTCAGGTGGCGAGTAGCTAGGTAACACACCATCACCGTTCTGTGTGGGGTAATTGTCTAAGGTGTAGTCAAAAAGACTCAAATTATTAGTTGCAGAAGATGTAATTGAGGTTCGAGCATCCAAAATTGGTGCGATAGGCCCTGTGGAATAAGTACTGCGCTTTAATTGAATAAAGCTGCCGCTAATTTTGGCTGTTTTACTTGATGAGTTGAATGCGTTAGGGTCGGTGGCGTTACGCACTTTGACACTCCAAGCTTCCAAGAACCGCACCAAGTTTTGCAAACCGGCTGAAACTTCCTCTGGCCTACTAGGGCTATTACCTAATACAAAAGTCGCGTTAAATGTGGTGTCAGCACTAGGAAATTGTAGCCAATGATATCTATAATCATCGTCATTTGCCACTCCTGAACTATCAGTTCTCACTTTGTCGCTGTTATTTGAAGCTGTATCTTCCGCATTGTGAATTTGCAAGACAGGCACCAAGCGTGGCTGACCATCTACATCTGGGCTACCATTACCATCAGCATCAATAGGTGGATAATAGAACAGCGATTGCACGTTGTGGTAGCGCGTATTAGCAATGTCAGTGGGATTATTAGCGGTGTTGATTATAGTTCTAAACCACAAGGCACTGTTTCCTTTTTTTCCGTAATGAGTCTTTTCTGTTAAAGTCCCAGTAGCATAACTGCATCCGTTGCCGGTGTATGTATTTCCAGTGGTATCCAGGGGACAACCGATTCCCATTGGTTTGTAAACAGTGTTTGATCCTACAGTCGCTGTAACTAGTTGATTGGTGTCATTGCGTGCAAAAGCGACTCGACGGGGATAACCGCGATCTGCAATTATTAATGCTTGTTTATCACCTGTATCACCAGCCCCTAGTCTTTGTCTAATACTCTTGCCACTAGAGGTAGGGAAAGCAGCATCCCAATCTGATAAGGCTGTTGTAGCAGCTGTAGCAGAAACGGCAGCATTGGTTATTGCTTTACCTAGTTGATAAGCTTTAATGTCTTTTTCAACTAAGCTTTCACCTGAGTCAGAAGTGTTGCCATTAGAATTTAAATCCAATAGAACAGTGTCATCTAAGTCACCATCCCCATTTACATCGAACCCAACCACCCAATCACTTGGTGTACATTGTTCAATTAAGTCTTTACGACATAATTCCATTACATACATAGGGTAATCATCAATTCGGCGCTGAATTGGTGTGACACCGTTACGTGCATAAGAACCTGCACTTGTTTTGGGGAAATTCTTATTACTTCCACTACTTTCCCACCAGCTTGCATTGGTAGCAAAATAGTTTTCCCAAAAGCCATTTTTGAGCCGATCTGTTCTGGCAGAATCAGTAGCATCAACGGCAATACCGCTATTATTGTTGAGGTTATAATCGCCATCACTACGAAAACCCTCTACAAAACCACCAGATAGCAGAGTCATAGAATCGGCAATCAAAGTTGCAGGTCTCCAATAATCACTTTTTGTACTGCCGCAAGCAGGTAATCTGTTACGACGACAAGCAAATCGAGTTTCTGCGGTACTGCGGTCATAGAAGTCAGTAGTTGGCTCTTCTTCTATGAATTCTTCTAGTTCCGTTGTACTACCCAAGCTTGGTTGGTGGACATTAAATTTACCTTTGATATATGCAGGTAAATTAGTAACCAAAATTAAACCTTTTTCTTTGGGATTGTAATCATTGTTATCAGTGCTAGTTTTTCTGGCCAAAGTCTCGCCATTGATGAGACGGATACCATTTGGACGACGTGTAGGGTCAAGTTTAAAGTCTGTGGGACTGAGTAATTCCGATTCAGTAGAGGTGTTACTCGCATCACGCAGGGCATCTTCCCTGGAGGCATAAATAATACCACTATAAGGTAGTAAATACTCGCTAACTGCGATGGTAGTGCCACGTAACTGACTTAAATCAATATCAGTTACACGAACTTCTAATGGTTGACGCTGTTCTAAGTCAAGGTCATAGGTAGTGGAATTAGCAGCTGCACTAATCTGTTTTGCTTCTCTCGCATCTAGGAAGGTTGCTTCTTTGATTGCACCATGAGGAGGCTTGTTAGTTAATGAGGTAGCAAAACCAGCCTCATTATTCAGAATTGAAATAGCGCAAAGAGCAGTATCAATTGCGGAATAGTCAGCTAACTGCAAACCTGTGCTGGGGACTGTAGTACCAGCACCAATTTTCCCTAGAGCATCTTTTAGTGGTTCATTCACCCAACGCCCGTTAGGAAATTTTAAATTAGCTTGTAGTTGCAGACGGGTTTTATTAGTTGTAAAGCTTCCTCTGCCAGGATAGTTGTAAACAACACCATTATTTGATCTACCGTTGGTGGTATCAACACCATATCCACCATTTTGATTGACTTTGTTTTTAGCTGTGGTGCTATCGGTTGGGTCATAATAGCTACTTACGCAAGCAATTGGCTCCTGGTCGGTTCCATAGTCTACTTTGTAGTGATAGACAGCCGTAGCACGCATGAGCAAATCACCTTTTTTTGTGGCATCTGCTGGTGTAGACATAGGCATAGTATCTGGCCAGACAACAGTAGCAGCACTAGTGGCTGGTAAAAAAGAATAAAGACCACGAGGATAAAAGGGGCCAGTTGTTATGTTAACTGTGTTACCAGTACCATCAACATAGATACCAGCACCAGTGATTATTCTGATACCACCGACACTATCTAGGTCATTAATGGGGTTCTCGGCAGCTTTTTCTTCCCAAAAACCATTGCGCTCGGAGATACCTAAGTCTGCGATCGCTTGAATTTGGCTATTACGCCATCTATTTTGATTTTGTGCCGGATCTGGAGAAGGTGGTTCAGTCCACTCAACATTATTACCAGAACTATTTTTCACAAAATCTTTACCATCTGAACCAACATATTGACCGTTGAGTAACCATCTTGCAGGTAAATTATTACCAACCAGGACGCGATCGCCTAAATAAAGTTGAGTGCCTTTTTGCTTTTGAAAGGTTGGATAAGTTGCAGATAACTTGGTTTCGTTCAGAGTAATAGTTGTACCAGTTAATTGATTACTGCTATTGATTGGTTCTCTCCAGGTCGATTGCGGAGTTAAGCTGGCATTAATAGCTGTATAGCCAGTTGTAGCTGGACCCCCACTAGCAACTTCAGCAAAAGGTACTCGTCTTGTCCTATTTCTTAGATAAATCTCTACTTCATCTGCCAGTACATTTTTAGCTGTAGCCGCATTATCAGTACTAGTATCGACTTTAGCTGCCACATTTCTTTTTACGTCGTCTGGGTATCCACTGCCATTCACAGCTGAGATTAAAGCACTAGCAGTAGTAGCACTCTGACAAGTTGTACAAGCTGCCAATCCATCTATCTTCATACGAGCAATACGCTCGTTATATGCTGTGTCGTTAAATCCAATTTCCGAACCACCTGCACTGTCTGTAGATTTCTCTGTGCTATCAATCTGTTTTGTCGTGATACCTTTTCCAAACCCTCGATAAAGGTCAACGGTAACAGCACTCTGATTTGTAGTTTGGTTCACATTGCCAGTACCTACATTACCGCCTACACTAATCAATCCATTTTCTTGGTTATAGAAACATGATGTTTTACTACTCACTTGCCGCAAGGTAAGATCACCACTACCTCTTCCTACTAGTAAGTTACCGTTTGTATGTATTCTGCCGTTCAGCAATAAGTCTGTAGAACCAACGATAATCTCTAAATCATTTTCAAACCAAACAGCATTATTTGGTAGAGGAACACGACTCCGATCTTGCTGAAATTCTAGTGCGGCAATACTTTTATTTCCTTTGTATGCTTCATATTGATTTTGATTAGTAGTTATTGCATTATATGCCGCTTGAGTTATTGGGACATTCACAGTGTAGACAAAAAAGCTCTTACCAAGATTACCGCTTTGAAGTTGATACCAACTGGAGTTACCGACTAAGCTAGAAAAACCAGTAGCACTACTACACTGAGTATTTGTAGAGGCATTATCCATCGGTGGAGTTCTAGCTTCTAACGGGTTTCTTTTACGATTAAATTGCCCTGTGTTAGCATTTCGCGTTGGAGTGCGAAAGTAAATTCCATAAATAGTAAAAGTATCTTTTTTCCCGTTATTATCTGTATCAACTGCATACTTCCAAGCAGTTTTTAAAGTTTCGTCATTTTCTAACGGTAGAGGATTAGAAGTGGTGCTAGTTTGAATGCCGGATGTGCCGTTAAAGTCAGAAGTTAGTTTCAGGCGAGTTTCATCACCTAGGCTATACTTGTTCTTGTTTAAAGCATCATATAAAGCACTATCAGTAGGAGTTCCTCGTGGTAATGTAGGGTCTTCAAGTAGAGCATCTATTTTAGCTCTAGCACGATCAATAGCAGGAGTCGCAGCATTCAGAACAACTTCATTAACTCGCACGTTACTAGCGTTTTTAGAACGTTCAAACGAACGAAATAAAATGGCGGTAGTCAACAAAACAACCACCAGTGCAACCATTGCTACTGTTGGCAACACAAAACCAGCATTTACAGAGTCTCGTCGTCTCCTGCTGAGAAATAAAGTCCGCAGCAGCCAATTAATCTGCTTTTTTATCGTGAATAAAGAGTACTTACTAAGTTTTTTGGAGATGATTTTGATAGTCTTGACTAGCTGGCGTTGTAAAGACATAACTGCTTTCCTGTCAAGTGGTTTGATGCTAATTGATTTTTGGGCAATTGTGAAATTTACCTGTTGAGTGATTCTTCAGGTTAAATAATTTTATTGATGCTAATTTTTGCTTAACCTGTTGAATTAATATCTCAACACAGTAAAACACCAGACGATGATTTTTAAGTTATACCATTGCTAAACTTTTTATATTTTCTGGAAAATACTGATTTTTCCACTTCAATGAATTTGTTGCTGATCTGGGATAAAATACGTAGGCTTCATCTTAACTTTAAAGATGTGTATTGTATGGGCATACAACTTTATGAAGGCATGTTTGACAAGATAAACTTAGGCTACCCAACTGGAGAGGCAAAAATATCAATTGAAGATAAAAAACATGAATTAATTAAAAACCTCCCGATTGCAGGGAGGTTGATAGCATCAATATTCAAAATTTATTAGCTATTGATACATTCGTTGCAAGTAATTTCAACGTATATCTCTCTTATCCTTGCAATTACCAAAGATGAGGATGAATAGTTTAAAACTAGGTATTTATGTACCTTTTGTACACAAATACCATCTCGTTGAATTCGCCTTGTTTGATGGTTTAGTAATGGTTCAGGTTAATACCTGCTTCTTTAGCCATTGCTTCTAAACCTTTGACTTCTAAGGTTTTGATGGCTTTGGTGGATAGTTTCAGTTTGACCCAACGATTTCCGCCTTGCCACCAAATGCGCTTGGTTTGGAGGTTGACCTGTTGAAGACGCTTTGTACGGCGATGAGAGTGAGAAATTGCAAAGGCGTTATTTGCTTTCTTACCAGTTAGTTGACAGCGACGAGACATAGGAATTTGGATTTCAATACAACCTTTCTATTTTAGGGCTTCGGAAACAGAATCGGGAGAGCGAGAAGTAAGACTAGTACCGCTACGCGGAAGTCAAAAGTCAAAAATCAAAAGTCAAAAAGCTCATATCACAAGCTTTTCACTAACTTGAAATGGTATCTTTATTTCCGCCGCGTTGTACTAGGTAATTAAATTATTTGTTTTGGGGTGTAGGTGTTCAAAACCCTTACACCCATCTCAACAGGCAACTTTTCTATGTCAGCCTGGTTCTAACAGCACTACTTATTGACTTGTTCTGTTAGCTTGGTGAGTACATCGTTAGAACGCTCAACAAAAGATTTCATTCCTTCTGCGTCGAATCCTTTTTGAGACATCAGTGCTAAATCATAAACATGTTGACAAATCATGTTGACTAGCTGACCTGTTGGTGACTCTGCGCCATCTTGAATGATGCTACCTTGGTTGAGATTTGCCAGATTTTGAATTAGGGGATGGGCTGTATTTACTAGTAAGATATGGTCTTCAGGAAATTCTGCGTTTTGTTGCTGCATCATGGCGTTCATTTCTCGCAGGCGGCGGAGAATTTCAGGTAAGAGTACCATTGCTGGAGGTGTCCCTTGAGGATCACCAGATTTTAAAGCTTCGGTGCGGATGTTAACTTTGGGTTTGTTGAGAGCTTTTTCAAAGAGTTCTTTGATGACTTCACTCTTGGTTTTATTGGTTTTGGGGTCAACGATTTCGCCAGATTTGTCTTGATCCAGCAGTGTATTATCTAAGTCGGAGTCTACGCGGGTAAATTTGACATCATTATATTCTCGTTCCAAGAAGTTAATGAAGTGAGTATCAATGAAGGAGTCCATAAATAGAACTTCCAAGCCTTGATTTTTGTGTAGTTCTATGTATGTGGCTTGGCTGGCTTCATCGGTACTGTAGAAAACGCGGTTTTCGTGGCGTTCTTTGTTGCGTTCTAAGTATTCTTTGATGGTGGTGTAGGGAGAGGTGCTGGATTTGGCTGGGCTGACATCTTGCCAAACATCACCTTCTTGAGATTGTACTTCAACTGCGGGAGTTTCAGTAGCTGTTTGGTCAAATTTGGCAGTGCTGCGGAAGATGATAATATCTTCGACTTGTTTTTTGAATTTTTCGTCGTTGAGAGTGCCAAATTTGACGAAAGTGCCGAGATCCTTCCAAGCATTAATGTACTGCTCACGGTCATCGCGGTAAAGTTCTTTGAGGCGATCGCCTACTTTTTTGGCTATATAATCGCCGATTTTGCGGACGGTGCGATCGCCTTGTAAAGCACTGCGCGATACGTTCAACGGAATGTCGGTGCTATCAATTACACCCCGCATGGGCATCAGGAATTGCGGAATAATTTCGTCGCAGTTGTCGCTGACAAAAACTTGATTGCAGAATAACTTGATTTGCCCTTTTGTCACATCCACATCTGGACGCATTTTAGGGAAATACAAAATACCGTTGATAATAAAGGGATAATCTGTATTCAGATGTACCCACAGCAACGGTTCTTCTTGGAAAGGATAAAGATAGCGATAAAACTCTAAATAATCTTCTTTGGTTAAACTGCTAGGAGACTCTCGCCAAGGTGCTTTTTGTCTATTTAATACTTCATCATCCAGTTTGATGGGTACTGGCATGAAGTCGCAGTATGTCTTGACAAGATTTTTAATACGTGCAGGTTCTAGATACTCTTCCTCATCTGGCATTAAGGTGAGGGTGATGGTAGTACCGCGAGTAGTGCGGGGAGAGTCATCTAAGGTAAATTCTGGCGAACCATCGCAAATCCAGTGAACTGCTTGTGAACCTTCTTTATAAGATAGGGTATCGATTTCTACCTTTTGCGCCACCATAAAAGAAGAGTAGAAACCCAACCCAAAATGACCGATAATTGGTTGGTCTGCTTTCCCTTCATATTTGTGGATAAATTCTTCCGCACTGGAAAAAGCAACTTGGTTAATATATTTTTTGACTTCCTCTGCGGTCATCCCAATACCATTATCGGTAATGGAAAGAGTCTTTTTATCTTTGTCAATAGCAATTTGAATTTCTGGTTCGTCTACATCACCATTGTATTCTCCGGCGCGAGATACCATTTTCAGCTTTTGAATCGCGTCTACAGCATTGGAGACTAATTCCCGCAGGAAGATTTGATGATCTGAGTAGAGAGATTTTTTGATAATCGGGAAAATATTCTCAGTATGAATACTGATAGTGCCTTGTTCTAACATGATTGGTAGTTTTGGATGATAGTATCTGAAATTTTCAGGTTATGGCGCATACACCTTGGTCTACTGCAATTAGAGGTAAATCCAGATAGTACAGCCAGCCATGATACCAATTAGGATTTTAAAAGCATAGCTTAAGCGATCGCTCTTTGTTCGAGCCTTGTTTGCCCCCAAGCTATGATGCGGATTTCCCTACCTTTGAGAAAGTATGATGCTGAGTGAACAACCTTAATTGTTTTCGGTGGTTTTTTCCAAGACTAGAAAATAGTGATAAGGATTTACGGGATCTGTAAATTCTTGTTTTACCTTTAACCCTGCATTAGCAATTGATTTTAGAATCCGTTTTTGGGAATAGCCTTTTAATCCTACTTCCCAGTAGTGCTGATCAGATATGGGTTTTGTACTCCAAAATTTGGGAATTTTAAGTGATAGATATCTTGGCCTTGGTATGTCTGAAACTTTTAATTGTAATGCCAAATATAGGCTATTATAAGGAAGCGAAATCACCAAATATTTCTTTGTGGCTGCTGCCAGTTTTTTTTAAAGCTTGCTCTGATTTTTCATAAGGCAAGTGTTCTAAGACTTGAAATAGCACAATAACATCAAATTTATCGTTTGGTAATGCAAAATCTTGTGCTAAGTCTAAAGTTATATCTGGGTTGAGATGAGGGTCAATATCTGCTGTAGTTACTTCATAACCATTGCGCTTGAGTATTTCTGTTAATAAGGAATTGTAAATTCCAATTTCTAAAATCTTGTTAACTTTTGTACCCAGGGAAAATATCAATCGCAACTGATGGTGATAACTGATGAATCTGTCTTTCGATAAATATTTTGAATTTTTTAGGTCTAATGATGTAATTAGCTGCATAAAAAATTACCTGTTTCATCTAGGTTTAGGGAGTATATGATTCAAGTTTTCCCACAAAATCACTTTAAGTAACAGTTTATGAGTAAAATTTCTCTTAGCTTTTGATTTAATAGAATTTTACAAAAGGCAACAATAACAAGTCCAGAATTTGAGCTTTCTGAATCGAGATTGAGATTAATTATCAAAATTTTCGCTCATCTGTTGTTCCAACAAATCCAACAATTCATCGACTAATGCCGATAGTACCTTGTCATTAATGCTAAGACAAGGATAAATTTGGCTTAGTATCTTTTACAGACTTGACAGCCAGCTAATTTATAGGATAGGTTTCATTTGATTACCTTTCGTCCCACATATTGAAGTGGGTAGGAGGCAATGTATGATTGGCAGTATTTCTTTAATAGCGATCGCAGCAATCTAAATCAATGTTCTTACCGCATCTTTGAACCGGAGTGGAAAGCAGAGATTCTCCACTGGTTCAGCCGAGAGGATGTAGATAAGCAGCAAAAAGAAGATTTTATCCAGGCTTTAATAGATTTTGATGATGGTTGCAGCGGCTTTTATCGCTATCGCGCCTATTTTCTGGCGGCTGAGGCGATCGCTAAATTTCCCGAAAGCAGTTTGGCTGATGGGATTGTTGAACAATTGCTCAAATGGAGTTATGGCTATTTTCGTCAGGATAAACGAGATTGGCAGATATTACCCCAACCTTTGGTTGATAAGGCGAGAAAAACCCTGGAATTAACCGACAAAAAAAGAGTAGTTGCAGCTTTTGTGCATTTGGTTCACACGACTGAAAGCCGCACAATTATGAGACTCGCGGCTGAGAAGTTAGGAAAACTCGATCCAGGTAATAAAAGTGAGATCGCAGCTTTGGCGTTAATGCCAATTGCTGAGGATATGTACGGATTTTGTCAGCGAAGTTACAGCCTTGCTGAAATAGGTGTAGGCGATGAAAAGGCAATTACTACTTTTATCTACGAAATCCAAAGTAACCCAGATGCCGAATCTTGTTCGCAAGTTATAGCAGGTTTAGGCAAAATTGCTGATGGAAATGAAACTGCGATCGCTGCTTTAATCCACCTGATGGAAACCACCCAAAATAAACATAACTGTGAAGCAGCGATCGCATCTTTGAGGAGAATTGCTTCTGGGAATCAAAATGCGATCGCGGCTCTCGGCAAATTTTTACAACAAAACCAGGGTGATATAATCTGCTATGATGCAGCGCGTACTTTATGGACAATTGATCCAGGAAACCAAACTGCAATACAGGCTTTAGTTAATATCATTGCAACTTCAGCTAGAGACTATTTTGTAGATTCAGCCGCCGCATATTTGTTAGAAATTTCTCCTAAAAACCAAGAGGCGATCGCATCTCTGTTAGAAATAATCGAGAATACTAAAAACGAATCTCTCCTGCGTACAGCCGCTTTTTATTTATGGCAATTCGAGCCAGTTAATCCAGAGGCAATTAGTACATTATCCCAGCTAATTCAAACCGCTCAAGATGAATATGTTCGTTATTATGCAGCAGATAGTCTGCTAAAAATTGATCCAGGTAATCCTCTGGCGATCGGTGCTTTGTACGAAATACTAGAAAGCGAGCAGACTGAATGGAGACGTTTACGAGTAGCTAAGACATTACTCAAAACTGATGAGTATCGTCACCAAGCAATTCAAACTGTATGTGAGCTAGTGAAATCACCAGATAAGTGGATATTTTCTGATGCGATCGCTGCTTTCTTGCAAGCACTTGATCCAAATCATCCTCTAACAATTGACACCTACATTCATCTCATCAATACCACTAAAAACACATCAATTCTGATGGATGTAATTTGGAGTTTACAACGGCTCAATCCAGACAACAAATTATTCCCAGAAAAATCGACTGAACTTATTTCTTCTTTAGTTCAACTGATTCAGACATTTGTAGATTCTGATGAGCAAAATAGTTGTAGTATTCAGCCTACAATTGCTCTATCTTATGAATCATATCTGTTAGATATGGCGGACGCTTTAAATAAAATCCTGCCAGTTGAACATTTGTCACAAGTCCTCACATCTTTGAAAGACTATTTGAATCAAAAATTCTACAAAAATAGTTCTTATCGCTATGAGGCTGTGTTGAAAATAATCTGGCACTGTGCCGAGAATATAAACTATCCAGAATTTTACCAGCTTTGGCACAGCTAATAAATTAAAAAGTTACGCAGAGAAAATGAAATAATTTCTCTGCGTCAAACAACAATCTCACCACTCATTCGCTGTTCCAACAAATCCAACAATTCCTCGACATCTTTACCAAGTTGGGCAAAACATTCAGGCGGTGTTGGTTCTGGTGCAAACTGAATTAACTTAACTTCTCCCTTGCCAATACCTATCATCAAAACTTCCACTTCTGGCTGATGATGGGCAATAATTCCGATAATTTCTTGCAGCCGATTTTCCACATTCTCGTTTAATTTTTCTACCGCTTCTTGCGGACAATAAACAAAATGGGGAGTTGGCTGTAAATCGATGCCGATAGTACCCTGGCTATCCCCATTTTCTAACCATAATGCCCAAGATAACGCCGCCAATTCTTGTTGATTTGCTTTCACAAATCTATCTAACTGACTACGCCATTTATTATCGCCTGTTTCCGGTTGGGTACTACCAAACATCATTGCTTTGAACCTTTGCGCCTTTGCGCTACGCCAGTTGCTACTCTGCGAGAAGCCGCGCAAAGTGCGTCTACAAGTCGGCAAAGCCGCCCAACACACTGGCTCCTCTGCGCGAAACTTATTTTAACCCACTTTGCACACGCCACAAACTCGCGTAAACTCCATTTTTCTCCAACAACTCTTCATGGGTTCCCGACTCGACTAATTGTCCATATTCCATGACATATATAAAGTCGGCATTGCGAATTGTCGAAAGACGATGAGCGATCGCAATTGTGGTTCTATCTACTGTAATCTTTTCTAGCGATCGCTGAATAGCAGCTTCGGTTTCATTATCTACGGCGGAGGTAGCCTCATCTAAAATCAAGATTGGCGGATTTTTTAACACTGCACGAGCGATCGCAATTCTTTGGCGTTGTCCACCAGATAGCTTTTGTCCGCGTTCCCCAACAATTGTCTCATAACCTTGGGGCAGATTTTGAATAAATTCATGGGCTTCTGCCACCTTCGCCGCTTGTATTATCTCCTCTTGCGTAGCATCAAAAGTGCCGTAAGCAATATTCTCTGCTACCGTACCGTGAAATAAAAACACATCTTGGCTAACTAAGCCAATACAACGGCGTAAATCACGTAAACTTAAGTCTTGGATATCAATTCCATCTACCGTAATACTGCCGTTTTCCACCTCATAAAACCGCAGTAACAGCTTGACAAGGGTACTTTTCCCAGAACCAGTAGAACCAACAATGGCGATGGTTTTACCAGCCGGAATTGGCAAAGATAAATTGCTAATTACCGATAATCTATCTTTGTAGGCAAAAGTAACATTTTTAAACTCCACTTCACCGCGCACATTCTCCACAGGTAAAGCGATATTTCCTGGATGAATTGCAATTGGTGTATCTAATAAATTCATCACGCGGTTAGTCGAAGCCATCGCCCGTTGATATTGGTCGAAAGTATCACCTAACCTAGTTAAAGGCCACAGTAACCGTTGAATTAAAAACACCAACACGCTGTAAGTGCCAACAGTCATTTGTCCCGCAACCGCAGCCATCCCGCCATATAATAGTAATGCAGTAAAACCAACTAAAATCAGCATCCGAATGAGGGGAACAAATGCAGCCGAGAGTTTAATTGCTTTAGAGTTACTTTTTTTGTAAGCTTCACTGTCTTGGGCTAAACGGTAGCTTTCATAATCTTCAGCAGTGAAACTTTTAATAGTAGTAATTCCGCTTAAATTATTTACTAGTCGCCCATTTAAATAACCTACCTTTTCGCGCACATCAGCGTAACGAGGTGCAAGCAGGCGTTGAAAAGCAAAGGAACCCCAAAGAATAAAGGGCATCGGCGACATCGCCATCCACGCTACACTAGGAGCCAAGATAAAGAAAGCTCCACCGATAATGACTACTGTTGTGGCTACTTGGATAATGTCATTGGCTCCTACATCCAAAAAACGCTCTAGTTGGTTGATATCATCACTGAGGATGGACATCAAACCACCAGTACTGCGTTCTTCAAAATAAGCTAATTCCAAATCTTGTAGATGGTTATAAGCATCCAGTCTCAGGTTATGCTGAATACTTTGTGCCAAATTGCGCCAAAGCTTTGCGTAAGCGTACTCAAAAACTGACTCTAGTATCCAGATGACAACAGTGAGTAGGGAAAGAATTAAAAATTGTCCAAAGACATCTTTGACACCCAACTGGGCAATGATAGAATCTTGCTGTTTGACTACCACATCCACTGCTACGCCAATTAACCCCGGTGGTGCTAAATCAAACAGTTTGTTCAGAATAGAGCAACCAATTGCCAACCAGATTTGTTTACGATACTGGTGTCCGTAGTCAAGCAGGCGGTGGAGGGGATGCACTGAATGTCTACGCTGGTTTAATATCTGACGAGAATTAAATGCTATAGCCACAGTCGTTTAAAATTGTGTGCATTTGATGATAACACGGAGAGGAAGTATCTGACTTTTGTAGAATTTAGCCAGCCTCAACAGGCACAAAAAGTCTCACAATCACATAGGAGTTGCGGGAAAATCCAAAAGGAGATACAACCTTGAGAAATCAACAATTTGGCAATTGGCAAACTACAATTTTAGGAATTTTGTTAGGAATACTGGTGATTATTGGGCTGAATGCCTTTATCATTATCAATCCAGGGCAGGCAGGCGTAATTAGTATTTTGGGTAAAGCTAGAGATGGTGCTTTATTGGAGGGTATTCATTTGAAACCGCCCTTAATTTCCGTGATAGATGTGTATGATTTAACAGTGCAGAAATTTGAAGTGCCAGCCGAAAGTTCGACAAAAGATTTACAAAATTTATCGGCACGATTTGCGATTAACTTTCGTCTTGATCCCTCACAGGTAGTAGAGGTGAGAAGAAAACAAGGAACTTTAGAAAATATAGTATCAAAAATCATTGCTCCTCAAACCCAAGAAGCATTTAAAATAGCAGCTGCTAAAAGAACAGTAGAAGAAGCTATTACTAAACGCAGTGAACTCAAAGAAGACTTTGATAATGCGTTAGGCGATCGCTTAGACAAATACGGAATAATTGTGCTAGATACTAGTGTAGTTGACTTAACTTTCTCACCCGAATTTGCCAGAGCCGTAGAAGAAAAACAAATTGCCGAACAACGCGCCCAAAGAGCCGTTTATATAGCAAAAGAAGCAGAACAAGAAGCCCAGGCAGAAATTAATCGCGCTAAAGGTAAAGCCGAAGCACAAAGACTTTTAGCCGAAACTCTCAAAGCTCAAGGCGGGCAATTAGTTTTGCAAAAAGAAGCAATTGAAGCATGGAAAACAGGTGGCGCGCAAATGCCTAAAGTTCTGGTTATGGGTGATAAATCCCAAAGTAGTGTACCCTTTATTTTCAATCTGGGGAATGTTCCTAATCAACAATAATTTAGGTAAATTAACCAAATATATTTGACAGTGCCAATTTTAGGTTACAGATTTTAGATTTTTTGCTTCATACCAGGAAACCTACCTAGCCAAATTGTTTCCTCTTGTAGCCAGAATCATGCCAAAATCCAAAATCTAAAAATGATTCTGTTCACCTCGCACAAAAAGGCAAATTCTCGAAAACCATGATTAAATCTATGCCAAACTCCAACCAACTTCCTCTGACTGTTGCTGACGCTAGAAAATTCCTCAACAAATTCAACTGTTTAGATATTGCCCCAGTCCTTGATAATGCGGAAAAAGCCTTAGTGCGCCAGTCTTTAATCTTAATCACCAAACTTTCTGACTATCAAATATTGGGCATTTGTGCTGACACTGCCGAAGAAGCCCTACTCGCTATGAAAACTTACTCGTGGGCTTTAGGTTACGAAGTCCCCACTGATTTACCCACAACTGAAGGCCCAGTTTATATAAAATTAAACGGCAAAAATGGTCTATGCTACCTTGATTCCTACGCTGGACATCATCGCGGTGTATTAGTATCTTGCCAATCTTATGATGAAAGAGGAATCAACGAAATGTATGGACATCTACCCCTCGATTTATTTGCCTAAAATTTGGGAGAATGTAGGTAAGGTAAGAACCTTGCCTACTGGCTGGCGATCGCAAATAACAAATCCATATTATGAGTATTATTACACTCCAATCTATTAAAAAAGATTTTGGCATCAAAGAAATATTAAAAGACGCTAACTTTAGCATTGATGCTAATGATAAAGTTGGTTTAATTGGTACTAATGGTTCTGGTAAATCAACACTATTAAAAATGATTGCCGGATTAGAACCAGTTGATAGTGGGCAAATTGTAACTAGCTCTGGTGCTAAAATAATCTATTTACCTCAACAACCAAATTTAGATGAAAATCGCACAGTTTTAGAACAAGTTTTTGCTGACAGTGGCGAACAAATGACGCTGGTACGTCAGTATGAAGAATTATCAGATAAACTTGCCCATTATCCCGAAGATAGTCAGTTAATGTCGCGCCTATCTAGCGTTATGCAAAGGATGGACGCAACAGGCGCATGGGAATTGGAAACTAACGCGAAAATAATCCTCACAAAATTAGGAATTGCCGATTTTGATGCACTCATAGCCACCTTATCGGGAGGATATCGTAAGCGTATTGCCTTAGCAACAGCCCTACTTGCAGAACCCGATGTTTTGCTGATGGATGAGCCGACAAACCATTTAGATGCACTCTCTGTAGAATGGTTACAAAGTTATTTAAATCGCTTTCGCGGTGCATTACTATTAATTACACACGATCGCTACTTCTTAGATAAAGTCACCAATCGTATTATCGAAATCGATAGAGGCGACATATATACTTACACAGGCAACTATTCATATTACCTCGAAAAGAAAGCTCTAGCTGAAGAATCAGCCGCCAGCACTCAACGCAAACATCAAGGAGTATTGCGGCGAGAATTAGAATGGTTAAAACGTGGCCCTAAAGCTAGAAGTACCAAACAAAAAGCGAGAATTCAGCGCATCCAAGCTATGCGTGAAACCGAATTTAAACAAGGTTTAGGTAAAGTAGATATTTCGACAGTCAGTCGCCGCATCGGTAAAAAAGTTATTGACATCCAGAATATTTCTAAAGCTTATAACTATAGAACTCTCATTAAAGATTTTACTTACGAATTCAGCCCCGAAGACCGCATTGGCATTATTGGCGGTAACGGTGCGGGTAAATCTACTTTAATGAATATGATTACCGGACGGGTACAGCCAGATTCAGGTAGTGTAGAGATTGGTTCTACAATTCACATCGGTTATTTTGACCAACATTCTGAAGAATTACTCACAGCTTTGAATGAAAATCAGCGCGTGATTGACTATATCAAAGAAGAAGGCGAATTTGTGCAAATTGCCGATGGCACAAAAATTACTGCATCTCAAATGTTAGAAAGGTTTCTATTTCCTGGAAACCAACAGTATGCGCCAATTCATAAACTTTCGGGTGGAGAAAAACGCCGTTTATTCTTGCTACGTATATTAATAAGTGCGCCCAATGTTTTAATTTTAGACGAACCTACCAATGATTTAGATGTGCAGACATTGGCAGTTTTAGAAGACTACCTCGAAGATTTTTCTGGGTGTGTAATTGCAGTTTCTCACGATCGCTACTTTTTAGACCGCACTGTAGACACAATCTTTGCCTTAGAAGAAGGCGGTAATATTCGACAATATCCTGGTAATTATTCTGTCTATCTCGACTATAAAAAAGCCGAAGAAGCAGCACAACAAGAAGCCGCTAAAACTCAAGAAAAACCCAAGAATACTGAAGTTCAAACAGCAACTCAAACTAAAGATAGCGACACCAAAAAACGTCGTCGGTTATCGAATTGGCAAAGGAAAGAATTTGAACAATTAGAAGCTAAAATTTCTCAATTAGAAGCCGAAAAAGCCGAAGCCGAAGCAGCAATGAATAAAGTTGCACCAGGGAATTATAGCCAAGTACAGAAACTCTACGAACAAGTAGAAAACCTTAAACAAGCAATTGATACAGCCACAGAACGCTGGTTAGAATTAGCCGAAATCGAATCTTAAAATTGATGAAGCTTTTTTGAAGTTTTGCTGATTTGTCCTAGTAGAGTTTGTCATCCCTTGCCCTTTGGTAAGCGCATTTCTATGATTAGATTATGATTCTGCTATTTAATAGCGTGTCTGCCATTCCAGTCAAGTCAAGTTCGTTTAATTATTTATAATTCCTGGAATCATTGCACCCCACCCCCAACTTCTCCCCCTCAACAGGGATGGGAGACAAAGCGTAGCTTTGGCGGGGTGGGGTTTAGAGGTTTTAATAATTAATCAAGCGGACATGATATTGCTTGAATTGCTTTGATACAGTCGAATCAAAATGAATATTTCCCTATATTTTTGGCGATGGTTTAGGTTCTGTTGCCGTTAATTTTGGCTGAATACTATGTTAAGTTCATCAATGATTCTGTCTTTGATTGTCACCTTGATTAGTCTTGGTGCTGGAATAATGGGACTATCTATTCTCAAAACGCGGAAAATTCTCAGATTTTTCAAGACAGAATCAGATAAACTCAGTTGGCGAATCATGTTTTCACTCATGGTTTTTTTTTCTGGGTGGTTATTTATTATGTATTTACTTAACAATTAACAAGCTGTTTGATTGGATACCATTGCTAACTGGGATGGTTTTCTTTTTTTGGCTCATTATTTGTGCTGTTTAGTGTAAATACTTACTACCAAACACTACAAAGATTGTTTTTAGTACAAGAACAATACCGTATAGCGAAAGATAATGCAGAATCAGCCTTATCTCAATTAACAGAAACTCAGCAATCTCAAATGCAATTAATTCAACGCGAAACTATGTTGGCGTTAGGAAAAATGGTGGCTGGAGTTGCCCATGAAATTAATAATCCCATCAGTTTTATTCATGGTAATTTACAATATCTTCGTCAATACACTAATGACTTACTAAATCTTTTAGAGACTTATGGCACTGTGTATCCAAATCCAAATACTAAAATTGTTAAAGCACTTACTAACATCGACCTTAAGTTTATCCATCTTGATTTGCCAAAACTTTTAGACTCAATGGAGTCTGGCACAACTAGAATTAGTGATATTGTCGAATCACTCTCTAGCTTTTCGCGTTTGAATGAATCCGATTATAAAAAAGCTGATATTCATCAAGGTATTGATAGTACACTTGTAATTTTACAGCATAGACTTAACCGTTGTGCAAGTAACAGTAGACCTATCTCAGTAATTAAAGATTACGGCACAATACCCCAGATTTATTGTAATCCTCGTCTTTTAAATCAAGTCTTTCTGAATTTAATTAATAATGCTATTGATGCTTTAATTGAGAAAGAGATAATTTCTGATAGCAATCTAGATGAGACACCAACTATTTGGATTCGCACATTTCAATCCCAGGAAAATCAAGTAACTATCTCAATTACTGATAATGGTTGTGGAATGAATGAAAAAAATTTGCCAAAGCATTTTTAAACCTTTTTTTACTACTAAACCTGTTGGTCGAGGCACAGGTTTAGGGTTATCTATTTGCCATCAAATTATTGTCGAACAGCATGGTGGCTCGATTAATTGTGCTTCTCTGATTAACCAAGGCACTACAATTGATATAATACTGCCTATAAAAAGATAGTTGTCAAATATTGATATCAGATATAATGACTAACTTACAAACTCAGGAATTACGTAAAAGCGCAATTCAATTTTTAGAACAAAATTATAAACAACGTCTACAAACTCTCAAATTATTAGGAATAGGTCGTTATGAGTTTTTGGCTAAAATTAAAAATACTGAAGCAAATATAGTTTGTATGATGCGATTTTTACAAAATCCGCAGCAGTTAAAGTTTCCGAATTTAATTGAGGCTGATTTATCCGATTTGATATTAGATGAGGTAAATTTTATCAGAGGCAATTTAACTAATGCTAATTTACAACGTAGTAGTTTAGTTAATGCTGACCTCCTATTTGCTAATTTTACTAAAGCTGACTTACGCAATGCTGACTTAACAGGTGCAACGCTTAATGAAACCATTTGGACAGAGGCTGTAGTCGCAGGGTGTCAATTTGGTCAAGGTATTGGCTTAACTCAGCTACAGTATCAAGATTTAAAGTTACGGGGAGCTAAGTTTACTCATCAAAGTTATGATAATTAAAATCAGAAAAATTATAAGATGATGATACTGAAATTTTTCTGGATAAATTGATGAGTGATTCTATTAAGTTGCCGAAAAAATTGATGCTGTTGGGTTCAGGCGAACTCGGCAAGGAATTTGTGATTGCGGCACAACGTCTGGGTAATTATGTAATTGCTGTTGACCGCTATGCAAATGCCCCAGCGATGCAGGTTGCTGATTGTGCGGAAGTAATTTCTATGCTGAGTGCTGATGATTTAGAAGCAGTGGTAACAAAACATCAGCCTGATTTGATAATACCAGAAATTGAAGCAATTAGAACCGAAAAGCTACTAGAATTTGAACAACGAGGGATTACAGTTATTCCGACGGCGGCGGCGACTAACTACACAATGAACCGCGACAGAATTCGGGAATTAGCACACAAAGAATTAGGCATTAGAACAGCTAAATATGGTTATGCTGTAACTTTAGAAGAATTAATTGCAATTTCATCTGAAATTGGCTTTCCTAATGTGGTGAAACCTGTAATGTCATCTTCAGGGAAAGGTCAATCTGTAGTAGCGAATAAAGATGAAGTTGAACAGGCTTGGAATTATGCGATCGCAAATTCCAGAGGTGATAGTCAAAAAGTCATTGTTGAGGAATTTATTAACTTTGAAATTGAGATTACATTGCTGACCATTAAACAATGGAATGCGCCAACAATTTTTTGTTCACCTATCGGTCATCGTCAAGAAAGAGGCGATTATCAAGAATCTTGGCAACCAGCAGGAATCTCGGAAGATAAAATATTACAATCTCAAGCGATCGCTAAAAAAGTCACCGACGCTTTAGGTGGAGCCGGAATTTTTGGTGTGGAATTTTTCATCACTAAAGATGAAGTAATCTTTTCAGAACTTTCACCACGACCTCATGATACAGGGATGGTGACATTAATTTCCCAAAATCTGAACGAATTTGAATTACATTTAAGGGCTGTTTTGGGCTTACCCATTCCTCATATTGAACAGTTTAGCCCTTCAGCTAGTGCAGTAATTTTAGCCTCAGAAAAGTCAGAATCAATACACTTTATTGGAGTTGCTGAAGCTTTAGCCGAAACAGATGTCGATATAAGATTATTTGGCAAACCATCGGCTCATCCTTATCGACGTATGGGTGTAGCGTTAGCCAGAGCTGAGAATGTGCAGAAAGCACGAGAAAAAGCGACAACAGCAGCAAGTAAAGTCAAAATCATTTCGAGTTGAATGGCATATTAAACCCCTCAGACTAGTACCGCCACGCGGAAGTCAAAAGTCAAAAAGCTCATATCATAAGCTTTTTACTAACTTGAAATGGTATCTTTATTTCCACCGCATTGTACTAGAAGTCTGGGGCTATACAAACAAAGCCTGCCTTTGCAGGCTAATTATATGCTTCTTAATATCGATTTTGTATGATGCAATTATATAAATAGTTAACAAAAGATGTAATTTTATTGAGTTGTTCTACAAAATTAATCTCAATTTTGTTGTTTGTTAGTTTTGAGGATTTTTAGGGAACTCTGGGTATGAAGTAGATTGTTTAACGCTAATCACTTCAAAAAACAACATTGCTGACTCAGAAGATAAACCCGCAAATTTCCGGGCGAATTCTACCTGTGCAGACTTTCAGGAGAATGAGTAATCAAAAAGCATGAGTCAGATACCAGAGCCGAAAATGTTCCCAGATATTCAATCTTTAGCGACAACGGATATTAATGACAATCCCCTAGCGATCGCTCTCTATCAAGCAATTGAATATGCTCCGATGGGAATAGCCATATTCAATCAAGATATGCAGTATCTAGCTGTAAGTCACAAATGGTTAGAAATTTATAAATTAACTAAAGATATTATTGGAAAATCTCATTACGAGATTTTTCCTGATGTCCCTGAAAAGTGGAAGCAAATTCACCAAAAATGTTTAGCGGGAGCCAACGCGCACAACAATGCAGACTATTTTCCCCGCGCTGATGGTTCTGGAGAATGGGTAAACTGGTCAATCCGTCCGTGGCATTTGGCTACAGGTGAAGTTGGCGGAATTATGATCTTTTCTGAAAATATTACTCAACGTAAACAAACTGAAGAAGACTTGCGCGAAAGCAACACCCTACTACGCTCAATTTTAAACAGTACACCCGATTATATTGTCGTTAAAGATGTTCAAGGGCAGTATGTTACCCTGAATTCTAATGCGGCAAACTTTATGGGTCGTGCCGTTGAAGAGATCATTGGTAAAAACGATTTTGAATTAATGCCATTAGAAGTGGCACGTAAGTATACAATTCAAGACCAACAGATTATCACCACAGGTATTAACACTACCGATGAAGAATACCTCTGTAGTGCCGATGGTCAAATTAACGGTACCTTCAGAACGACAAAAACTCCTTGGCAAGATACTGATGGTAATATTTTGGGCGTAATTGCCTTAGCTAGTGATATTAGCGATCGCAAACAAGCCGAGGAAGACTTACGCCACAGCAACACACTAATACGCTCAGTTTTAGACAGCACACCAGATTTCATCTTTGTTAAAGATTGCCAAGGCCGTTATGTAACGGTAAACACTGAAATGGCTAATTTCTTGGGCAAATCAATAGATGAGATTGTTGGTAAAGACGATACAGAAATATTTTCTTCAGATGTTGTCTCAGAGATCCGAGCCAAAGACCACGAGATCATGACAACAGGTAAGACCGAAATTTTTGAAGAAGATGTTTCTTTTGGTACAGTCAAGACAACTTTTCTTACCACAAAAGCGCCTTGGCGAGATGCTCAAGGTAATATTCTGGGGCTAATTGGGATCACCCGCAACATTAGCGATCGCAAACAAACTGAAGAAGACTTACGCGAAAGCAACACTCTACTACGATCAATTTTAGAAAGCACACCAGACTTTATCGTTGTTAAAGATTGTCAAGGCCGTCATGTCGCCCTGAACTCTAATTTAGCCAATCTCATCGGCAAACCCATTGAAGATATTATCGGTAAAGTCGATACGGAAATCTTGCCACTTGATTTTGGTCAAAAAATCATGGCGCAAGACCGCCATATTATGACAACAGGTAACACAAAAACTTTTGAAGAAGATATTTCTAGCGGTGGCATTAATGGTACTTTTTTGACCACTAAAGCTCCTTGGCGAGATCATCAAGGTAATATCATTGGTCTGATTGGCATCACACGTAATATTAGCGATCGCAAACAAGCAGAACTAGCACTCCAAAAAAAGTGAAGAACGCTATCGGTGCTTACTTGCTGCCACATCTCAGATAGTTTGGACAGCTCCAGCCGATGGCGTTGTTACTAGTGAAGATGACAATATTGCTTTGCGAGAATACACAGGGCAAACTTGGGAAGAGTATCAAAGCTGGGGATGGTTAGATGTAATTCATCCAGATGACCGTCAATTAATGGGTCAATCATGGCAAGCTGCTGTGCAAGCTCGCTGCATCTATGAACAAGAATTTCGTATCCGCCGATATGATGGGGAATATCGCTACATAGTGACGCGGGGTGTTCCCATTCTAGAAGCTGATGGTAGTATTCGTGAATGGGTGGGAACCTACACAGATATCCATGATCGCAAACAAGCAGAACTAGCATTACAAAAAAGGTGAAGAACGCTATCGGTCTCTAATCACTGCTACTTCTCAAATGGTTTGGTCTGTTCCGCCTAACGGTATACCCATTTACGAAAATAATACTTGGAATGAATTTACTGGGCAAACCACGGAGGAATATCAGAATGGTGGATGGATAGAGCCGATTCATCCAGATGATCGCCAATTACTCGCCCAAACGTGGGAAATAGCCGTAAATACTTGTAGCTTGTATCAGCATGAATTTCGCCTGCGACGGTATGATGGCGAGTATCGTTATACACTGACGCGCGGCGTGCCAGTATTAGAATCAGATGGTACTGTCAAAGAATGGGTTGGGATCTGCACCGATATTCATGAGCGCAAACAAGCAGAAGTGAAACTCCGTCAAACCCTAGAAATATTGGATTCAGCCAGTGACAGCATCATCATTCGAGATATGGATGACCGGATTGCTTACTGGAATCGCGGTGCGGAAGTTCTCTATGGCTGGAAACGCGAAGAAGTAATTGGGCAGTATATTCACACATTTCTGAAAACAGTCTTTCCCAAACCCTTAGAAACCATTTTGAGCGAGTTTTTACAGCAGGGACACTGGGAAGGCGAACTTCATCATCAAACCCGCGATGGTCGGTCAATTATTGTTGCCAGTCGCTGGACATTACAGCGTGATGAAAATGGACAGTCCTATAATCAACTCGAAATTAACAACGACATTACAGAACGCAAACAAATTGAAACGGCTCTGACCAAAGCCAAAGAAGCAGCAGAAGCCGCCAGTCATGCCAAAAGCGAATTTTTGGCTAATATGAGC
This sequence comes from Nostoc piscinale CENA21, assembly GCF_001298445.1. Lineage (NCBI taxonomy): Bacteria > Bacillati > Cyanobacteriota > Cyanophyceae > Nostocales > Nostocaceae > Nostoc > Nostoc piscinale. Next base: position 152,472 of record NZ_CP012036.1, on the reverse strand, counting down.
CATGAATTACGGACACCGTTAAATGGCATTCTCGGCTATGCCCAAATTTTACAGCGTTCCAAACATCTTAACGAAGACGAGCGATCGCGCATTGATGTCATTTATCAGTGCGGTTCCCATTTGCTCACCTTAATCAACGACATCCTCGATTTATCAAAAATCGAAGCGCAAAAAGTGGAACTGATGACCAGCGATTTCCACTTTCCGGCTTTTTTGCAAGGTGTCGCCGAAATGTGTCGCATTCGTGCGGAACTCAAAAGCATTCAATTCCACTATCAATTTGCCAGCGAATTACCAATTGGTATCCGCGCCGATGAAAAAACGCCTGCGACAAGTCTTAATTAACCTCCTTAGCAACGCCATCAAATTTACCGATGCAGGTCAAGTCACCTTTACCATCAGCTATGCTTCTGGAGATAAAATCCGCTTTGAAGTCCGCGATACAGGTGTAGGTATTCCCGCAGAAAAACTCCAAGCTATATTTCAACCTTTTGAGCAAGTAGGCGACAGGCGGCGACAAACTGAAGGTACAGGCTTAGGATTAGCCATTAGTCAAAGAATTGTGGAATTAATGGACAGCACCATTCACGTTCAAAGTGAAATTGGCGTTGGCAGTATTTTTTGGTTTGATGTTTACTTACCAGAAGCTCAAGAATGGGTTAAAACTTCCCAATCTGATGATTTTGGACAAATTATCGGGATTAAAGACCGCAAACCCAAGATTTTAGTTGTAGATGATAAATGGGAAAATCGCTCTGTGATTTATAACTTACTGACTCCCATTGGTTTTGCAGTCACAGAAGCCAATGATGGTGCAGAGGGTTGGCAAAAAATTGCGGAGTTTCAGCCCGATTTAGTGATTACTGACTTGTTAATGCCAGAACTTGATGGTTTTGAGTTAATTCACCACATTCGCCAGTCAGAAGCTTTTAAACATATCATCATTATTGTTTCTTCAGCCAGCGTCTTTGAAAGCGACCAACATCGCAGCATCGAAGCTGGTGGTAATGATTTTCTCCCCAAACCTGTGCAGGCGATCGCGCTATTTCAAAAATTGCGGCAATTTCTCAACTTAGAGTGGCTGTATGAAGAGCAAAGTCCTGAAAATCAGTCATTAGCACATCAATTCGAATTCATTCTACCTCCCCAGACAGAGATAGAAACTCTCTATGAGTTAGTAATGAAGGGTAACTTTAAGGGAATCATAAAACAAGCAGCATTAATTTCACAAATAGATTCAAAATATCTTCCCTTTGCTAAACGGCTGCAACAACTAGCACAAGAATTTCAAGACCAAGAAATTCTGGCACTCATTCACCCTCAACAGTAAGCGTTATGAGCCTTGCAACCGAACAAACTCCCACAGTTTTAATTGTTGATGATAATTCTGCTAATTTAGGTGTCTTGTCTGATGCTTTAGATCAGGCTGGTTTGGAAGTGATGGTAGCAAAATCTGGAAAAGTTGCTTTAGAGCGAGTTAAATATGCTCTACCCGACTTAATTTTATTGGATGTCATGATGCCAGAAATAGATGGATTTGAAACCTGTCGTCTATTAAAGGCAAACCCAAAAACTCAAGATATTCCCGTTATTTTTATGACGGCACTATCAGATACAACCAATAAAATTGCAGGTTTTCAAGTTGGTGCAGTAGACTATATCACTAAACCTTTTCAACAGGAAGAAGTTTTATCACGAGTTAAATTACACCTCAAACTGCATGATTTAACTGTCAAATTAGAACATAAAAATGCCCTATTAGAGCAGAAAGTTTCTGAAATTAGCCAAACTTATGATGACCTAAAGAACGTGCAGATTCAGTTAATTCAAAGCGAAAAACTTTCCAGCTTAGGACAAATGGTTGCCGGAATTGCCCATGAAATTAATAACCCTGTCAACTTCATTTATGGCAATCTCGTTCATGCCAACGAATATACTCAAGAAGTTCTCAAGCTACTACATTTATATCAAGAAGAATACCCTGCTCCTACACCTCGCATTCAAGCAGAATTAGAATTAACCGATCTAGGATTTCTAGAAAGCGATTTATTAAAATTGCTCAACTCCATGAATTTTGGTGCAAGACGCATTCGAGAAATTGTCAAATCCATACGAATTTTCTCGCGTACCGATGATGCAAACCTCACAGAAACCGATATTCATGAATGCCTTGACGGTACGCTGACAATTTTAAATTATCGTCTGAAACAAAAATCCGACCATCCTGCGATCGAAGTCATCAAAGATTATGGTTTATTACCACCAGTAGAATGCTATGCCGTACAAATTAACCAAGTATTTATGAATATTCTCTCTAATGCTATTGATGCTTTAGATGAATATGATAAACAGCGTTCTTTGGCAGAAATTCACCAAAAACCCAGCCGTATTGAAATTCATACCAAGATGATTGGTGATGATTGGGTTGCCATTCATATTGCAGATAACGGCCCAGGAATTCCGCCCGAAGTCCAAGCAAAGTTATTTGAACCTTTCTTTACAACTAAACCTGCGGGTAAAGGTACTGGATTAGGTTTATCTATCAGCCATCAAATTGTTGTAGACAAACATGGTGGTCATATCACCTGTAAATCTTCACCAGGAACCGGGACAGAATTCATCGTCAAAATTCCCATCCAACAAACAGTGTCTCAAGTTGCTTGAGTGGAAAGTGCTGAGTATAGCAGGTTAGAGGGAACAGGTGACAAGTTACAGGTGAATTGACAAATGACAAATGACCAATAACCATTAACCAATTCCCAAATCAACAGCGATGCGATGGGCGCAAGCAAAGCCTGAAAAAGCTACAGCATTTAAACCCTGACCAGGAAAGGTACTATCACCCACACAATAAAGTCCTGAAATAGCTGTGCGGTTGAAAGGCATCCCTAACAAGCCCCACAATTTCCGTCGGGGAATTGGCCCATAAGTCCCATCTTCTCGCCCCAAAAAGCGGCGATGGCTGCGGGGTGTCCCGACTGATAGATAATCTAACCCTGCATCTAACCCCGGAAAAATCTGTTCTAGTCGGTCAATGATTCGCCAAGCGGCTGCTTCTTTTTTGGCTTCATATCTGTTTGCCGATAAACCCAACCAACCATCAATCCAGTGAGGTGTAAAGGCATGAATGATATGATGTCCCGGTGGTGCTAAATCTGGATCAAGTAATGTGGGGATGGAAACAAAAATCGTGCCTTCTGCTGCCGTCATTTTTGCCCAATCTTCTAACAAAATATGATGGCATTCTGTGTGCTGAGGTAAAACTGAGCTTTTCACACCGATATGCAAACTCAAAAAGCTAGGGGATTTTTCATAGCTTTGTTGCCATAGTTTCTCATTATTGGGTATTTTCTCTACAGGAATTAATTTTCCAAATGTATCCCAGCGTGTAGCATTAGAAACTATGCGTTTACCTCGATAAATTTGACCGTTAGCGAGTTCTACACCGACAGCACATCCTTGTTCTAAGATAATTTTTTTTACTCTCGCTTGATACTTAATTTGACCGCCAAGTTTTTCTAGACCTTCTACTAGTTTTTGGGCAATTATGCCTACTCCGCCTTTAGGGTAATTAACACCGCCATAATGTCTATCGGAAAAAACCATCCCGGCATTAATCATTGGTGTCATGTTCGCTGGGACTACTGACCAGCAATAACATTCCATATCAATGAATTTTAATAATAAGGGGTCTTTAATATAGCGCCGCGCGACATCTCCAACATTTTTTGGTAAATATTTCAGTAACCCAAAACACGCTAAAGGATGCTGGAAGAGCATCCGCATCAGATACCGAGGTTCTTCTAACGACAACAAATCCATACGGTTCAGGCAATTAAAAACTTCCCAGCATTCGTTATAAAAGCGACGAATACCTCTTGCTTCTTGAGGAAAGTAAGCAGTAAGATTTTGCAAAAATTTGTCATAAACCCGGTCAACTTTAATGTCTAAGCCATCGGGTAAATGATAATGAATTTGTACTGGGTCTGGTATTGTTTCGATTTGCATATTGACCGCATCTAAGGCGCGAGTCAGTAAGTTAGTTGTGCCGTTTTTTCCCAGGCCAAAAATCATGGATGCGCCAACATCAAAGCGATAACCATGCTGTTCAAAATAGCCGGCACTACCACCGGGAATCAAATAACGCTCTAGCACCAAAACTTTTGCACCCTTGGCTGCTAGTTGAGTTGCTGTTACCAAGCCACCCATTCCCGAACCAATGATAATTGCGTCAAACACAACATTTTTATTTGTCATTGGTCATTTGTCCTTTGTCATTGGTTATTAGTATTGCTAAATACAAACTACAAAATAGCCTAATTTCCGTTCCGGAAGTTTAGTCTTTTTACTTAATATCTGCACTAGGCTAAGTTTCTACACCTGAAACCCCAACAAGTGAGCAATGACCAAAAAACAAAAAAGAGGGACAAGCCTGCTACCGCTGGCTAATCCCGTCTGCCGATCCTTAAAGAGAGGAGAACACTGATTCATAATATAACTGTGATTGAGAATATCTGTCAACTACTAATGAAAAAGATTTTCAATAATTTTTGGAGGTTGATTTTGGCTGCCAGCTACACGCAGGAAAGAGTATGATGAGGTTTCAGTTCCTATAAAATCAAAAGTGCCAATTTCCAGCCTATGACGGTACAGCTGCGTGTTTACGTTCCACCCCATCCTTTAATTAAGCACTGGTTGGCAGTCGCCCGTGATGCTGCTACACCTTCAGTATTATTTCGCAGTGCCATAACTGAGTTAGGCAGATGGCTAACTTACGAAGCGGCGCGGGAGTGGCTACCGACGCTAGAGACAACGGTGCAGACTCCATTGGAGACTTGTCCAGCAACTTTTATTAATCCAGAAGTACCTGTGGCAGTGGTGCCGATTCTGCGGGCAGGTTTAGGATTATTAGAAGGGGCGCAAACTTTGTTACCTTTGGCTTCGATTTATCATTTGGGCTTAGTGCGTGATGAAGAAACGCTGGAAGCTCGGTGTTATCTGAATAAATTACCGGAAAAATTTGACCCGCAAACTAGGGTGTTAATTACAGACCCAATGTTAGCTACTGGGGGGTCGATTATGCGGGCTATGGCAGAATTAACTCAACGGGGAATTGATCCGGAGTTGACGCGAATTGTCAGCGTAGTTGCAGCTCCGCCAGCATTGCAAAAATTAAGTGCCGCATATCCAGGTTTAATCGTTTACACTGCAACTATTGATGAAATAGTGAACGATCGCGGTTTTATTGTACCGGGATTAGGCGATGCAGGCGATCGCATTTTTGGTACTTAAGTTACTATGCAGCTAGGAAAGGAAAATCGCTTAACACAATATCAAGATTGTAAGGTTGCTTCAAGGCGGGTAAAGTTATGAGTCAGCGAGATGGTTTTGCTAGTGGTTTTTTCGCAGGGGCGCTGTTTGGTGGCTTAGTTGGTGGTGTTTTGGGAGCTATTATTACTTCTCGGTTGGATTTAGAATCAACAGAAGAAGAAGCCGAACTGAGCAATGGTACGGTAGAGCCGAAAAAAAACTCAGCAAAACGACGGATGAGAGCCTCAGACAGTGGAAATCTGGAAATGGAATCAGCTAGGCGATCGCTAGAAGATAAAATTGCTCAGTTAAATGCCACAATTGACGAAGTCAGACAACAATTGGGCAATGTTAATGGTAGTGCTAGTCAAACAGCAGGCGATCGTTCCTCAATACAAGATTAGTCATTTGTAGACGGCTTTCTGCAACTGAGTTTCCACCTTCAGACTAATCAACAACGGCGGTAAATGTTAGTCGTGGTCAAAATAGATACTGATTCGCAGACAGCATGACAACGACTAAACTAAAATCTACTATAAGACCGCTTGTGAAACTTAGCAGGAAACCTGAAAATCCATGTTTTTACTGATTAGCACTCTCAATACCTTCATACAGCTTTATACGGCTCTACTATTTATTAGAGTTTTATTGACTTGGTTCCCCACCATCAATTGGTATAATCAGCCTTTTTCTGCTTTAAGCCAAATTACTGACCCATATCTCAATGTCTTCCGTTCCATTATCCCACCCTTGGGCGGCATTGATCTTTCTCCAATGTTGGCGATTTTATTGCTGCAAATAGTAGGCCAAGTAGTAGGTAGTCTGGTAGGTGGTTTGCAGGTTTTTGCCTAACTATCCACTGGATGTTATTGAAGTCTGGGTTGATTAACCCAGACTGTTTATTCAAATTTGTAATCACTCAGCACTCAGCACTCATCTTCGGACTTGACTACTAAATCCCGATGCTTTAAATTGCTTTAACTTTAAAGGTAATGGCTGATTTGCTGGTACAGAAATTCTCAGTTCAAAATCGCTAATTCCTGGTGGAACTTCGGCAATAGAACCCAGGCGGGTACGATTTTGTAAAACTGAGTCGTTGTTAGCATCATATATCCGACCATAGATATCTGCATCGTAGACGGTTTTATAAGTGCCATTTTCTGCTTTACCTATGACAATAAAGCAATTAGCCGCCGTTGCGCTACCGCCACTTGTCACAGCCCCCTGAGCTAGTTCTGGGGGACAATCTTTATAAGAAATGTCAAATAGTTTAATCGGGGTTAAAGCCTCGGCTGTTGGTGTGATTACCCATGAGAGAAGGGCAAACAGACAAACAGTAAATATTAGCTGCATCAGTTTTGAGTAGTACTGCATAACCAAAGTTGGGAAATTCCATAAAAATGCTTTACTGTGTTGTTTTTTCATATTTCACACAGGTAATTAATTACTTTAAGTGAACTTAGTGCCGAAAAACTCGACATTCAGCACTATTTTTAACCTCAGCTTACCTGAATTTCGTAACCAAGAGATTGCAGACTTTAAATTCTGCGGAGTATCCATCAATTTTTTTTTGATGAATTTTTGTATTCTCTAGTTGACATCCACCTAATACATCAAGAAAATTTGATATGAGAAATAGATGAACTTAGCCACAACAGACGGAAAGCAGCCAAGTCTAAGCGGTTTGATTTTAGGTGATTTTGATGAGTCATAATTCGCAAGCTAGTACAACTCAGATACAAGCAGGAAGCAATCTCAGCTTTTTTGAAAAATACCTCACTGTTTGGGTATTTTTGTGTATTTTTGGCGGAATTGTTTTAGGTCGATTATTTCCAGGAGTGGCAGTAGCTCTTGATGCCATGAGTGTATATCAAGTGTCTATTCCCATTGCAATATGTTTGTTTTTCATGATGTATCCCATCATGGTGAAGATTGACTTCACTAAAGCGACAAATGCTATCCGCGCTCCCAAACCAGTGATTCTCACCTTGGTAGTGAATTGGTTAATTAAACCTTTCACGATGGTAGTATTTGCTCAGTTTTTCTTAGGATGGCTATTTCGTCCTTTGATTACCGGAACTGAAATGATTCGCGGTGGTGAAGTTGCATTGGCTAATTCTTATATTGCCGGCACGATTTTATTAGGAATTGCGCCTTGTACAGCAATGGTACTGATGTGGGGATATCTTTCTTACGGCAACCAGGGACATACCTTAATCATGGTGGCTGTAAATTCTTTGGCAATGTTGTTTTTATATGCGCCTTTGGGTAGGTGGTTACTAGCGGCGAATAATTTAACTGTACCTTGGGAAACTATTGTTTTGTCGGTACTAATTTACGTGGGTTTACCGCTAATAGCAGGAATGTACAGCCGTTACTGGATTTTTAAATATAAAGGTAAAGATTGGTTTGAAAGACGATTTCTTAATTATTTGACTCCCGTAGCAATTACGGCTTTGCTATTAACTTTGGTACTGCTGTTTGCCTTCAAGGGTGAATTAATTGTGAATAATCCCTTGCATATTTTGTTAATTGCTGTACCACTGTTTATTCAAACTAATTTCATCTTTTTAATTAGTTATGTAGCAGCATTAAAGCTGAATTTAGCTTACGAAGATGCCGCACCAGCAGCATTAATTGGAGCGAGTAATCATTTTGAAGTAGCGATCGCCACGGCTGTGATTTTATTTGGCTTAAGTTCTGGTGCCGCACTGGCTACGGTGGTGGGGGTTTTAATTGAAGTGCCAGTCATGTTAATGCTGGTTGAGTTTTGTAAACGCACAGCAAGTTGGTTTCCGAGAGAACCAGAGAAAGCAACCTTGCTAGATCCGCGTTGTTTTGGTAACTGCAAATAATTACAACTATCGTCACAAACAAAGGAATTGATTTATGAAACGTGTCATGTTTGTCTGTAAAAAGAATTCTGCTCGTTCGCAAATGGCGGAAGGCTTTGCAAAAATTCTGGGACAAGGAAAAATTGTCGTAACTAGTTCGGGGTTAGAGGCGAGTCAGGTGAGGCCAGAAGCGATCGCAGCGATGCAAGAAATTGGGATTGATATTACTGATCAGCATTCCAAACCCCTAAGTGATTTTCAAGCCGCAGATTTTGATGTAGTGATTTCTCTGTGCGGTTGTGGTGTGAATTTACCACCGGAGTGGGTGGTGCGCGAAGTATTTGAAGATTGGCAATTGGATGATCCAGCAGAACAGCCAGAAATTTTCCCCAGAGTGCGCGATGAAATTAAAGAACGAGTAGTTCAATTAATTGCATCTGTGAATCAAGCATAAACTTATTGATTTCAGATATGAATAAATACTTACACATATTCTTTTCCTGTTCCCCGTTCCCTGTTCCCTCTTCCCTACCTCCACGAATGAATTTAATTTTGTGCAACTACGTTATATGACAACATTCGACCATCCCCCCAGAATTTTGTTTTTGTATGGTTCTTTGCGTGATCGCTCCTACAGTCGCCTGTTAGCAGAAGAAGCAGCACGCATCATTACAGAATTTGGTGCAGAGGTGAAGTTTTTCGACCCCAGAGAACTCCCAATTTACGGTAGTGTACCTGACACCCATCCCAAGGTTCAGGAATTGCGGGAATTAAGTTTGTGGTCAGAAGGGCAAGTTTGGTCTAGTCCAGAGTTACACGGTCAAATTTCTGGGATTATTAAAAATCAAATAGATTGGATTCCCTTAAGTATGGGTGCAGTTCGTCCAACCCAAGGCAGAACTTTGGCGGTGATGCAGGTAAGCGGTGGTTCTCAGTCTTTCAACGCTGTGAATACATTGAGAATTTTGGGGCGATGGATGCGGATGTTTACGATTCCCAATCAATCATCAGTAGCGAAAGCCTATCAAGAGTTTAACGAAGACGGCACCATGAAAGATTCACCCTACCGCGATCGCGTTGTGGATGTGATGGAAGAACTTTATAAGTTTACTTTGTTGTTGCGAGATAAGGTAGATTATCTCACTGATCGCTACAGCGAACGGAAAGAGAAAGCTGCCAAAGAAGTCATTGAGATAGCTAACAAAGCTTTGCAAACCAATTAGTGAAAATTAATTTTTGGCGATCGCATCTCGGCGACAAGAGAACGCAAAATTAAATAAGTTCAATAGGCAATAGGAAATAATACTATTGCCGTTTACTGTCTAACTAGGGATTTTGTAATAATTAGAGACATAACCCCTAAGTTGTTCTTGACGACCTATGACCCCAGATGAGATTAAAACAGCATTGCAAACAGCCTTTAAGCGTTGTGATGTAGCCAGCTGTCCTCTCTCTGAAACGCAGAAACAGATATTACTGCAAGTAGTCAAGCAAATTTCTCAAGATTCCACATACGATATTGCTAACCCTTTAGACGAATTAGATTCCCAAGAACTGTTAGCATTTTTAAAGTTTGTCAAAACAGAAGAACAACAAAACCGCACATGGAAAGTGCAACTACTCAATGATTGGCTGCATAACCAAGACTCAGGCGCAGTCCAATTCATCCGCGATCGCTATGGTTTGCAATGGTTGAATCGAGTCGAATCATATCATTTTGATAAATATGCTGATTTTGAAGATGCACTCAAGTTAAGAGTAGGCGATCGCATCGAAGTTTCCAACGCTCTCTGGGAATGGGTACAAGACAATGGCCCTTGTAAACGAGAATGGTTTCTCTGCACTGTAGTTTATATCGATGAAATCAGCGATACTAACAACTCTTCTCTAAATTGCATTATTCGCTTTTATAACGGTTCCGAATTTGAAATTCAAGGCATTTATGATTGGAACCGCTATAACTGGCGCTGGCCTCAAAACCAAAAATAAACTCAATTTGTGTAGGCTAGGAGTAGGAAGAATACTTCTCTTCAGATACAAAGCTAGGTATATATAGCAGTCCTATTTAAGAAATGAACACAAGAGACAAGGAAGACAAGGGAGACAAAGTAGAGATATGTTTGGATTGCTATAGCAATCCTAAATCATTGATAAAACTCTCTTTCTTCTCTTTTTTCTTCTTCTTTGTGTCCTACCCTGCGGGAAGCCCTTCGGGTTCAGCAGTTGCTTCAAGTCGGGGAACCCGCCCAACGCACTGCTTCACCGCTATCGCGTCTATGCGTCCTTTGAGGTACCCTACCCTTCGGGAACGCCTTACGGCGAACGGGAAGCCGCTTCGCGTCTACGTTAAAAAGAATACTTTTTCACAACTCAGATAGGATTGCTATATATATTTTTTTCATTCCTCAACTTTCCTCCTGAAGCCTACGTCGTAATTCATCCAGTGATGAGTCTACTTCAGTGACTTCTAAATCTTTACTGTTATTTATTTCTACATCCTCTTCAATATAAAACTCAACGCTGAGTTTAAATTTTATTTTTCCATGTTTCCAGTTTTGAGAACCTAATGTTAGGATTTTGCAGTCTATCCCTTCATTAGAGAAAAAATTACATGATGGAAATTCAATTCTTCGACTACTTAGTTATTGTTGCAACTAATATGATAAACCCTGATTAGATGATTGACCTACTCCAGACTTAATTCTGCTAATTTTATAAATGTTATCTCCAATTTCTACAACGTCATCATCATTACATTCTATGGGTTTGAATATATCTTCCATATCAACCTCTAGTTAAAAATTAATCATCACTTCGATAGTCGCAGATACCTAACTTATCAAATAAGTCAGGTACCTTCTGATTTACCGATAGAATAGGAAACAATCAATCTTGAATTTGTACCATACCATCCAACAAACCATCAGAAATCACCACACCATTACTTGCAGCAATCTTTTCCACAGCATCTAACTCATTTAGATTAATTACTGGCAATAAATAGTCATATAATTGCATTGCCTGTAAACAACTATTCATTCCAGATACTGCTGTGTTATAACTCTCCATTTTTTGTTCCACAGTACTTAGCAAGCGGCGATTCTGCAAGATTTTCTCTTCCGCTTCTTGTTGCAAAGTCTGTTCTAAATAAACACGCGCTTGGGGATATTGCTGTAAAATATCATCGGCTTGTTGTTCCGCCATTGGTAACAACTGTGTTTTTAGAATTTGGTTGATAGTTTGGCGGAAAGATGTGCGAATGGTATAGGAAACTTTTGGTTCAAAATCTAACTTTAACAATTGCCTAATTGCTGGTTCAGCTTCAATCATACTTTCACAGTCATAACTTTGGGAGGTTTGCTGCAAAGTTTGACGAAATTGATAGATGGAAAAAGTGCCTTCATCATAAAATCTCGGACTTTCTCGCACGAAGCGATCGCATTCTACACTGGCTGCACTTACTAAAGCTAATGTTACCTGTTTTTCGATGGCTTTGATATTTTGTTCAATCCCACCATCATTCCCCAATAAACGATATAACTGACGGTAGTACTCAGTTTTGCGAATTGTCTCAATTAAGCGTTGAAAGAAATTTGCTACTACTTGTTCGGATGAATTGACTAAAATATCTTCCAACTGATTGGATAAATAATAAAATGCTTCGACTAAAATTGCTAGTAATGGTGCAGTTGCATTCCGCAAATGACTCAGTGTTGCACGACGATAAGCATCAGCCACAGAAAACGTATCTAGCAATTCATCTAAACGCCGAATCATCCGTGATTGTAATTGACGGAAATCAGCTTCAAAGGTATCACAACTATTATTAATGACTTGGTTGATTTCTGCGATGATATGTTGATTGAAATCTTTCCCAATTTCCTGGAGTTGTTGATTGAGTCGCTGCAATTCCTGCGACTTCATCGCTTCAATTTCTCTTGGCTGACTGTCTAAATCTCGGTAAACTGACTGATAAATTTTTTTCAGCTTAATACAAATATCTTCTAAATCATCAGCCAGATTTTGAAATAACATCGGACGCTTTTCTTCTGTGAGATAGCGGGTAATTGCTGCGCGGAATTCTTCAATACCACTATCTAGTATTAGCTGATTAATTAAAGGCGTACCTTGTTCAGACAAAATCCGTAAATAGTTTTGATTGGGAGTTTCAAACCCATTCAGAGAAATCCGAAAATTAGTATGAGAAAGCTTACCAGAAGTCACACAATAGTTATTAAATGCGTAGACAAACTGTGGTGTTTCTTCCTCTCCATTCAATCCTTGAACACTTTCCGCAAAGATAGAATCTAAACCAAACCTATTCTGTATACCTGTCTGCTTAATTTGACTACCATAAAAACCAAGTAAGCCACTGGTTTTGTAAACTCTGCTGGTATCTCGAAACTGACTGCTAATTAAATCATCCAATCGCTGCCTTAATTGGGTATTGTACCAAGTTTCGTCGATGCGGTTGAAGACGTAAAAGACGCGATCGCGGATTCCGCCATTTTCCCGCATTTTTTTCTAAAAGTGCAGTTTCTTCTTTTGTCATATCACCAGCCGATGCTGGTTTCAGCACACACACCACTGCTGAAGTATCGGGATGTTGAATTTTAGCATAAGTTAACTGTGCATCCTTCTCTACAGGTGCATCAATTCCTGGTGTATCAATAATAACGTTACCATCTTCCAACAGAGGATGATTGCAATAATATTCAATTCGCTTTAAAACAGCACTATTACTTCCGCGTCTTGCATATCCTGCGGCTTCTTTTAAATTGGAAAAATTAAATGTCTCCATTGAATATGTAGCATTATTAACTGTATTAATATGCTCACGGTTTGCTTCATAACCTGCTAATAATAAAGTTAATGCTTTGGCTTGTTTCGCACGTTCCGAACGACTTTCCCCGCCTTCCTGTTGTAGAATTAATTCACAGCCTTGATTAAGCAAATTAATCACTTCAGCTTGATTGATATTTACTGCTGTTGTAAATCCTAGTTGCTGACATAAATAACTGGCTTGTTCTCTAATTTCTGCTTCACTTAAAAAAGTTAATATGACTCTTTCTTTATCTAGTTCCGCATATTCAATTTTACATTCTGTGCCTGTGGCGTGACCTTCTGCACTATACAGTAATTCTCTCTCCAGTAGTGCATTAATCAGCATAGATTTACCTGCACTAAACGCACCCGCAAACACAATTTCAAACTTCGGAGAAATAGCCTTGCCTAAAGAAGTTTGTACAGGTGTGATATCCTGAGAACGTAAAGCAGGTTCTTGCTGGAAAAGCTGTAAAATTAATTCAACTTGCTCTTTTAAATTTGCACATTGAATCGGCAGGCTAGTCATTTTTAATACCCTGAATATTACATATATATTAATAATGATTAAATTCGTAAAACCTCGGTAAATCCACTTATATATAAATTAATTGGCAATAACCATTGGAATTGTAGATTAAATTATAATTGAAAGTCCTGAGTTGCATTAATTACAAAACAATACAGATTACTCATCTGTTTTTTAATTAAATAGTCACAGGTGATTCCACATAAATTGTCGGTTCTTGCAACTTAAATTCAATGCCATGATTAACTAGCTTTTTCGAGATTTTTTCGTTTGCCAATTCCAACAAACGTTTTCGTAATTGTAGAGAATTTTCACTAGAACCTAAAATAAAAAAATGTTACTCTTGTGCGAGTTAACTGCTGCTCATTCTGATGATTTAAAAAAGTAATACTAGTACTACCTGGATCAATACCAAACAGAGAGTTAGTACTTTCAACAATTATCTGCTGTACTAAAGCTTGTTCTCGCTCTTGTAGGATATGTAAAAAATCCAGGTACAGTAGCACCATCACTTTTTTTACCACGAGTAATATTTTCAATTTCTAAGTTTGCCAAAATGGAATTAGGAATAATAAATAAGGTACTTTTAGCCGCAGTCCGAATTTTAGTTGATCTAATACCAATTGACTCTACTCTACCAAACAAACCTTCGGGAATTTGATTAGATTTTTGTAAACGAATATATTCTCCAGGCACAAAGGGTCTATCTAAGTATAATACAATCGTTCCTAGCAACTGTTCTAATGTTTTTTGGGCTGCAAAAGCTACTGCTAAACCTCCAATTCCTAAGCCAGTAAGTAAGCCTACTAAATTAAATTGTTGACTTTGGGCAAAAGCTAAAACCGCAATAAATCCAATAATGACATTGGCTAAAGTTTCAAATACCAAAAGTAATTCATCTACTTCTCGACCAAATTTTCTAACTATTTCAATACCATAAAAACGAATAAATTGTCGAAATAGGCGAGAAGATAACCAAGCAAGACTAATAATTACAGCTAAATCTACAATTGGAGATAAAAAATTATAAATAGATTGATAATCTTCAATCCATGCTAAAGATAATGAAATTAAAATTAAAGTTCCAGTAATTTTAAATAAGCTTCTTAAAGGCTCGACGAGATTATTATAAATACTAGTTACTTGTTGGGGTGCAAATCTCTGCGTAATAATTCTGACAAATGTTGGCGTATATCTCCCTGCTAATAAAGACAGAAAAATGAAACAAAGAAACACACCAAATCGAGATAAAGCTAAGATGGTAGTTTCACGCTGAAAAAAGTTCAGAACGAATTGTGAAATATTTGTCATTATTTCTAAATTGTAATCGGTGAGTCCACATAGATTGTTGGTTCTTCTATATCAAACGCAATACCATATTCTTTTAAGCACTGAGTCATAGTTTGAGTTGCTAAATCTAAAAGCTGACGGCGCAATTCCATTGAAACATCACCAGAACCCAAAATAAAGAAGGCAACTTGAGCTTGTGTTTTTTCTATATCTCCATTAATAGTTTTAAAAGTTACTTCGGTATTTCTTGAATCAATACCAAAAATGTCATTAGTACTATCAAGAATTACCTGACGAATTAAGGCACGTTCTTCACTACTAATTGCGCGGTAGAATGTCAAATAAAGTATAGACATAACTTTCTTAGCACCAGTAAAGTTCTCAATATTTAATTGAGTTAAAGCACTATTAGGAACTATCATCACAGTTCCTTTCCCAGAAGTTCTAATACGTGTGGATCTCAATCCTATAGATTCCACTCTGCCAAAAGTCCCATCGGGTAATCCGATGTAATCATCAATTACAAATGGACGGTCAAGATAAAGAACAATACCACCAAGAATTTGTTCTAAAGTTTTTTGAGCTGCAAAAGCTACTGCTAAACCACCAATACCTAAACTTGCTAATAACCCTAATATATTAATTTGATGGGTTTGAGCGTAAACTAAAATTGCGACTACAATAATAATGAGATTAGCTACCCATCTTAAAAGAATCAATAACTCACTACTAACTTTTTGTCCACTCTTAAATGCTGCATTTAGTAAATAAAAATCAAAAAAAATTCTTGAAGATTTGTGCGGCTAACCAACTACTGGCGATCGCCAAACTTAAACTCACAATAATTTCTAGTGAATTTGTCCAGTAATTATTGGGTAATACTAAAACAGTCAGATCAACAATAACAATTGAAAATACAGTAATTAACAAATTTTTATGTGGTTTTAATAATTTTTGATATACATCATCAATCTGTATAAAATTCCAATTTTGTAATATTTTTTTTATAAATAAAATTATTGCCCAGCCAATAAAAAATATTCCTACTCCCAACACCAAACCTAATAATCCAATTTTTACTTCTTTATCTGTAAAGATTTCTGCCAAAAAAACCAGCATTTTTCCATCAATTAATTTACCGCTCACTCAACTCACATTCAGAGTTGACGCTGACTAGACATAAAACATACACCTACAGCCATTAACTAGTTTACTATTTTAGTGGCACAAGGCCTAAAATTAATTAGACCTTGTTAATTAATAAAATTTCCGTTGCTTTCATCTTATTATTCATTTGTGTGTTGATAAAATGCTAACCACAAGTAAATACTCGATAGATAGGCTACCGCTAAGATGCAGATAGTTAGGATAAACTGAAAGTCATTCATAATATTGAATTTCGGGTAAATGTGCGCGAACAGTCTACAAATTTTCATTTGTAAACTTTAAAGTCAACTTCAAAATAGTTGAATGCCGTGAAAATGAATTAAAATTCACAAGCTTGAATCAAGCATAATGAATCACGACTATAAAGATGCAACAATTTTTCCTCAACTCCGTTGAGGTATACGGCTAAACAGTGATGAATTTCACTTGCCTACTTGTTGACTAGCTTTTGACCTAAGCTTTAGTAATGCTGTTAACCCTAAACTACTATCAAAACAGTAGAAATGATGGGGCTGCAAGCATTGATCACTTTCTAAAATGCCAGCGATGATCGCTACAGTTTTTGTTTGCCCTTATTCTATAATAAACCAGAGAATAATTACTGATTTTTTTTTTGAAAAAATAAAATATTTTTGTGAAAAGATACTAATTCAAAGCTAGAGTTAAGCAGACTTAGCAATTACATTTAAAATTAAGTATTTATCATGAAAATCATATTTATTGAAAAAATTTCCTTGAATTTTCTCGATTTTGATACTAATTAATATTAGTAATTCATGACATTGATACTATTAATAGTATTTACTAAGTTTGATTTATATATAATTTATTTTTGTAAAGATATACTTTTAAAACTTACGCAGTGAGATGAAAAATCAAGGGTATAGGGGTGTACTTCGACTGCGCTCAGTAACCAGGGTATATAGGTGTTCAAAACCCTGATACCGTTGTACTGATGCTAACAGCAAAGCCCTTAAGCCTTCACACCCATGCTTAACAAACAATCTTGTTGCATAAGTCCTGATTTAACTTAGAATTGGTATTTTAATTTCAACGAGCGCGGCAGGGCTCGAACCTGCGGCCGATTGCTTAGAAGGCAATTGCTCTATCCACTGAGCTACGCGCCCAAGCTAAAGTCATGGCTGTGACTAGAGCCATCAATAATAATTATATCGTTATCGCCCCTAAGAAGCAATCAAAAATTGCAGATTTGCCATAGCAAGGCTAAGATGCTAGTCGAACAAAGCAAATCAGTTATTGATTAGCTATATTGGGTGGTCAAGACGAGTTATTTGCATTTTAGTGGAGATATCCTTTGGGTAGCTTACACTAGGGTGGCTAAAAAGCGATCGCGCCACTGACCATAATTACGTACTAAGTAATCGCACTCTTGGCGATGTTACTAAATCAGATTATAGATCGCATATCCACAAAGCCCCTGTGAGGAGTGATTTTAGCGTGCCATGTTTATTCTCAAACGGCAGGATGTTGAAATATCAAGCATTCAGCACCCAAAAAGGGATCAGCAAGTGCCGATCCTCCATTATCAGGGGCAAACCTTTCGGTTGATTAGTTTATTTAAAGCTAATCAAGAAGAAGAAGCTCGCGCCTTGTGGAGAGATTTGACAGATAATCGCGGTAAAGCTTGTGTCTTGCTAGAAGAGCCAGATCGTTTTAGCATCTGGGGTAAAATCCGCTTAGAACAGCTAGATGGTGATACTGGTGGTCATGGCAAGACAGACATACTCATTCAAGCCAGTATCTTGCTACTGCAAGCGGTACATCTGGATATTGAAGAGTTCTTAGGCGCTCGTCAATTAACATTATTTGAAAAAGATATGGGGGAAGTTTTTCGACAGCAGAAATTTCCCGAAGCTTCTTCCCCCGAATCTGTTAAGCATTTAGTGACCATAGATCCCTTAGAAGACACCAAACTTCCAGCTTGGCAAGAAAACCATGTAACTACGTTTTTACAGGAACTGCACAAGCTAGGGAAAACTTATTTTGGTAATGCCAACTTTGCCAACAAAGTAGCCGATAGGTTACAGGATATGGCAGAAGGCGAGCGATCGCTATTTATCTCCTGGCTCAACCAATCTTCACTCAATAAACTCTGGCAATAGCCAGCAAAAGCATGAATTATGAAGTATGAAGTCTAAAAAACTTACTTATATCCTGGATTTTTGCAAAAATCAGCTTTTTCGCTCCAATGGCGACCAAGGCACATACCAATAAATTCTCACTTTATCCTTCAGACTTCAGACTTCAAACTTCACATTTCCAGCGTGCATATACATAGTCAATCCCTATGAGTAGCTCTTACAACAATTCTCTGCGTTCCAAATCTATATTCAGTAATCGTAATATTCTCTTGGCCGGAATTGCCTGGGGGGTAGCGGCACTATTATATTTTTTGCTATTTAGTGCTAAAATTCCAGGAGCCAACGGCGTAGAAAGTCGTACCGAATGGTATGTAATTGGCACAAATATTTTTGAAGCGTTAGCTTACTTGGGTGCTGGTATTTTATGCTTAAGGAATTGGCGTAGCCCCCAAATCGTCAGTAGTCGAAATGTGTGGTTGGCAATTGCCATTGGTATGCTTTCTTATTTCCTGGGAGGGATATTTTTTGGCTATACAGAAATAATTTTAAAAGAAGAACCGGATGTATCCATTGGCGATGTATTTTTTGTATTGACTTATATTTCCCTGGGCGTAGGCATGATCTTAGCTGTGGCATCAAGACGCATTAATCTCGAAAAATGGCAATGGCTGATTGTCGCAGCCATAGGAATCTTTGGCAGTTTGGTGGCATGGTGGATTTCAATGCAACAAACAACACCAACAGAACTACTAGCCGCAATTTTGAACTGGTTTTACATCGTGAGTGATGTATTGTTGCTGATTATTGCGACAACCTTACTCTTAGCTTTTTGGGGTGGACGAGTAGCTCAATCTTGGCGAATGATTGCAGCGGCCGCGTTTTCGCTTTACATTGCAGATATGTGGTTTAAATTCGCTCAAGGGCCTAATTATCAAAGTGGAGACATATTAGAAGTGTTTTGGGTATTTAGTGGAGTGTTATTTGGTATGGGCGCAGTCCTAGAACATGACGCATCATTGAGCCGGACTCGCCGGGAGCGTGGACGTAAACGAGCTTAGATTTGGTGTCTACCGTGAGAAAACTAACAGAATCAGATAAACAAGAAATTCTTAAGTTATATCGAGAAACTGCTGAAACGACCTCGACTTTAGCAGAACGTTATGACGTGAGCAACTCAACCATCAGCCGTCTGCTCAAAAGCACCTTACCAGAGGATGAGTACGAATACTTAGTTTCTTTGAAACGCGCGGCTCGGACTCCTGAAGGTAGGGCGCAGGTAAATTATGAGCAGTTGCCTTTGCTGGTACCAAAAGAGCCAGAAATCGAACCTCCTCAGAGTGAAAGCAAGCCTATAGAGTTGCCTAAGCTCAAATCACAGGAGCCAGTCATCGAAGCAGCATCAGAACCAGAGGATGATGAGGAAGCAAATTCTGGTAGTAGAAGAGTGCGGCGGCGTTCCTCAGCAACTACAGAAAAGCCAAAGCCAAAATTGGTGAAAAAAGCCGAAATTCCGCCAGAACAACCACCGGAAATTGCCAGCATTCCTAGCCCAATAATGGATGAGGAACGCCCCAAAGTTGCTGCTTTTGCCGATATCCTGGGCGAAGAACTACTCGATGAGTCTGAAGATTTAGATGATTTAGACGATGATTTAGATGATGACGATTTAGATGATGATGATTATGAGGAGGATGACGATGACTTTGACGAGCCAAGACCGTTAGTTACAAGACGCAGGTTAGGTGAAGCACCAGTCCAAGTTTTGCCATTGTCGGCGGCTAATTTACCGAGAACTTGTTATTTGGTAATTGACCGTTCCGCCGAGTTAATTACTAGACCACTCAAGGACTTTGGTGATTTGGGGCAAATTCCGACTCTGGAAACCCAGCAGCGCACTCTGCCTATATTTGATAACCATCGCGTAGCCAAACGTTTCTCAACAAAACGCGATCGCGTGATTAAAGTTCCTGATAGTAGAATGCTACACAAGGCACGGACTCACCTCCAAGCTAAAGGCATCACTCGCCTGTTAATTGATGGTCAAGTCTACTCTTTGTCTGCACTTTAACTAAAAGGCAGGAGGCAGGAGGCAGGAGGAGACTATTTACTTACCTGTTCGCTGTTCCCTGTCCCCTGTCCCCTAGTTATGCGTGTAAACCGCTAAAGTAAAACGCCTAGCCAAATTCATAATGTCTTGTTTCCGAGCAACTTGATTTACCCAGAGTTGAGGTATACCCTCAATACCGTAGTAAATTCCCGCTAACCCACCGGTGACAGCCGCAGTTGTATCTGTGTGTCCGCCCAAATTCACAGCTTTTAACACAGCTTCTGCATAGGATGTGCTGTTTAACAAACACCATAACGATGCTTCTAGGGTTTCAATGACATAGCCGCCAGATTTAATCTCTTCAATTGGTAAGCTGGCGATTTCACCACTGAATACTCTCGCAAAATGGTGCATTTCTGCCAGAAATTGCGGTGCAGAATAAATAGTTTGAACTTTCTCTAAGCCTTGAGTGTAAGCTGTGGGCAAATTAGCACCTTGCAGGAGTTCAATGGCGATACTAGTATAAATGCCGCAGGCCATTTGCGATCGCACATGAGCATGGGTAATACACGACACCTGATGCACCCGCGAAATCAATTCCGAGAAATTTAAGGTTTTATGACAATAAGCCATCGGTAAAGTTCTCATCAAAGAACCATTACCATTACTCATTTCGCTGGTTCCCCCAGCCTCTAAAGGTGGAACGCCTTGGTTAATTCGCATAATAGCTGCATGAGTACTCTGGCCAATGCCAAATATTTCCCCTCTAGGAGTCCAGTAAGCTTGTTTGTACCACCGCCAAAAAGACAAAGCTATGGCATCCAAAGAATACCCTCGGCAAAGGCTTTCTGCCAAGCAAAACGTTAGGGAACTATCATCAGACCAAGTTCCCGGCGGTTGATGCCATGTGCCGTAACCCAGCATTTTCGTGACAGGGAATTTTATGCGTTCAGCGCGGCTTGTAAACTCCACAGGCACACCCAAGGCATCACCGACACATAAACCCATCAAACCAGACAATGTTTGTGTAGCGGTTTGCATTATGCCATCTCCATGAGAATTGCCAAAATTTCACAGCCAGAACACAAGCAGCCCAATATCTGTAAATCACATCCAACCCTGATAATTGCCTCTGAGTACTGAATTCTGATGAATTTACTTTATATATTTCTGCCATAGCTTATTGCTATTACTGCTACAGGCAATTATTAGGCATTAGTTGAAATTGCAAAATTATCAATTTTAATTGCATCAGTCATCTAAGAAAAAATTAACTTTTCTCTCGTTTCTGTGCCAGTTTTTTAAGCGCCTACTCGAAAAATTTCCGGCTGAGATAAATTTTGCTGCGAATATCGGCAAATTTTACGCAATCTAAAATAGTAAATCTACGACTAGCTGTTGGGCATCAATCGTCACGACAATTTCTAGAGATTGAAAATTATTTGGAACTTTTGTACACAATTTACGACCTAATAAATAACAGTAATAATTAACAAAATTGAACAAAATTATGAAAGGTTTACTTCGGTCTTTCCTGACAATTTCAGCATTGTCTTCTTTAGTTATTGCACCTCTTGTAATGAATGCAGGACAAGCTGCTGCTCAAGATAAAAAAGGGACTGATGCTAGTTATATTGGTGCTGGTGTTGCAGCAGGCGTGACCAATGGCGGACTCAACAACGATGCAGCTAACCTTGGCGGTAATCTCACAGGTAGAGTGAAATTAGGAAACCTCCCAGTTTCTGCACGGGGTAATGTTCTCTGGAATGATAAGACGACTAGTATTATTCCAGAAGTTTCCGTAGACGTGCCAATTGCTAATAGAACTAATGCCTATGTCACTGGTGGTTATTCTTTTGTTGAAAAAGATGGTTCACCCAGTCCTTTGGGTAATAGAGATTCTGTAGTTGTGGGTGCTGGTGTGGAATCAGAAGTTGCGAATAACTTCCTGATTTACACAAATGCCAAAGTTGGGCTACGTGCTTATCAAAATAGTCCCGCTTCTGCTGTTAGCATCAACGGTGGTATTGGCTATCGTTTTAAATAACTGGCTCTCTCGGAAGTAAGAAGTTAATTTTTGAGTAGGCGTAATTTTTGAGAGTAATTCTAACATTTACAAATGTTAGAAAATAAAGATTTATTTGCTATAAACTCATACTTAAGTATGTTGGGATAATTCCAGTTCAACATGGTGAATGGTGTTGTTGAACTTTGAAGATTGATGGAATATCAGACTTTATCCGTAAAAGTCAGCGAAAACCAACAAACTTAAAGTTGATTTATACCACCTACTTATATATGCTGGTTTTGTTAAGTGTAAAACTATCGACAAAGCCGGCTTTTTGCCGTGTTACAATTGTCGTATTCCTCATATTTCCGACCGAATTACCGGGAATCACTGAGCCAAAAACTTAGCCTTGGGTTTCATCCCTGCTTTATTGAGAATACTATACAACTCTCATGGTTAAATCTGCTCCTCCTCCACTCGCCAACCGTAAGCCCTCAAAAGTAGAAGGCATCAAAGAAAATAGTAATTTTTTGCGTGAACCTGTAGCAACGCAGATCCTTGAGGATACTACTCACTTTAGTGAAGATGCGGTGCAAATTCTCAAGTTTCATGGCTCCTACCAGCAGGATAACCGCGATAATCGCGTCAAGGGGCAGGAGAAAGATTACCAATTTATGCTGCGGACAAAGAACCCTGGGGGGTTTGTACCGCCGCAATTATATTTGGCTTTAGATAAGCTCGCTGATGAATATGGCAACCACACATTACGGGCTACTACTCGTCAAGGTTTCCAAGTGCATGGCATTTTAAAGAAAAATCTCAAAGCTGCCATTGCGACTATTATTCAAAATCTAGGTTCGACTTTGGGTGCTTGTGGCGATATTAACCGCAACGTTATGGCCCCACCAGTTCCCTTCAAAAATCGCGCTGATTATCAGTATGCTTGGGAATATGCTCAAAAAAATTGCTGACTTGCTGTCTCCCCAAACTGGCGCTTATTACGAAATTTGGCTAGATGGCGAAAAAGCTATCAGTGCGGAAGAAGATCCAGAGGTGAAAGCGGCGCGGCAAAGTAATGGTAACGGCACAACTTTTACTGACAGTGAAGAACCACTGTATGGTACTTACTACATGCCACGCAAATTCAAAGTTAGCGTGACAGTACCGGGGGATAATTCCATTGATTTATATTCCCAAGATTTGACTTTGGTAGTAATAACCAACTCTCAAGGGGAACTAGAAGGATTTAATATCTTTGCTGGTGGTGGTTTAGGCAGAACCCACAATAAAGAAGAAACATTTGCTAGATTAGCAGACCCGATTTGCTATGTAGATAAAGCAGATGTTTACGAAATTGTCAAGGCTATTGTAGCTACTCAAAGAGATTATGGCGATCGCACTGACCGCCGTCATGCTCGTTTAAAATACTTAATCAATGATTGGGGTGTAGATAAATTCCGCGCCAAAGTCGAGGAATATTTTGGTAAGCCAGTCGCCCCCTTTAAACCCTTACCTGAATTTAAATATGAAGACTTCCTTGGTTGGCAAGAACAAGGCGATAGCAAGTTATTTTTAGGTATCTCCATCGACAATGGGCGGGTAAAAGATGAAGGTTCGTTGCAACTCAAAACCGCCTTGCGGGAAATTGTCGAAAAATTTCACCTACCTATCCGCCTAACACCCCACCAAAATTTAATTTTCTGCGACATTGCCCCAGAAAACCAAGCAGCCATTCAAGAAATTCTCGACCGTTGCGGTGTTGTCTCTGACCCCGGTAAAATTGAACCACTGTTCCGCTATGCAATGGCTTGTCCAGCTTTACCTACCTGCGGTTTAGCTATCACAGAATCAGAACGGGCAATACCAGGAATTTTAGAACGTGTCCGGGCGTTATTAGATAAAGTTGGTTTAGAGGATGAGCATTTTGTCATCAGGATGACAGGCTGTCCTAATGGTTGCGCTCGTCCTTACATGGCAGAATTAGGTTTTGTTGGTAGTGCGCCAGAATCTTATCAAGTTTGGTTGGGCGGTTCACCACATCAAACAAGATTGGCACAACCAATTGTCGAAAAGTTGCACCACAACGACATTGAAAGCTTTTTAGAGCCAATTTTTGTTTTCTTCAAGAAATCACGCCAAGCTGAAGAAAGCTTTGGTGACTTTTGCTCACGGGTTGGTTTTGATGCTATTCGTGAATTTGCAGCCCAGTATCAACCGGAAATTGTCGCTGTCACCACAGCAGAAACTCCAGCCCCAGCAGCACCAGCTAAAAAGAAAGCTGCACCCAGCAGATCCCGTCCCCGCATTAGCCTTTATGACGAGGTTTTCAGCAAGTTGAAGGAAACTGCTACCAGCCAAGGTAAATCAATGACAGAAATAGTTAATGAAGCCTTGAAGATTTACTTGCAGATAGACAAGTAACAGTAGATTTCAACAGTAGAGATGCACTATTGTGTGTCTCTACTTTTACAATTTATTTGTGGAGCTGTTCCCAATCATAGTTTTTGTCAACGCAAAGGTACACAGAGATTTTTCTTCTGAAATAATTAACTTGAGTTCAGGATTACTCGATTTCTTCACAGCGAATTAATAACTTTTCCATCGCTTCTGCTAAAGAAATTAAATCTGTCCAAGAAGAACCAGTGACTAAATTTTGCGCGTGCGCTAGTCGGTTGCGTAACTGTTCGGCAGATTTAAGGAAACGTTCGCCAAAACGTTTTGACTTTAATTCTAATTGTTCAAGCAGTTCTGGTTGATTTAAAACTAATTCTCGTTTGTCACAAAACTGGAGATAATCTAATAAATCTGTGGCTTCGTTTCTTTCTTGACTTTCTCGCCACAGACGTTTGGCAATTTCTACCCGTTCTGATTTAAGGAATTTTTGCCAGGAATCTTGGGAATAATAAAGCCTTACCAGTCGCAGCAAGTTCATTTCTAGCAGCGTGACCAAGCCAAATAGTAGCATTCGCACTGGTGCTTTTTGTAAGTCGCCACAAGTCACAATTCCACTAACTTGATTGCAATCTAAGACAAATAAGCGGGGAGTTTGCCGCAGAATGGGTAATAACTTCATCAGTGGCGTGGAGATGGCTATGAGTTCTTGGGAATGAAACATCCTTTGATAGTCGCCGCATTTACCCGATTTTGCTTGGATTAAACAAGAGCGTTCAACATAACCAGTGATATTGTCTGCCGTTTCAATACCGACAACATCAAAATCCTTTGCTTCCATCCACTGCAATACCTCTGTTACCTCTGCTTTGGAGGACACAGCTTTCAGAGGTTCGGCTACATACTCGATTGTAATGTTGTTCTCAAACAAACTCCGCAGGTCTTGCGATCGCGATTTTAGGTGTTTCATCTACCTTGAGCCATAAGACATCCGCAGGATTAGTATTTCACTCTCTGCGACTTTCTGTCAGTGCAAGCTGAGAACCAATCCTCAAACATTCATCATTCATTATCAGAAGTTACGTAGTGAGATGTAAAATCAAGAGTTTCGCATAGGGTGCAGGAGTATAGAAGTTTAGGTAAGCCAAAACTCTCATACCCATTCTCAACAGACAACCGAGCGTAAATTATTTTCGTATATCTGTCTAAAGATATTAATAATAATTAATTGTTATATCATTTGATAGATACATCAAAATCGAAAATCCTGATATTTTTTCCTTAGTTTACAAATAGTCAAGGTAAAAAACATGAGTATCGAAAACCGCATCGAAGCAACTGCTAAAAATATTGAAGGTAAAGTGCAGGAAGTAGTTGGTGAAGTTACAGGTAATCCCGCAGATAAGGCTGAAGGTAAAGCTAAACAAGCGGAAGCAAACGTAATTCATACCACAGAAAACATCAAAGATGAACTTAAAAAAGCTATAGACTAAATATAGAGTAAAGTTCTGAGTGCTGAGGAGAAAGCTAGTAGATTTAATGCTTTGAGTGATCAATACTATACTCAGCTATGAGACTAAGGCTATAATTTTGGTTTTCAGCTTTTATTTTTATACAAAAAACTCCACTTTAGATAAAAGTGGAGTTTTTGATATTGATGATTGATTGTAACAACAAAATCAGCCTAACCATAATTTTTTATTCAATTAATAACTGGGGCGGTTAGTGAGTAAACTCCAGATAAAAATAGCAATAATTGCGCCAATAATGGCAACAATTACCCCCGGAATACTCAGTGTTGCCGCAGTAAATTGCAACCTGCCAGTTTCTAACAATGTAACCAGAGTTCCCCCAATTAAAGCACCGATGATTCCTAAAACCATAGTTGCCAAAATGCCACCACCTTGACGGCCAGGATAAATAGCTTTAGCGATGGCTCCAGCAATCAAGCCTAAGATAATCCAAGCAATAATATTCATAATTAATTCAGCAAAGATTCTCCCAGTATGTTAATGAGAGCTAGTTGCTTTTCCTTCTACCTCAAGAAGTAAGTATTATGGCAAGATAACTGTAATTTCTTCCCCAATCAACTTTTGTGGAAGAACTATGTCGTATAATTCATGAGGATAATTGATGAATAAAACCCCCCGGATTCGGATACCACCTGAAGTTAGGCAATATGTATTTCAACGTGATAAATATCAATGTCAAAGCTGCGGTAAGATGGACTTAGAAACTAATTTGACAATTGACCATATCATTCCCTTGGCGCGTGGTGGTCAAAATGATATCAGCAATTTACACACTCTTTGCTTGACTTGTAATCTTAAAAAATCTGACAAAACAGATCAGCGTTTTCGGCGACATTTTCAAAGTTAAGCTAATCTAGAATAGGCTGTGAGTTTTGAATAAGTATGTCTCGTAAAGTCAACAGCAATTCTCGTAGATTTGGCAAACTTAGAACCCCGGTATTTTATTTATTAGCTGCGATCGCCATTTTAGCGGCTGCCTTTCCCAAACTATATGAGATTAAAACAAAAGCGGGGATTAACATCTCAGGCAGGTATCACGCTGGCTCATTTTTAGAAAAACACACTTTTGGTATATTTAGGTGTGAATGGCTTTATCCATATCGGTGCGATCGCCGCAACGGCAAAGTTTAACAGCTAAACTATAGTAGCCGTAAATCATTCCTCACAAACAAGATACCCGACTAATTAAAGAAGTCGGGTATCTGAGTAAGCATATTTAACTGACGAATTTAAAATTATATTTTTGCTAAACAGCGCCACTTTTTTTTGTTAAACAAAATAGCAACAGTTTTCAAAATTAACTTTAAATCGTACAGCAAACTCCAGTTTTTTTGATATTGTAAATCCAGGCGAATCACATCTTCAAAACTGCGGACTGTAGACCGACCATTGACTTGCCATTCTCCAGTCATTCCTGGTTTCACATCTAGACGTTGCCACTCTGGTACTTCGTAACGTTCAACTTCATCAGGTGTCGGTGGTCTAGTACCTACTAAACTCATATCACCTTTTAAAACATTCCAAAATTGTGGCAATTCATCTAAACTTGTGCGCCGTAAAAATCGCCCGACTTTGGTAATTCTGGGGTCGTTGTCATTCTTAAAAAATGCACCCTGTACTTGATTTTTGACTAAAGCTTTTTTGGCTTCCGCATCTACACACATAGAGCGAAATTTCCAAATTTTAAATCGCTTACCCATCCAGCCACAGCGGGTTTGACTAAAGAAAATTGGGCCAGGATCATCAATTGTAATTGCAATGACAATCGGGATAAGCAAAATTCCTGTAATTACTAAACCCACTAATGAACCCACTATATCAATCAAGCGTTTCATCCAAGAGGCTATAGAAGGGTGAGTGGTAGGAAGTTGCTCTAGTTTACGAAAATTATTTTTAGAGGCTTCTATATCATTTTCATCTGCGACAAATGCTGCTTCGCCGCTAGACTCCATCGGAAAAACTTGTTCTAATCCTGTCAGAGTTAGTACCGCCATAACTTGCGGGGTAACATCTCGCAGAATGATAGTAATTCCTGTTTCTTGACCAATTTTGTAATTACTGACCAGAGCGCCTAAACCACTACTGTCCATGAAAATCGTCTGGTGAAAATCAACAATGATTTTCTTGAGGTGTGGGTTAGTTGCGATGAGGTCTTGGCAGGTTTGTTTAAAGCCGACTGCTTCTAGCACGCTTAACCGCGCCGATACCTGCACTATCGCCGTTTCATTGAGGGAAGTAACTGGGAAATTTACCTCTGTGGGTTGGCTAGTCATGAAGCTCTGCACTTTCGTTGCCATGTAAATTTAATCTGCCAAACATTATTGTGTCCTAGAAAATCACTGAACCTCAAATTTCAGGGGTAGGAACAAAGACTGATTTTTCGCTGTAGTTGGAGTGGTAAGGACGTTTTGCAAGCATAAGGCTAAGAAAAGTAATATTTTTACCTTCTGCTCCTTTTTGCTTTTGACTGTAGTTATCTGGGGTTAGAGCCGAGATTGCCAAGGACGATTCACAATAGAACAAGAACAAAAAAATGTACTTGTTTTGATATCGCCACAGTGCGATCGCTTTGCTACTATCCCATGACTGCTAACACTACAGAACCTACCGCACGACTGATTGAGGTCTTTTCTGCTATTCAAGGGGAAGGATTGAATGTCGGGACACGTCAAATTTTTATTCGCTTTGCTTTGTGTGACTTACGCTGTAATTTTTGCGATAGCTCCCACACATGGAATGCACCCACTACCTGTAAGGTAGAACGATCACCTGGATCACGAGAGTTTGAAATTCACTCTAATCCCGTCCCCTTAACCATATTACTCGACTGGATTAAACGTCAAAATCTACCGTTGCTACACGATAGCATTAGCCTGACTGGCGGTGAGCCGCTTTTACATGCCCCTTTTTTGGATGAATTTCTGCCCCAAGTGCGATCGCTTACTGGTTTACCAATATACCTAGAGACTGGGGGACATCGCCCAGAACAACTGGCGATGATTTTGCCTTACCTCGACTCTGTGGGTATGGATTGGAAACTGCCTAGCGTCAGCGGCGAGACTTATTGGCAAGAACATACAAAATTTCTCCAATTATGCCACAACAACCCATCTTTGGATGTTTTTGTCAAGATAATTATTTCGCAAAATACAAATCCCGATGAGTTGCAAAAAACAGCTTTACTGATAGCAGATATCAATCCAAAAGTTCCTGTTTTTTTACAACCAGTTACCCCCTTACCTGCTTCTGAACAGTTCACGGCTAAACCCCTACTTGCTCCAAATCCTGACCAAGTGCTGATGTGGCAAGCTTTAATGAAAAAATTTGTGCCTCATGTCCGGGTTGTGCCGCAAACTCATAAAATGCTCAATCAATTGTGAAGAAAAAGTGATGAATGCTGAGTTTTCAGTAGTGTGAAACTTTGATGAAGATTTTTCCGTGTCAAAACCGTATTCTATTAAGTAACCATGTGATATTGACTACCTTAATTTTCTGATAACCTTTCTTTAATCTAGAAGTCCAAAGCTGAAACCACTGTGTCTTTTTGCAAGGTATACATGATTTCTGTCAAGCATTGGATTTCTGGATTCGGTCTTTCCCTGGTCACTGCCGTCGTGAGTATTACAGGAGCAGCGACTACTGCTAGTGCTGTGTCTCTGGTTAATGGCATCACAATTTCAGCCAATAGTACAGATTTATCTGCTTCTAGTATTAATAGCGCCAATACTAATCGCCTAGGGTTTTTCTCTGACCTGTACTACGATCGCTACAATAATGTGTACTATAGTCTCGCTGATCGCGGCCCCGGTGGTGGTGTCATCAGCTACAATCCACGAGTGCAGAAATTTTCTTTAGATGTTGACCAAAATACAGGTGCTATCAGTAATTTCCAGTTATTAGACACGATTCTCTTCACCCAAAATGGTCAAAACTTTAATGGCTTGAATCCGGGAATCCTTAATGGGAATGCCAGCATTCTTGGTCGCAGTTTTGACCCAGAAGGATTTGCGATCGCTCCGAATGGCAATTTCTACGTTTCCGATGAATATGGCCCCTCTGTCTACGAATTTAGCCCCACTGGTTCTTTTATTCGGGCATTTAATACCCCCAGCAATCTGATCCCCAGACAAAGTGACGGCACAATTAACTACGTTGATGGTCGTCCAACTATTTCTACTGGTCGTCAAGACAATCGTGGCTTTGAAGGCGTAACCCTTAGCCCAGACGGTAGCCGCCTATTTGCCATGCTGCAAGACCCGTTAGTTAACGAAGGTTCCCCAGATGGACGACGCAGCCGCAATTTACGGATAGTTGAATTTGACACCAACACCGGGAATAGTACTGCTCAATACATCTATCAGCTAGAAAGTTTGGCAGATATTAATGCTCGTGTCCCTGATGATACTTTTGGAGCCAATTCTCAAGGGCGCAATATTGGTATTAGTTCCATTACAGCCTTGAACAATAACGAATTTTTAGTCCTGGAACGGGATAATCGTGGTGTGGGTGTGGAAGATCCCACAGGTGCGATCCCTGTTGCTAGTAAACGCATCTACAAAATTGATTTGACTGGTGCAACCAATGTGACTGATATTAGCTTGACAGGTATCAATGATTTACCAACTGGAGTCACACCCGTTAGTAAGACTTTGTTTGCGGATATTGCCGAATTTCTGAGAAATGCTGGACAACCCATTCCCGAAAAATTTGAAGGATTGGCAATTGGGCCGCAGCTTGCTGATGGTTCTTACGCCTTGATTGTGGGGACAGATAACGACTTCAGCGTGACTCAAAATGGCGATAATGAACAATTTGACGTGTGTACAGATGGGATAAACTCCTCTACAGTCCCCATTGATAGTGGTTGTCCTACAGGACAGTCTTTAATTCCGACCTTTGTTTATGCCTTAAACGCCAGCCAAGCAGAATTGGACGGATTTGTACCACCAGCAAGAGTCCCCGAACCAACCACAACGGCGGGACTAATTTTACTAGCTGCTAGTAGTTTATTTGTGAAGCGGCAGTTTAAATCTATGCAAAAGTAAATAAATGCTGGTTTGGGTGGGTACTGCCCACCCAAGATAATTCTTTGTAGTTACAGTCCGCTATCTTCGGGAGTGCGAGATTTAGCTTTTGCCTTGTTGGCGCTGCGTTTGAGGGCAGAAAGTCGTGCTTCATAACGAGACCGTTGGCGTTTGCTGGGAGTAGTATCAATTAAGGTTTTCAAGGCACTACCGAGACTCTTGTAAGCATTGGGGAGACTGTAACCAAAACGAGTTGCTAGTGCGATCGCTTTTTCATCAGCATCCAGCAATTCTCGCATTTGCTTTTCGCCATTATTCTTTTGATAAAGTCGCCAACCAGAAACGCCACATAGCGCCAAGGCTAACACCAGCAACAATCCATCTTGTACCCACAATTCACCCACAGCACCGCCTAAACCAATAGCCAATGCTGCCATTTCCCAACCATCTTTGGGAATTGTGTCCATTTGAATGCGGGCAACTTCATGCCAGAACAGCAGATTACGCTGATCCATAGCCAAAGCATCCCATTTCACCAAGTCAATTTGAATTTCTACTTGGTCTTTACCAATTTCTTCGCTGCGGATCAGGGGTGGATTGACCTCAGTTGTGCCTTCAACTGTGACCCAGCTTTGCAATTCTGGTGGTAATAAGCCTTTTAATCGCCGGAGTTCACTCATTTCTGCTTTGGCAGAGGAGGTTGCATAGGATGTCATAAAATCCAGCCCTAGAAAATTTCAGTATATAGAGAGGGTATCACTTTGGAGTATAGCTATTTAAGTGGTGATCCGCCTCAGTCACTTGGAAAAGTCCCCCGCTTTTTTCTGGCCTCCATCGCCTTTTCTAACATTTCCAGTAACCCTGGTGCTTCTTCCTGAATCGTGAGTAACATTCTTTCGCCAATTTCCACGTTTCCAGGATCTTCCCCTGTAGCCATAACTTCTTTCAACCGCGGGATAGCTATACTATCGACAATTTGAATTAACCCACTCAAACAACGTTGAAATTGCTTTTCTGTCAAAATCGAGTCTTCCAAGGGAAATTCAATAATCGCCCGGATTTCGCCGTCTGATGGGTCATATTCCCATTGCAGCATTTTGGTTTCCCAAGAAATGGCTAACATCGTCTGGAGAATCGCCGCTTTGTAAGGATGGTCTTGCACTCCAGCCAAAACTTGAGGCGCAAAAATGCGGAAAAACTTTCCCTCCTCATCTAGTTGAACAACTATCAGAAAATCTTCTAGGTTATCAGCTTCCACCCCTGTGATAATACGGTCTTCTTCATCATCAAAGCGGTAGTCCCAACCTAGTTTGTCTAAGTAATTGGCAATCTGTTCGAGATTTGCTCCCATAAAAGCCTCGTAAGAAATGGTGGAGCGGCTGTCACCAAAACTAGTGTAACCTGCTAGGGGTCTATGTTTAGGTTGATGTGGCGACTTCTGCTTGTTGAGAAGTATGCAATAAATTACTGCATAATTTCGGATTTTTTCGCCTGATATGTCTAAATTCTATGAAATAAGAAAATTATGTTCGAGAAAGTACTCATAAGGACAAAACATTTCGCAATTTTTGTATCTCAAGAATCAGTATTTCAAGTAATAGTTAAAAATTCACATACCATGAGTAATAAAAAGCTAGATAAATTTCCAATTTTAAGTAAAAAATAGATGCTTAATTTCTTGAAGAAGTCGGGAATCTAAAGCCTGATGATCATCAAAATCAAATAAAACTGCTTGACAACACAGATGTTAAAAAATCTCCAAAAAGCCTTATATTACAAACATCGACTGATTTTTTACCAAAATATTGTAGTCGTCAACACATTTTTCAGGGTTTAATATTCACGAAAGTTTATGTGGAAATCAGCTTGGATTCTGGCGATCGCACCTTTAATCTTGACACTTGCTGCTTGTAGTGGAGAATCAAGCCAAACCACAAATACAGCCAGCGATCGCACTGATACAGTTAAAAGTCGTCGTCAGTTAATTTGCGGTGTGAGTGGCGAAATTCCCGGTTTTAGCTTTGTGGGTACTGACGGTAAATACAGTGGTATAGATGTAGATGTTTGCCGTGCTGTGGCAGCAGCAATGTTTGATGATCCCAATGCGATCGAATTTCGCAATCTCAACGCCAAAGAAAGATTCACCGCCGTCCAAACTGGGGAAGTAGATATTCTCAGTCGCAACACAACTTGGACACTCAGCCGTGATACCTCCGTAGGTTTGGAATTTGCGCCTGTCGTCTTTTATGATGGGCAAGCCATCATGGTTCGCAAAACTAGCAATATTAAATCCTTGGCAGACTTGAAAGACAAAGCAATTTGTGTGCAAACTGGTACAACTAGCGAACAAAATTTAGCCGACCAAATGCGGAAACGCAGTATAACTTACAAACCTGTTGTTTTTGAAGATGTAAATATTACTTTTGCCACCTACGCTGAAGGACGTTGTGACGGAGTGACAGCCGACCGTTCTGCCTTGGTTTCGCGCCGGACGAATCTACCCAAACCAGAAGATAACGTAATTTTAGATGAGGTGATTTCTTCTGAACCGCTTGCACCAGCAGTTGCCAAAGGAAACACCAACTGGAACAACATTGTGAAATGGGTAGTTTATGCCCTCGTCAAAGCCGAAGAGTTGGGTATTACTTCTCAAAATGTGGCGCAAATGGCTAACACTAATGATCCAGATATTAAACGCTTTTTAGGCACAGAAGGCAACTTAGGTGAAGGACTTGGCTTAACTAACGATTTTGCTGCTAGAGTCATCAAACACGTTGGTAATTACGCGGAAGTATATGATCGCAACCTCGGCCCTAAAACAAAATTCAATCTCGCCCGTGGTCAAAATCAACTCTGGTCAAAAGGTGGATTACTTTATTCCCCACCATTTAGATGAAGTGTGAAGTATGAAATTTCATACTTTAATAGTCTACTTTTGGCAAAGGACAAATGACTAATGACAAATGACAAACCGCCCATTTGGCGTGATCATCGTTTTTGGCAAATCACAGCACAATTTATTGCTGTATTTTTAGCAGCTATTTTAGTAACAATACTTTGGAGTAACCTGAACCGTAACTTACAACAATTAGGTATTCAATTCGGATTTGATTTTCTCAAGCAGCAAGCATCTTTTGACATTGGTGAAACGCCAATTACTTATAAAGCCACTGATACCTATACTCGTGCTTTATGGGTGGGATTGATTAACTCTTTGCGTGTGGCGATCGCAGGCATTTTTTTTTTCACGACAATTGTCGGTATAACTTCTGGGATAGCGAGGTTATCAGATAACTGGTTAGTCCGAAATATCAGCTTAATTTATGTAGAGATTTTTCGGAACACCCCTTTACTATTGCAATTACTATTTTGGTACTTTGCTGTTTTTTTGAGTTTTCCCAAAGTTGAAAACAAAGTTTCTTTGTGGGGTTTTATTAGCTTTAGTCAAAATGGAATTGATTTACCTTGGGTTCATTTTTCCCCAGAGTTTTCGGCTTTATTGTTGGGATTGATTTTTTACACAGGTGCGTTTATTGCAGAAATTGTCAGGGGTGGTATTCAATCAGTACCTAAAGGACAATGGGAAGCGGCGCGATCGCTAGGTTTAAAACCAGGATTAGTAATGCGCTTAGTAGTTTTTCCCCAAGCATTGCGGGTAATTATTCCGCCATTAACCAGTCAATATCTGAATTTGACGAAAAATTCTAGTTTAGCGATCGCTATTGGTTATCCCGATATTTATTTTGTCGCTTCCACCACCTTTAATCAAACCGGGAGAGCCGTAGAAGTAATGTTACTACTTATGCTCACTTACCTTACCTTCAGCTTAACCATCTCTATTATTATGAATTTGCTCAATCGTACCGTACAAATTACAGAGAGATAAAACAGATATATAGGAATTGGGTTTGATTTTTGAAATTATCTGAAAAGACTGGGAGTAGGGAAGAGAATTTTTGGAGTACACTGTATTTTTTCTACAAATCAAATATGAGTTCTATAAAAAGTAACAAATGATAAATTATCAATTAACTTGGCTACGGAAAAACTTATTTAACACTTGGTACAACAGCTTGTTAACTGTTGTCGGTTTAGTATTTATATTTTGGGGATTATATAACGTAATAAATTGGGCAACTACTCAAGCACAATGGGCAGTTATTCAAGTTAACTTGCGTTTATTTTTAGTCGGGAGGTTTCCGCAAACACTGTATTGGCGTGCTTGGATTGTTTTGGCTATAGCATCTGTTTTATTTTCTCTAACTAGCGGTATTGTATTTAACAAACAAAGTTTAAATAAGCTAGGATTAGCCATTTTTGCTTTTATTTATAGTCTATTATTAATTATTCTGCCCTTGGATTTGACCTCGCGTATATGGTTACTATTTATTGCAACATTAACATTAACAAGCTTTTGGCTTGGCAAAACATTTTATAAAACCATAACTCCTTGGCTATCTCCATTTTGGTTATTATCATTTCCTGTAATTATCTGGCTAAT
Organism: Nostoc piscinale CENA21; assembly: GCF_001298445.1. Lineage (NCBI taxonomy): Bacteria > Bacillati > Cyanobacteriota > Cyanophyceae > Nostocales > Nostocaceae > Nostoc > Nostoc piscinale. The sequence continues at coordinate 116,913 of NZ_CP012036.1, read as the reverse complement.
TGGTGGAGGATTGGGCTTACAAAACGTCCCGACAAATTTATGGAATGGTTTACTACTCACTGTTTTAATGGCAGTTGTGAGTATTATAATTTCGTTTCCTTTAGGGGTTTTATTAGCTTTAGGACGTACTAGTAATTTACCTATTTTACGTTGGTTTTCTATTCTATATATAGAGATTGTGCGAGGATTACCACTAATTGGCATTTTATTTCTCGCTCAAGTCATGTTACCTTTGTTTTTACCAACAGATTGGCGTTTAGATAGAGTAATTAGAGGAATTGCCGGATTAGTTTTATTTAGTGCGGCCTATATGGCAGAGAATGTCCGTGGCGGACTACAAGCCATTCCTCACGGGCAAATTGAAGCCGCTAAAGCATTAGGATTAAAAACACCATTGGTAATTTTATTAATTGTCCTTCCTCAAGCTTTACGGGCAGTTATTCCAGCAATTGTCGGACAATTTATTGGCTTATTTAAAGATACTTCACTATTATCTTTAGTAGCTTTAGTAGAATTAACAGGTATTTCTCGTTCCATTTTGGCACAACCACAATTTATCGGGCGCTATGCAGAAGTTTATTTATTTGTTGGGTTAATTTACTGGCTATTTTGTTATTCAATGTCGTTAGTCTCCCAACGGTTAGAGAGGCAGTTTAATTAATTATTGTGCGGTATCGCTTTCATCAGATAAGACAGCCAGAAATTCTGCCAAAGAACTAACAGTAATAGCCGCATCCATAAGATTTTCTAACTGTTCTACACTCGCACTTTCCAAAGTTGCGACTACTGAAGGTGGAACTTCACCAAAGCGTCGTTGCAACACCCGGATTAATTGCCGTCGCGCACCTTGCTCTAAGCCTTGTTCTAAGCCTCGCTCTAAACCTCGCTCTAAGCCTCGCTCTAAGCCTTGTTGAAGACCCAATTCTTTACCTTCAGTTAAAATTTCTTGATACCAAGGTGATTCTCTTAATACTGTCATATCCCACCTCATAATTTGCTGTACTAAAGGTGTCTCTAACACAAAACTAGCAAAAAATGCCAGCAATGATTCTAACTGGTTGAACTGGTCATCTGCTCGTAGTATTTGTAGTGCGCGTTGTACAACAGATGCTTCTCCGCCGCCTCGCAATATCGGCACGAATGGCAATAAAGATGGTATTGGTTGCTGAAACACAATCTCAGCGTCTACTTCCCACAAGTTAATCACACGATAATCTTGGATAGCGCGTAATCCAAAAAATTCTCGCTTCGCTCGTAACTACTGACAACTGTTACTGTCGTTGGCGGTGGCAAAATGTTGATTAATACTGGATAAGTAGGCAGTTGATAACGTTCCTCTGCCAAAGCCGCATAAGCCCTCATCCTTAAAGGCATTTTGGTTGTGTAGCGCAATTGCAATTCCGTGAGTACCAAAAAATCGCCACACACCTCACTGTATGCTTTTACAAGCACATCTGTTTCTCGGCTAATCCACTGAAACTCAGAACCTAAAATTTCTTTTGCTATAACTTCTGGGCGCTGAGTCACCCATTTTACCCAGGCATCGGGAGCGAGACTAATTAATCGCTTACCACCTGTATCTGCTGGTTTAGACACCGACTTTTTTGTAACAGTACTAATATTTAATAATACATCAATTGCCAATTTTCAGAGCCGTCAATTTGATACAATTTAGGCAATATTTTTATTTAATAGATGTTGTTAAAAATACAATTTAGGTTGAAAAATTAATGATGATAGGTAAAGAATCAATTATTATTGCTGAGAATGTTCATAAGTGGTATGGAAAATTTCATGTCCTCCAAGGTGTGAGTTTAACTGTTAATCGAGGAGAAGTAGTAGTATTAATGGGGCCTTCTGGTTCAGGGAAATCAACTTTTATTCGGACATTTAATGCTTTAGAAGAATATCAACAAGGAAAAATAATTATTGACGGTATTACCCTAAGTAACGACTTGCGGAATATTGAAGCAATTCGGCAAGAAGTGGGAATGGTTTTTCAACAATTTAATTTGTTTCCCCATCTCACCGTCTTGCAAAATATTACCTTAGCGCCAATTTGGGTACGTCGCTTATCAAAAGCAAAAGCTGAAGAATTGGCAATGCAACTGTTAGAAAGAGTAGGAATATTAGAACAGGCGCGGAAATACCCTGGAAAGTTATCTGGTGGACAACAACAACGGGTAGCGATCGCTCGTGCATTGGCTATGCAGCCTAAAATTATGCTATTCGACGAACCTACATCAGCTTTAGACCCAGAAATGGTACGCGAAGTATTAGATGTGATGCGTACTCTCGCCCGTGATGGAATGACGATGGTTGTAGTTACCCACGAAGTCGGATTCGCCCGTGAAGTTGCTGACAGAGTAATTCTGATGGATAGCGGTTCTCTTGTAGAGTCAGCAACACCTGATATATTTTTTACTAACCCGCAAGAAGACAGAACGCGCCAATTTTTATCTCAAATTCTCTAGATTGGAAAGCTTACAGCAGAATTCACAATCATTTTGTGAGAATCTCTGTATACCTTTTAGCCCTGATGCACTCAAAACCATCATGTCACGCATTGCCGTTGGAGAATTCTGTATCGACAATATTTTATAAAGCTGAGAGGATGTTAATAAATTTTTTTAAAGGAATTACAAATATGCACGACAAACAATATTTTCAATTTAAAAAATATGAATTTTTAAGTGTGTTATCTAATGAGGAAAGTAGACTCTACTATGACTCTTTAGCAAATGTTTATGATCAACTGTATAATGATGGAATTAGCTTGGCAGAAAACTCTATTATCAGAGATATGCTTTGTAAGTATTTGTATAAAGGCTGTAAAGTATTAGATTTAGGTTGCGGTTCTGGACTGGCATATGAATTAATATCAGATTTTCTAGATACCAACTTCAATTATACTGGTGTTGATATTTCATATAATATGCTTCAACAAGCCCAAATTAAATACTCTGGATTTAATAATGTAGATTTTTATCAGATTAATATGGAAGACTTATCTTATTTTAATACAAATACTTTTGATGCAGTTATTTCTCTGTATGGTTCATTTTCTCACTCTTTAAAATATAAACAATCTATCAATGAAATAAAAAGAGTTCTAAAACCTAATGGGATCATCTTCATAATGGTTTATTCAAGATTTTCTCTGAGAAATATCTTCCGATGTATGACCAAATTCACGATAAGTAGCTTATCTGAAATTCAATTATATCAAATCAGAAAAACAAGAGGAGATATTTTTTTCTTATGCCCGTTTTTATACAGACAAAAGTATTAAGATAATATTTCACGGATTTAGGAATTTGGAAATTAAAGGTTTAAACGCTTGTCTAGAAATACCTTTACTAAATCAAGCCTATTTACCAGAAGAAAAATCTAGAAGTGCCAAGAAGTTTTTGTTGAATGAATCCAATATTATTTCTAGATTTAAAAATTTAACTCATAGTTTAGTCATTACAGGAGATAATATCAAATGATAACATTGCTTTACCAAAGAATAATTGCTTATCTTGAAAAGAATAAAATTCAATTTCAATTATTTGAACATGAGCCTGTTTACACTTCTGAAACTGCAAGCAAAGTTTTAAATCATGCTGAGGAAGAAGGAACAAAATCTCTGGCTCTACAAGCAGGAAATAATTTAATTGTGGTAACAATTTCTGGAAATGAACGTATAGATTTTAAAAAAATTAAAAAAATTGTTTTGTATCAAGAAAACTAAGATGTGTGATCCGGAGACTCTATCTCAAATTTTGGGTACAGAGGTAGGAGGACTTGCTCCTTTTGGATACGAGCTTAATGTACAGCTTGTAGTGTCTTCAACTCTGTTCAAACAAAAGTATATTTACTTAAATCCTGGACGTAATGATGCTACAATTTGTATAAGTGGTGAAGATTTTAAATCAGTAATGCTAGGCAATAAAGCCCGCATTCTGTAAAGATAAGACAAATACATTAAATATATTTTTATAAAAAATTTCTGGTACTTTGTGGAAAGGCTTAATTCATATCTAGCTATGCTGCCTAAATGTAGCAACCTACATGCCAATCTCTCAAACCTGCAATCAAGACCTGAGCAAACCAGAATTAAATACAACGATAGAAGAATTTAAAGTTAATTTATGGAATTTCAAAATGAGTTTGTTTGATAACCTCTGTCAACACTTACAAATCAGCCCTAGTAAAGTATTGATATTGATCTTATTTGCAAATAATGCTGGTAGAAACGAATGATTGCAGGTCGGTTGCATTAATCCTGGCTTTTTACAAGTAATTCTGGTTTAAATTAAATTCTAGTTGCCAATAATCCTGGTTGAAAACAATGAGAATTGTAGCTTGGATAATTTATAATTGCAGGTCGCTACACCTCTGCATTTAACTAAGTATCCTAAAGAGGACATCGTAAGTTTGTTTGTTTTTCCATTGAATCTTGTAGGATCAACCAAATTTTTTTATTACTAGACGAGGATGCAGAGTGATAGAACTTGACTTCAGAATTATTGAGTATACTAATAGCCTCATCACGATTCTTTTGCTTCTTTGAAATTAAAGCTGGAGATGCGTACAGATTACGATCATAATCCCTAGCAATAATGATGCCGATTGCATCATCATCAAGGAGATTGGGAAACATACCAGAATATACTTCGCTAGAATCCTGAGCACAAATACATGTGAAATGAAGTTGCCCTGCTCGGATTTGACCACGCAACTTGTAGTTGAGCGCCCTCCGGTGATCAACTTGTACGTCCTCGAATCCATTTACAACCAAATTTGAGTTGATCACCATTTGCAACTTTGACGATACAAGAATCGGAAATTTGGATAATTTACTGTCTATTGTAAAGTGATAGAGATACCAATTTCCGCTGACAAACCTGTACATCTGCTTGGAGTCCAAAGCAGGAGCATCTGGAAGATATTTCTCTTTTGTAAGCTTAGACTTCACAAAATAACCTATAGGGCCAGTGATTGCTGCTGCAATCAATGTAGCAATGACATTTTCCCACATTGTTTATTATTCGCTTTTTCTACCCAAGATTAGATTGCACTATATCATGACTGGTAATTTTGTAACAAATAATTACAAAATTTTGATAATTTACTAAGTATGTATTAAATACATCTGAATTTTTTAGTGTCTGATAAGACTAAGCTTGGATATAGATTTAAATTAATGACGTATGAAAATTTATGAGCTATTTGCTGATGATAATGGGTGCAAATAAGAATAAAAGTAAAAAAAAAGTTTGATTAGAAAACTGAAATGTTTGTTTGACAAGGGTGTTGAGAGCTATTTTTTTACATATTATACCATTTTACAAAAAAATGATAAAGATAATTCAGGTAGAAATACGATCGCCCTCCCCAAAATCTTCTTAACTACGCATCTGCACCGGCATAGCTAAATAAGTCATCTTTAACCCTCCCAGTGGTGTAAAAATGACTGGTGTGAGGTTTTGATTAATGTGCATTTGAATTTCGGAAGATGGCAAAGCTTTGAGTCCTTCCATTAAATATTTCACATTAAACGCAATCTCGATATCTTCGCCAGAGATTTCCGCAGGTATGGACTCTCGACCACTGCCCATTTCTTGCGCTTCACAAGATAAAGTTAATTCTTGGGCAGCATGATCAATGGTGAGTTTAACTATATTATTCTTTTGATCTGCTAGTACAGCAATTCTTTCTAAAGTACTTAAAAATTGTTTGCGGTCAACTGTAACTTGTCGCTCAAATTGGCGGGGAATGAGTTGGCGATATGCGGGATATTGCCCTTCTAAAGTGCGGCTAGTTAAGCGTTGATTTTGCCATTCAAAGACAACTTGACCTTGGTCTAAGTATAAGGCGATCGCATCCTCAGCCGCAGCATTATGCCCCAACATTCTTTCTAGTTCTCGTAAGGCTTTGCTGGGTACTGTCACTTCTAATTGCCCACCACCAGCCAAAGGACTCTCGTTTGTGGTTTCTACCACCGCTAGGCGATGTCCATCAGTCGCACCAAATTCTAGAGTGTCTTGTTTCACACTCAAATGTACACCTGTGAGAACTTGCTTGGTTTCATCAGCACTAGTAGCAAATAACGAACCCCGCAGTCCTTCAATTAAGGCGGCGGCTGTTAAATTAATTGGTTCTGCATCTTCAATAATTGGGAGTTCGGGAAAATCTTCCGCACTCATAGCGCGTAATTGATAATAGCCGCTTTTGGGTGTGAGGGTGACAATTAAACCTTCACCTGTGGATGCTTCAGAGGCCTCGTCATCTAAGGTGATTTCCCCTTCTGGCAACCGCGAGGTAATATCTACCAAGAGTTTAGCAGGTATGGCGATCGCACCTCCTTGCCAAACTTCTGCACTAAAGCTAGTACGGATACCCAAACTCAAATCAAAAGCCGTTAAACTAACTTGGTTCGTTTCCGCATCTGCTTGTAAAAGTATATTCGCCAACACAGGATGATTCGGTCGTGATGGTACAGCACGACTAACAAGGGAAAGATTAGTGCTGAGGTCGCTTTGGGAGCAAAGTAATTTCATAGGGGAGGAATTAGAGGCTAGGAGTTAGAGGTTATAAATTAAAGGTAGGTACGAGTATTTTTTACTTTAGTCAATATTCACGTTTTCTCGCTATTCCCTCACCGGGAATAAGACCATAAAAATTTCTCTAGTCTCTAACCTCTCAAATAAACAGTGTCAATACCTGTGGAAAACTTGTGGAAAACTTTTAGGGTTTTTCCACAAGGTAATTATACTGGATAGAGTTTTCCACAGAATTGTTGGGTTTTTTCCACAGAAAAGAATTATTTTTCCACAGAGAGATTTAATTTTAATCGTTTTTTATACTTAACTTAATATTTGGAATTTGTTACTTAACCATTTCGATCAGTAATTAGTTCGCAGGCTGTGGAAAACTCCAGATTAATTCCTTGATGATTTTTGCGAACGACTACTCATATTAATCTGATCGCTCAGTTGACGAAGTGTGTTTTCTAAGTTGCGATCGCTTTCTTTGAGTTGAGTGATTTTCTCACAACTATATAACACGGTTGTATGATCTTTGCCACCAAACTCTTCCCCAATTCTCGGTAAACTCAAATCAGTGTGTTGACGCATTAAATACATCCCGATTTGCCTAGCCCAGCTAATTTCCCGCCGTCGTGAGTTACCTTTGAGGTCTTCAATTGACACATCAAAATTCGCCGCCACCGCGTTTAAAATAGCTTCTGGAGTCGCAGCTACTTTCTCGCTTGGCGTTTCTAAAACTGGGGTAATATTTTCTACTGTCATCGGCAAACCCCAAATCGAAATATAAGCCAAAGCCCGAATCAATGCTCCTTCCAATTCCCGAATATTTGATTTGTAGTTAGTTGCTATATACTCAATCACATCTCTGGGCAAACGGATATTTTCATACTCCGCCTTTTTTTGCAAAATCGCCATTCGTGTTTCTAAATCAGGCGGTTGAATATCAGCTATTAACCCCATAGAAAACCGTGAAGATAACCTCTCTTGGAGTTGGGGAATTTGGTTTGGTGGACGGTCAGATGCAATGACGACTTGCTTACCTGCTTCATGTAATGTATTAAAAGTATGAAAAAATTCTTCTTGGGTATATTCTTTACCTTCAATAAACTGAATATCATCCACTAACAGCACATCAGCCGCCCGATAGTGTTCTCGGAAACTCTGCATACTATCTTTGCGGATAGCCGTAATCAAGTCATTGGTAAACTGCTCACAAGAAACGTAAAATATTTTAGAATTTGGGCAAATCTCCCAGCGATAATGCCCGATCGCTTGCATCAGGTGAGTTTTGCCTAAACCAACACCACCACACAAAAACAACGGATTAAACTCTCTACCTGGAGATTCAGCAACGGCTAGGGATGCTGCGTGTGCCATGCGGTTATTTGCGCCCACGACAAACCGCGAAAACACATATTTGGAATTTAAATCGGCGTTAGTTTGAGTTTTTTGTGTCAGGCTTTCAGACATGAAATTAGCACTAGCAAATTCCTGGATAGTTTCTCGTGGTTCTATAGGCGAAACTTCATCCCCTTGGGCGACGGTAATGTAAATGTCTACCGGATAACCCAAAATACTCTGCACAACATTGGCAATAGTATTGATGTAATACTTTTGTAACCAATTGCGAGCAAAGGGATTTGGCGTAATAATCACTAAACAATTATTCTCTAACCGTTCCGCTTGGGCAGTTTTAATCCAAGTTTCAAAGGTTGGACGGGATAATTCTAGCTGTAGGCGCTCTAGCACCTGAGACCACAGACTGTCAAGAGAAATTTCCATCACATATCACCTTTGCTGCTAATCGCCAGAATAGAAGATATGAGCAAGCACCAATTTAGCATCTAGATACTCTAGACCTAAGCTAAACTTTGAGTTCTAATCATTTTGGGACTACCCAGTAGGCAATATCCTATCACCCACTGACCAATACGGAGAAGCAAAGACACATGAACACAACAGTGCATAATATTGATAGCTGGGATTGGCTATTGAGCAAAATGGCTAACAATGTCAAGTTAATGCTGCTCAGTGGGGTAGCAGTGGTGTCCTTGGGGGGCTGTGGCCTTCTACCAGGTAAAACCTTTGAAAATTCTGTCAATCAACCTGGAACTGTTGATAACAAAACATCTAATTCTGAATCAGCGATCGCACTTTCACCCATTTCATCTGGTGATCCTAATTTTGTTGTCGGCGTGGTGAAAAATGTTGGCGGTGCAGTTGTGCGAATTGACTCCGCTAGAACAATTACATCGCGTGTTCCCGACGAATTTAATGATCCCTTCTTTCGGCGGTATTTTCGGGATGTCCAACCCAGACAGCGAGTTGAACGGGGTAGTGGTTCGGGATTTATCATTAGCTCCTCTGGGCAAATTTTAACTAATTCTCATGTAGTTGACGGTGCAGATAAAGTAACAGTAATACTCAAAGATGGCAGGACTTTTGATGGTCAAGTATTGGGAGAAGACCCTGTTACCGATGTTGCTGTGATTAAAATAGATGCTAATAACTTGCCAACCGTATCGTTAGGTAATTCAGAAGTTTTACAACCAGGGGAAGCGGTAATTGCCATTGGTAATCCTTTGGGGTTAAACAATACTGTGACATCAGGGATTATTAGTGCAACAGAACGGTCTAGCAGTGATATTGGTGCTAGTGATAAGCGAGTTGACTATCTGCAAACAGACGCAGCGATTAATCCAGGGAATTCTGGCGGCCCGTTGCTGAATGCACGCGGTCAAGTAATTGGGATGAACACAGCAATTTTGCGTGGCGCTCAAGGTTTGGGATTTGCCATTCCGATCAACACAGTGCAGAAAATAGCTCAAGAATTAATTACGAAAGGTCGAGTTGATCATCCTTATTTGGGTGTGCAGATGGTGGCACTCACACCAGAAATTAAAGAAAGGATAAACGAGCGATTTGGCGATCGCATTACTCTGACGACAGATAAAGGTGTGTTGTTAGTGCGGATTGTGCCTCGTTCTCCGGCGGCGTTGGCGGGACTCAGACCCGGAGATGTGATTCAGCAAATCAACAACCAATCTGTCACTAAACCAGAGGAAGTACAAAGAATTCTAGAGAAAAGTCAAATCGGTAATCCTTTATCGGTACAAATAGAGCGCAACGGACAAATTACACAACTCACCGTTCGTCCCGCAGCTTTACCTGTGCAACGCGAAAACTAATTGAAGTGTGAGGTGTGAAGTTCATGACTTAATATTTTGGGTTAAAAAACTTACATACTATTTATTAGTAAATTTTATGTTTGCAAAAATTGACAATTTTCAATTGTCAATTTTTATTTAATTAGGCACTCTTTTTATTAATTATCTGCTAATCCCAAATGGAGTTTTTGATATGGCTGACTTATTACCAATTGTGCAGTTAGGCGACCCAGTAATTCGGCAAACAGCGGCTTGGGTTGATAACATTCATGATGAGAAAATTCAAAAATTAATTGATGATTTAATTGTTACGGTTTCGCAAGCAAATGGTGTGGGAATTGCTGCACCGCAAGTTGCCGAAAAACAGCGTTTATTTATTGTCGCCTCTCGTCCCAATCCCAGGTATACCAATGCTCCCACAATGGAACCCACAGCCATGATCAACCCTAAGATAGTGTCACATTCAACAGAAATTGTTAAGGGTTGGGAAGGTTGTTTATGTATCCCCGGTATTAGAGGATTAGTACCAAGATATCAAGCTATCGCAGTTGAATATTATGACCGCTACGGACAATTACAAAAACAAGAATTAACTGACTTTGTAGCGCGGATTTTTCAGCATGAGTACGATCATTTAGATGGAATTGTATTTATAGATCGTGTTGAAAGTACTCACGATATCATCACTGAGCAAGAATACCAAAAACGGGTAATTAACATTACTTAATCTAAAATAAATCTTGAGGATGAGTTCACATACGGAATTTATGAGTTATATTTAACCTATTGTTAACCTTTGAGCCTTGGTGCAACTATCGAGTAAATGACAAAAACTCTCAGTAGTCGCGGATTAAGTCCGAAAGAAGCTTTGTCTCCTGACTTAATCTCTACTCAGCGTCACAGTGATCAATTACAAGTGAATAGACATACTAGTTTGGCAAGTGCAAAGTTAGAGACGCATTTACCAACTAGTTGCCTAGAAATCGTCCATGCAACCCACGGTCGCATTCGTATCCGCGCTACTGACGGCAGTTTAAACACAAGCTTAGAATTAGTATCCCAACATTTACAACAGTACAAAGGAGTCGCTGAAGTTACGACAAACGAGCAATTAGGGAGTTTAGTCGTTAACTTTGACGAAAATGATTTGACATTACCTCAGATGTTGGGAATACTAGAAAAACTGAATATTTACCCTTCCCCAAATTCGCCTCAATCGATGAACAGCAAAGATCCCTTTGCAGTGTGGAAATCTCCAGACTTTTGGATGGAGCAAACTATTTCCTTTATTCCTCTGATGACTGGTTTAGCAGTTACAGGGGGTCTAGGGATTAGTGGATTTGCATCGATCCCAGTCTATATGATTACCGCAGATGCCACACGTCGGGTAATCGACTATCTAGAACCGCAAATTGCTAAGTCAGATAGCAAAAGCCAATTTGTAAAACCAAATAACACAACCAAACAACCGAAATTGACACAAGCAGCAACTAAACCTATTGCTGAACAAGTTAGGCAAGACATAAAACTGTCAGCCAAGATTGCCTACACTGTGGTTCATCACATTCCGGGCAGAATTAGGTTTCATGTTAGCCGCATTACCCAGGATCAAGCTTATGCTAGAAGACTGGAAAGGTTATTGAAAACCGATGCTTATGTAACTAACGTGCGGATGAATTGTGATGCAGCCTCAATTGCGATCGCATATCATCCAGGTGAAGTTGCTCTCAGCCATTGGGTAAAACTAATGGAATTGGCTTTGCAGACTCATCCTGTCGCACCTAGTGTTCAAATCGCAGAACCACAACAGCCTGAAGAACAAAATACTCAGATTGTTGTATCGGCAGATACAACAAAAACATCAGCAGAAAGTAACAATCTAAACATATCGAGTATTTGGGCTGAGATGAAGCCCGCAGCTATGTCTTTTTCTTTAGCCTATATGGCGAACTTTCCGTTGTAGATCGTTCCGTGAAGGAACACAGGAGGATGAAAATGGAGGGTTCTGTATCCTCATCGGCCTCGCAGCCTCCTGGGCATAGCCCCTGGAAAATAGCAGCCAAACCAAACCATATCGCCCATCAGCCATCTGCCAAAGTAGCTTATTGTATTACTGCGGCACTCCCCGGCAAAGTCGCATTTTGTGTACCAAAAATTAATGATGATCCCCAATATTTGCAACGCCTGCAAGCGTTAATCAAAGAGCAAGAATGGGTGATTAATCAGCAAGTTAATCGAGAAGCGGGATCAGTCGTCATTACCTATAAAACCGGGATGATGTCTGATTTTGAAATGCGCTCAAATTTAGCAAGTTTATTGCAGACTGCTGATACTGTTCGATTAGAGGAACAGGGGTGCAGGTGTACAGAGGTGCAAGGGTGTAGGGGTGCAGAGGAAGAACAAACTACTCAGCACTCAGCACCCAGCGAGAAATTGCGTGCGGAGATAACCCCCGTTGAGCAAACTTCGGTGACTCAGCACTCAGCACTCAGCACTCAGCACTCAAAACTCAGCACTCAAGTAGCCTATAGCATCGTTCACGCCATACCTGGACGAATTAGGTTTCATATACCGCAAATATCCCGCGATCGCCAATATGTGCAACGCTTAGAGAACTTGCTCAAAGCAGATCCAGTGGTGACAAGTGAGCGCATCAATAAAAATGCAGCCTCAGTGGTGATTACTTATCAAACTGGAAAACTGCGAGACTCTCAAGAGCGATCGCACAGTGTGGAAGAAGCAGCCAAAACATATTTAATTTGTTTGATTCAATCTGCCAACGAAGCAACGGCAGGTATCGCCGCCAATCCAACCAGCAGAATTTAACAACATCTCGGCAAATTTTTTGTAGTAACTCACCAGTCTTCAGTGATTGGAGAGAAAAATTCGCTCTCAAATATAACTACCAACTTGGTTGGAATGGTCGATTAATTTAGACTTAAATCTAAAATCCAAAATTTGGTATGAGAGCCAACTATCTTATAAATCCAGTTTTTCATCATTTTAGCGAGATCAGGAATGACACCATTGACAGCACAACTAGTATCGCCCGCAGTTCAAAAATCTTCGGAAACTGAAGTTAAAGAAGAGGTGCCTTTGGGTGCGAAAGCTTACGAAACCGTCAGTCCGATGGTTTTAGCCCAGCCGATTCACAAGAGTAATGGCAAGGCAACTCTTGCTAACTTTAATAGACGCACTCATCAGCCAGTCTCCAAAGTTGTTTATAGCGTTGTCCATACAGTTCCTGGAAGAATGCGGTTGCGTATCCCGCAATTGCGTGATAACACCGCATACATACAACGTCTACAAACATTGTTGGAAGTTGATCCCCTCATTACCAGCGTCAGAATTAAACCTGCGGCGGCCTCGTTAGTTGTTACTTACGAAGCTAGTCAAGTCAGCGATGCCAAAATGCGATCGCGTCTGAGTTGTCTGATTATGACAGCTAATGATGCTAACGTTGTGCTGTTGGATCAGAAAAAGCCTATTGATGCAAAGCCAAAAGAGAATGCTGAAGAAGGCGCTTGGCCAGGCTTGCAACTTTCGGTAGTAGCCACTGGTTTAGCAGTATTGGGTGGGCCGTTGGGGCTATCTGTACCTCCAGTGATGGTAGCTGGAACCATTGCTTTAGCAACATTGCCAGTGTTCCAAAGAGCCATCGTTGGAATTGTGATGCAGCGAAAACTGACAATTGATGTACTGGACTTCTTGGCAATTGTGATTACCACAGTCCAAGGTCAATTTCTGACACCTGCTTTGATGCTGAGTTTAATTGAAATTGGCGAAAATATCCGCGATCGCACTGCCCGTTCTTCTAAAATGCAGACATTAGACTTGCTCAACTCTTTAGGGCAATTTGTCTGGGTAGAACGTGGTGGTGAAAAGGTACAAATCTCCATCAAAGAAGTCAAGAGTGGTGACACGGTAATTGTCTATCCTGGTGAACAAGTCCCTGTAGATGGAAGTATTCTGCGGGGTAAAGCCTTACTAGATGAGCAGAAACTCACTGGCGAATCAGTCCCAGTCTTAAAGACACAAGGACAACCTGTATTTGCGTCCACATTGGTGCGGGAAGGTAGTATCTATATCTTGGCAGAACGGGTAGGTAACGATACCCGCGCCGGACAAAGCATCAAACTCATGGAAGAAGCCCCCGTCCATGACACGCGGATGGAAAACTGCGCCATCAAGATTGCGGAAAAAGCAGTGCTACCCACCTTATTATTAGGTGCAGGAGTATTTGCCATTACCCGCAACGCCGCCAGAGCCGCCAGCGTCCTCACCCTAGATTTTGCCACGGGGATCAGAGTCTCTGTGCCGACAACAGTCTTGGCAGCTTTGACTTATGCCGCCCGTCACGGTATTCTCATCCGTAGTGGTCGTGCCTTAGAACAACTGGCAGAAGTTGATACCATCGTCTTTGATAAGACTGGTACTTTAACTAAGGGTGAAGTCGCCGTTATTGGTGTTGATAGTTTCAATCCTGAAGTTGATAGCGATAGAGTTTTAGCTATAGCCGCCGCCGCCGAACAACGCTTAACACATCCAGTTGCGGAGGCAGTAATTCGCTATGCTGAAGCCCAAAAAGTTGTGATTCCTAGCCGCAGCAAATGGAATTACAAACTTGGTTTAGGTGTGGAAGCAGAGATTTATGGCGAGGCTGTTTATGTTGGTAGCGAACGCTTCTTGCGTCAACAAGGCGTAAACATGGAAGCTCTCAATGATAACAACCGAGTAAATTCTGTAATTTACGTCGCCAGTCATGGGCAACTTCTCGGTAGAATAAGATATAGTGATATTCTGCGTCCAGAAACACGAGAAGTAATTAACCACCTGTTGAGCGTCGAAGGTGTAGAGGTTCACATGCTCACCGGCGACAACCAACGCACAGCCAAAGCTGTAGCGGCAGAACTCGGAATTGCCCCAGCCAATACCCACGCAGAAGCATTCCCCGAACAAAAAGCCGCCGTTGTCCGTGAACTGCACGAACAAGGCAAAACAGTTGCCTTTGTGGGAGATGGAATTAACGACTCCCCAGCTTTAGCATTCGCCGATGTTTCTGTATCCTTTGCTCACGGTTCCGAAATTGCCCGTGAAACAGCAGACGTAGTGCTGATGGAAAACGACTTACATGGAATTTTAGAAGCGATCGCTCTGGCACGCAACGCCAAAAAGTTAATTCGCCAAAATACAAGTATTGTTGCTATTCCTAATATTGCAGCAATGGCGATCGCTGTGCTATTTGGGCTAAACCCGCTAGGTGCAACGGTAGTTAACAATGGTTCAACAATCGTTGCAGGCGTTAACGGCTTGCGTCCAATTCTTAAAAATTCCCCAAAGAAAGCTCTACCATCAGCAAGATGAGACCAGACCTTGGGTAGATTAAGCTAGATAGCTTTCTAACAATTTTTCAATTTAACTGGAGATACTAACTATGCCGAAAATCACTGATTTTGTTGAAGATGCTGGCGCTCCTGGAATTATAGCTGGTATCGGTGCAGTTCTACTTGCACCAGTCCTCATTCCTGTTGTTGCCGGCATTGGTAAACCCATTGCTAAAAGAATCATCAAAGGCGGAATTGTCGCTTACGAAAAAAGCAAAGGTGCATTTGCAGAACTAGGCGAAACTTGGGAAGACATCGTAGCTGAAGCCAAAGCCGAACTCGCGGAAGACAGAGAAACACCATTATTTGAAGCTGCGGCTACCCCAGTGGACAGTGCAGCTGATAATGGTGCATAAGCTAGGCTGTGTTTTGGAAAGGATGAAGAATCAAGTTGCCGACTCAATACTTCAAACTCTCCTATTCATTAGATATGGCAGTTTTCAATCGTTCGTAAATTAAAATATCCCCGACTTCTTAAAGAAGTCGGGGATCTGAGGCAATGAAATTTCACCAATCAAACAGGAAAGCATTCAAAGTATTAATCAGGAGGGTGGATGTGTTTACAAATAATCATGGTAATCTCACTATGATGCCTAAAGTTGTGGAGGCAGCCACCTTGAACACGCCATCCCAGCCTATCTCTACAAAAATCATCAGCGATACCCCAGGCAGACTACGCTTAAGAATTGCCTCGTCTCATCGGCACATTGGGGAAATACAACGCATTGTCAAGATGTTGAATGCTCAACCCAACATCAGTCAGGTAAATACTAATATCCAAAATGGCAGTATTGTAATTCATCACGATCGCAATGATGAAAGCTGGCAAAATGTAGTATCTGCACTCAAAGATATTGGCATAATTTTCGCCGATGTAACTACTGGTAGCGAAAGCCACTCCGAAGTAGCAGCTACAGTTGCTAATGCGGTTTTTGACTTAAACGAAAAAGTCGAAAAATCCACAAATGGCGTAGTTGATTTACGCTTTATCTTTCCTTTAGCACTAGGATGTTTATCGGTGAGACAGTTGCTAGTTAAAGGTTTACAACTAGAAATTATCCCTTGGTATGTTTTGGCATGGTACGCCTTTGATAGTTTCATCAAACTGCATGGAGTTAAAAAACCAGAACTCATTAATGCGTCTGACAAACAGTAAAAATAAATAGAGTGACTGCCTACACAAACTATCTTAAAACCCGCGCAGGCTGGTTTAGTTTGTACAGCCCCAGACTTCAGTCTGAGGGCTATTTGCTAAACGTGGATATGGATATTATCTATTCCTGCGTGCTGCTTGCAGAGCATTAATAGCTAAACTCACGCTGGCTTTTTCGTTATTATAAAAATGGTTTTGTGGGTTTTGTAAAATTTGCTGAACTGTTTGCAATTCATCTATGGCATTCAAGTCAGATGCCGTGAAAAAATTCGCCCTGGATTTTTCTTGAAGATTTGTAACTATTCTCACAACGGCTCTAGCGGCTTTGCTACGCACTGTCCAATCTGGATCTTGCAGACCTTGGATTAAATAAGGCAAAGTTGCACTAGTATCTGTACTGATACTACCAATAGTCTCCAAAGCTAATGCTCGTACAGATGGTTCGCCGTGTTTTAAGGCTTTCCCAAGATTTGGAAGAATGGGAGTAACTTCGGTACTGATGGTATTTAAGTTTTCCGCAGTCACAAGGCGAGTTTGAGGATCATTCGTATTGCTGAGATTGGAAATTAAGCGAGATACGATAAAAGCAGATTTAGTGTTTAACTTCACTAAAGATGTCGCTGCACTAAAACGCACCGAAAAGTCAGAATCTTGCAGTGCATCAACCAGATAACTGGAAAACTTAGCAGCTTCAATCACCGTATTTGCGCCATTAGAATCACCAGTATCTTCAGCAACAATATTACCAATGGCTCTAGCTGCACTACTACGGACAAACCAATTTGGGTCTTGTAGAGTTTTGACTAAGGTTGGTAGAGCATCTTTAACTAATAAACCACCTTTTTGAGACAACACTAAAGCTGCTCCACTGCGTACTCGCCAATCAGGGTTAGCTAACGCCAGCTTGAGTTTATCCAATGTTTCACTGCTAAACTCTCTATCGTTGACGTTGCCTAAAGTCGTAACATTATTCAGTTGTTCTAATAAATCTTCGTTGCTCAAACCTTGGATTAACTGATCGACTCTCTCACTACTGGGAGTCTGTGCCAAAGTTTGATAAATTGTACTACTGATAATTAAAGGTGATACAAAAGTCAACACACTTACGGCTATGCGATGTGCAAACAACCAGTTAGGAACTCTAGCCCAGAAGTTGAAATTAATGTGTTTTGCCATAAAATGTACTTCTGTATACACTAATGCCATTTTGTCTCCTCAGTGTCTTATATTACCATTCAAAATCTTGATGGACAAATACATTTAGGACTTACTTACAAAGTTTAGCTGTGGTGAATGGGTGTAATGGTTTAAGGGTTCAGGGGTTTATGGGTGTGAGGGTGTACAGAAGCCATACACTCTTCTCTAGTTGTAATGGAGGGAAATTCACCTGTAACCTGTCACCTATCATCTGCTCTAACCTTTTTGTCTAAGCCATAGAATAGTGATGACAACTGCTTTGAGTCATATCTACCAGTGAAAGCCCCTACTAGCAATTTTGAACCAACTCAGTCGCGTAAGGCAGATCATATCCGTATCTGTTTGGAAGAAGACGTTCAGTGCCGTGAAATCACCAATGGATTGGAAAATTATCGTTTTAGCCATTGTTGTTTACCAGAAATTGATCGCAACGATATTGATATCAGCACAAATTTTTTTAGGCAAGTACCTAGTAGCACCATTACTTATTTCTTCGATGACTGGGGGAACTGAGGAAGCGGGAATCATTAACCGACGTTTAGCGGAAGTCTGTCAACACTATAAGTTGGCGATGGGTGTCGGTTCTCAACGGGTAGCTGTAGAAAAACCCCAGGTGGTTGATACTTTTGCAATGCGGAAATATGCACCGGATGTTTTGTTGTTTGCCAATGTGGGTGCTGTGCAACTGAACTACAAGTATGGTTTAGATGAATGTCTGCGAATCATCGATATGCTAGAAGCGGATGCGTTGATTCTGCATATTAATCCTCTGCAAGAGTGCATTCAGCCTAGAGGGGATGTGAATTTTCGCGGCTTATTTGACAAAATCGCTAACTTATGTAGTAAGTTAAATGTACCGGTAATTGCGAAAGAAGTCGGTAATGGTATTTCCGGTGCAATGGCAGAAAAACTGATGGCGGCTGGGGTGAGGGCAATTGATGTTGCTGGTGCAGGTGGTACTTCTTGGGCAAAAGTAGAGGGTGAACGTGCAGAAAATGACTTGCAACGCAGGTTAGGTAGAACATTTGCAGATTGGGGCATACCAACAGCAGAATGTATTACAAGTGTACGTGCGATCGCACCGGATATTCCCTTAATTGCCTCTGGTGGCTTACGTCACGGCTTAGATGTTGCCAAAGCGATCGCATTAGGTGCAGATATCGCAGGTTTAGCGATGCCTTTTTTGCAAGCGGCGGTAATTTCAGAAGCAGCAATTTCAGAGTTAGTGGAAGTTTTAATGGCCGAAATTGTCACAGTACTATTTTGTACTGGGAATACTAACTTACAACAGTTAAAACATTCGGGCAGTTTACAACGCATACAATAAAGTCAGGAGTTAAGACTCAGAGGTAGGATTTAATACGCAGCCCAATTCCTAAAAGAGTTTAGCTGTTGTAGTAAATCACTCACTATCAGTCAAATAATTCCTGAACGCTAAAAGTCTCCAGAGTTTTCTGGAGAGACAATCTAAAATCTAAATAAAATTGATAGACTAATGGCTAATTTTGTTAAACAAACTGCTGCTAGTGTAATTGGTAGCTTACTAGGGTTATTTATTTTCTTTGGGATTGGGACTACAGGACTATTTTTACTACTGTTTGCGATCGCAGCTACTCAAGATGTGAGTCCAGTAGTCAAAAATAAGTCTATGTTAGTGTTTGACTTATCTTTGAATATTACTGATCGAGAACCAACTGCGGGTGAAGAATTACAAAGAACATTATCAGGGAATCCAGAAGACAGAATCACCATCCGCAAAGTTCTAGATGCAATTAACCAAGCAAAACAAGATCCAAAAATTGTTGGTATATATTTAGATGGCAGCAAGGGTTCAGGTGGAAATTTAGGCTTTGCTTCCCTAAAAGAAATTCGCAAAGCCTTAGAAGAATTCCGCGCCGCCGGGAAAAAAGTAGTCGCCTACGGTCAAGATTGGGGTAAAAAAGAATATTATCTGAGTTCTGTAGCTGATACCGTAGTTATAAATCCCTTGGGTGCAATCGAAATCAATGGTTTGGGTAGCCAACCAATGTTCTTATCTGGAGCATTGCAAAAGTTTGGTATTGGTGTACAAGTTGTGCGAGTTGGCAAATTTAAAGGCGCTGTTGAACCATTCATTTTAAACAAACTCAGCCCAGAAAACCGCGAACAAACCCAGAAACTACTGGACGATGTGTGGAGTGAGTGGCGGACTACAGTAGGTACAAGCCGTAAAGTTAACCCACAAAAATTGCAAGCGATCGCCGATAATCAAGCCATAGTCGAAGCACCAGCAGCCAAAACCAAATGGTTTGGTAGACAAAGTTGCATACCATGATCAAGTAGTGGCTGACTTGAAAAAACTCACCGATAGCGATCAAAATGAGAAAAATTTCCGCCAAGTTGACCTTCTAGAATACTCCCAAGTTATTAATAAATCTCTCAAAGCAGAACAAGCATCAAAACATCAAATTGCTGTAGTCTATGCCGAAGGCGAAATTGTTGATGGTAGCGGTGATAATGAACAAGTAGGTGGCGATCGCTTTGCGAAAATCTTCAACAAAATCCGCCAAGATAAAAATATTAAAGCCGTCGTTTTAAGAATTAATAGTCCTGGTGGTAGCGCCACAGCCGCCGAAATCATGCAACGAGAAATCCGCTTAACCCATGAAGTTAAACCTGTAGTAGTATCTATGGGTGATGTAGCTGCTTCTGGTGGTTATTGGATTGCGAGTGACTCTAGCCGAATTTTTGCTGAACCAAATACCATCACTGGCTCCATTGGTGTATTTGGCATCCTATTCAACGGACAAAAGCTAGCAAATGATAATGGTATCACTTGGGATGTAGTTAAAACAGCCCGCTATGCTGATGCTCAAACTGTCGCTCGTCCCAAATCACCCCAAGAAATAGCCCTGTATCAGCGCAGCGTCAACCGAATTTACAGTCTATTCCTCGATAAAGTTGCCAAAGGACGCAAATTACCAGAACAAAAAGTCGCCGAAATTGCCCAAGGACGAGTTTGGTCTGGTGTTGCTGCAAAACAAATTGGTTTAGTAGACGAAATTGGTGGACTGAATGCGGCGGTGAAATACGCAGCCGAAAAAGCCAACTTAGGTAACAATTGGCAGTTAAAAGAATATCCCAAAGAAAATAGCTTAAACGAAATTTTATTTGGTAAAGCCGTGGAAGAAGCCAGTACAGCTTTAAAAATACCGGGACAACAAGTCAAAGCCACCAACCCTCTAACAGCAGAATTCCAAAAACTGCAACAAGAATTAGAGGTATTTCAAAGCATGAATGATCCTAATGGGGTTTATGCTCGTTTACCGTTTAATTTAAAAATTGAGTAAGTAATTACTATACGGATAAACCAAGTATCTTTGATGTTAAACTGCCATTGGTTGAAGATTCCAATGTCAATTAACCTACAAAGTTTTTGATGTCTAGCCACAATTCTTTCGGGTGAAATATCTGCGTCATTCTCGGCGAAGCTATACAAAAAGCCTCAGCATTAGCCAGGGATGACTCATCCTTTCGCAGTGCGGCTTGACAGCTACGCATCTACCCCCAACTATCTTTATGAAAAATCTAGCTCTACTGTCTACTACAGCCTTGACTGTTTCGGGATTGGTTTTTGGAACCATGCAAGCTGTCTCTGCTGCCACTTTAAATTGGGAATGGAGTTATTTTGGTTCTGGTATAACAGCACGCGGTAATTTAATGACTAATGACATTCCTGACGATTCTGGTTTTTACGAGATTTTGGAAATCAGTGGCACACGTAATAATGAAACAATTACTGGTTTACAACCTACGGGGACTCCAATCCCGGGCAACGAACCTTTTAATGTGGACAATTTAATTAGTTTGAATAGCCAGCAGTTAACAGGTGACGGTTTTGGTTATTCTACATCATCAGGAAACTATGCTAGTCCGTTTTTTGCTAGTTTTCTGCCCACACCAGGTTATTTAGAGGTTTTTTCAGTACCGCCATTTTTGTTTGGGTCTGGAAATTTGGGGACAGAAGATAGTGAATTACCAGTGGTTTTTTCAGCCAGAATTATCTCTATTCCTGAACATACATCCATTTTGAGCTTACTTGCTGTCGGCACTCTCGGCTTAGTGTCAGCACTTAAACGCCAGCAATCACTACAATTGACTAAAAAGAAACACGCAAAAGCTTCGTAACATCGAAATAGAGACGTGGCATAGCAACTTCTCTCAGAAGATTTATCCTGATAAAAGCTAGTTCTTGCGCCTATGAGGTTCACAGCAAAATGCCCTGGTTTGTCAAAATAGAGTCAGGAAAAATCGATAAAATCATCTTTGACCAATATGTGCCTGCCCACAAAGCCTTTGTACAGGATTTAATTGCCAAAGGACATAAAGCTAAAACAGGCTATTGGGCAAAAATGGGAGGCGGGATGTTGCTGTTTGAAGCGGCTTCTCTGGATGAAGCTCAAGCTATTATTTCCCAAGACCCCTTGGTAAAAAACGGTTGTGTTGACTATCAACTTCACGAATGGAAAATTGTGGTTGAGTAGGACATACTAACGAACTTTTAGTGTTATTATGTTGATTAGGCTCGGATCTATGCAACTAAAACGCCTAAATCTTGTCAGAACGCGAAGTAGCAGCAATAAAGGATGCTTGTAGTAGGCGTAGTCTCCGGGCCGACCTGTTTTTAGGTCTGTGTCAACTCCCCACTGGACGAAGAAAAAATTGTGGTTGAGTAGGACACACTGACGAACTTTTAGTGTTATTATTTCATTAGACCTGGATCTATGCGACTGCAACGCCTAAACCTTGTCAGAACCGGAAGGTAGCAGCAATATGGGATGCTTGTAGTAGGCGTAGTCTCCGGGTCGCCCTATTTTTAGGAGCGATCAGCAGCGATGCCTGGTTTTGGAGATATTGTACAAAAAGCTTTTTACCTCGGTGTTGGGTTAGCTTCTTACGCAGGTGAGAAAGCCGGAGGAAAAGTAGCCGAATTGCGATCGCAAGTCCAAAAACTGGCAGATGAAATGGTAGCGCGGGGCGAAATGAACACAGAAGAAGCCCGCCGCTTCGTTGATGATATGATGAAGCAAGCGCAACAGCCACAATCACCTACTGCTGATACTACTGAAAAAACAACTCCTTCTGAACCTCGTCGCATCGAAATCCTAGAGGAAGATGAAGAGCCTACTGTAAAAGAGACTGCAACTGAAAATGTGGATGACTTGCGTAGCCAAGTGCTAAAACTGCAAGAAGAATTAAAAAGACTGCAACGCGATCAATAAACGGCAGTTTTTCCTTCAGCATCAGCAGCAAATAGTACTAAAACTCAGAATATCACCCAGGAAGTTGACAACATACATTGCCTAGAATGTATTCATGTACTTCAATTGGGGTTGTTATTAGCATCCTAATTTTATAGCCAGTAAGAGCGTCAATTTTATGGAAGAGTGGCAAAAAGATTTAATGGGAATCGTAGAAACAGTGGCAGAGGAAGTCGAACGCTTCTTTCAAGGAATGAATGATATGGTTGATAGCTTTTTTGACCTCACAGAAGAATTGAGTGAGCAAGTACAAAATAACATTGCTGCTGACGTAGAACAATACTTACAAGAAATATCTGCACCCTTCTTAGAAATGTATTGGGAACTAGAAGATGTAGTTGCAGATGCAGATCCGGGGTTTCCCTACTCAGTGGAAGCCACACCAGAACAAAATCCAGCTTGTGTGGGTTGTACTAACTATCATGGTCAAGTTTATGGTGGTAACTTGCTAGTTTGTGCTATGCACCCCCACGGTTGGGATGATCAAACCTGTCCTGACTGGGAACAAGAGTAAAAATAAGGTAAAAGTAAAAAGGTAAAAGGCAAAAATCAAAAGTAAAAAGGCAAAAGTAAAAAGGCAAAAGGTCAAATAATTTTTACCTTAATCAGCTTTTCGCCTATTATTGTTGAGGCGACAGATGACCAAGGACAATTGACCCATGACCCAGGACGCATCAGAAGTAAAGTATGGCGAACGCAACATTGCGGAAGGTAGTTTAATTACCTTTCCCAATCCGCGAGTAGGTAGGCGATATGATATCAACATTACTTTGCCGGAATTTACCTGTAAATGTCCATTTTCCGGCTATCCAGACTTTGCCACAATTTATATTACATACATACCAGATGAGAGGGTAGTAGAATTAAAAGCCCTCAAGCTTTACATTAACAGCTACCGCGATCGCTATATCTCCCATGAAGAATCTGCCAATCAAATTTTAGATGACATGGTTGCAGCTTGTGATCCGCTAGAAATTACTGTTAAAGCCGATTTTGCCCCTAGAGGTAACGTACATACAATTATTGAAGTAAGACATCAAAAAGCATCAGCGCATTAAATCGCTAATGCTTCAATAATAAAACTACTTAGGGTTTGCTGAGAAAGTTCTTTGGTGAGGGTAGGTAATAGGGAACAGGGAACAGTTTCAACCCTAGGGGTTCAAAATTTCTTTTCAAAACCCCTATACCCTTAAACCCTTACACCCATTCTCTATAGAAAATCTGATTTACGTAAGTCTTGAACTCTTAACGACGACGGCGACGCAATTTCAACATTCCCAATGCGCCTAAGCCTAAAATTGGGAGTGTAGCGGAAGGTTCTGGTACAGCAGAGGCTTTGAGGTTGTCTTTACCAAAGTCAATAACAAACACTGCGTCGTTGTAGTCTTTATCACCACCATTGCGTAAATCTTCAAAACCCATCATCAGATAATTGCCAATTTTCCAACCCATTAAGTGTTGTAACCCATCAGGGTTCAGAGTTGGGTCTGCACCATAAATATCACCATTTTGTGGTTTCGTGCTATAACCATCAGCTTTGAGTAAGAAATTCAGCTGTGTACTAGCCTTAAAACTACCCAAATCTACAAAATCACCAATATCTAAAACACCATTTTTATCGCCTTTTTCGCACTTATTCTTGGTGCTGTTGCAAGAGACATTTTCAAATATCATACCGTTATCGTATTTGTCACCCCGAATGGATTCATAGGCTAACTGGTTTTTATAAGCAGCGCCTTCATTCAGGAACCAAACACGTACATTGTGCTTTTGTTTCAAAAATAGTTGAGAAAAGTCTACTTTCTGTGCTTTGACTTTATCTGCGGCGATCGCCACACCTTCTTTTTGTACTAAAGCTTGAAATTGGGGAAGTATAGATAAGAAATTTTGGTCTTCTGATCTATCTTTGACAGTGAGTCGCTTCATTGTACTCCAGTCACTAGCCTTTTTGGCAGCTTCTTGTGCCTCGACGGAATACTTAGCGGCATTGTCTGCTTCTAATTTAGCTTGATTTCTAGCATCTTCAGCATCTTTAACCTGCTGGTCTGCATTTGCGGTGACAGTTTGCACTTGTTGACTAGCTTGGTTTCTAGCTTGTTCGGCTGTGTTGCGCTTACTTGTCGCATCATTCAGCTTGGTATTTGCAGAATTAAATTTATTTGTTGCATCATTCAGCTTGGTAGTTGCATTAGTAAACTGAGTTTTTGCACCATTCAACTTGGTATTTGCCGTATTAAAGCTTGTAGTAGCGTTGTTTATGGCTTGTTGTGCTGAATCTTTTTGCGCTTGAGTTTTAGCAGCTGCGAGGCTGGCTTTCGCATCAGTTAAAGCCTTATTAGCTGCATCATATACTGTTTTAGAATCCGTCAAGGTTTTATTAGCGGCATCATAGACTACTTGTGTTTCATTTAAAGTCTTATTAGCCGCATCATACGCTGCTTTGGCAGAAATAAAATCTGCATCTGCTTTTTGAAATGTTTGTTCAGCAGAATTTAATACTTTGATGGCATCTTGTTTAGCTTTAGTTGCAACTTGTGTGGTTTTTGTCAGTGCAGCTTCGGCTTTTTTTGAGTGTATCTGCACTGTCTTTTGCCTTTTTGGCAGCTATTGGAGCCTCCTTAATGGCTTCTTGAATGGTAACTACTTTTTTTAGATGTAGTATTGGTAGTTGTTGCACCTGCTGAACCCATACTGGAAAGTGAGTAAGTTAAAGTAGCAGCAGCAATCAGTCCAAAGCGGATTCTGTTCATGTTTGGCATAAATTATTGATACGCAATTAACTAAGTTTTGATTTCTTTTAATCAAGTGATGAAATCTCAATCATTCACTTGATTACCGTTGGAAAACACTGGTTGTATCGGAGCTACTTTTTTTTTCGGGTAACTACTTTGTATCCTATTAATATTTTTAACGTCTATAGTTAAAAGTTATTTTTGCCAAGTCTTTATAACGAAATATCAATCGAGCGAACAAATATGAGAATTTGAGGCTGATTGTTATCTAGCAATAAATGTTAGTTATCCAAAACTGGTAAAAATACAGATAATTTGAAAGGAAAGCCTTTAGGAAATTATCTGCATCTCAGTAGCGATAGAATATGATATTAATAAATTAATATCGTAATAAATAAAACTCTATAAATCTCATTAATACAGCACTGATTTATAAAGTAGGCTTCAAATTTGGGTGTAACTTAGTTTCTCTAACAATTATTTTTGCTAAGATATAAGAGTCAGAATACAAAATATTTTTGATGATCATCCGAATAACAATAAGTTTGGGCTATATAAAAACTAAAAGAAATAAAATTATCTGTTCTTCTCAGTAATTAATAATATTTCTCTGCATACTAAAAAATATAAAAACTGAATAATTACAGTGAAGATACAGAGAAAATCACTATATTTATTCAGCCTTCATAATTTATGTACGTATTGATTTGATTGGAGAGATTCTAAATAAAGAGGGTCAAGAGTTAAACTCTAACTCACTGCTACTGTTGACTGCGAATTTAGTCCATTTAAAATCTCTAAGACTTCTTTTTCAAACGCAACTTGAGCGCGATTAGTTTTACCACCGACATACAAGCGATCGCCTTTTTGTAATGCCCAAATTTGCGAATGAGAAAAGTAACTCATTACCACACCCGCCATCAAAATGGCGAAACCAGCGTAAACAATGGGGATACCAGGGTCGGATTTGATTTGTAAGCCAGTACTACCAATCACTTCTAAGATTTTGAGTTTCGTACCGTTGACATCGGCCGCCATCCCAGAACGCACCGTTGTAATTAACTGACCTTTGCTGTCATAAATTAACATCATGCCTTGTAAATCTTTGGCAATCAAAGACACACCCTCACTCAAATCGGGTTTGGTAGGTATCCAAGTTCCCCACATTCTTCCCTGTTGCGGACTGGTATTTAACGCCGCCATTGGTAATTGAAACACAGGACTGTTATTGAATTGGAACCGGACACCAGAAATTCCCCAATCGGCTTGATAGAAGGTTACGCCACGATAACGCAGAGGTTGGTTGACGAAAATTGTCTTGCGGTCAACTTCTTTACCGTCATTATCTAAAACAGACATATCGGAATAAAATTGGTCAATACTGCCAGTAGGTGTGTATTCAATCCAAAACCGATTTACCCGCACAGACCAATCTTTTAAGTGTTTGGTATTTGACCAAGGGCCAGCATTGAGGATATTTTCTACCTGAAAGCGATCGCCACTAGGAATTTTTTCTTGGGCGGTAAATCCAGTCATGGAACCCCAAATACCACCTACAAGAATCATCACAATCCCAATGTGTACAATAATTGGGCCGATACGTCCAATTATGCCTTTACGGGCGTAGAGAATATTATCTTTGTCTTGAAAAATTTTATAACGACGGTTTTGCAATAAGGGAGCGAGGGAATCTAAAGAAGCCGTATCTAATTCTGCACTTAAAGCTAATTTTTGGAATTGTCGGGGTTCTTCGTAATATTTCCAACGTTGAGCAGCTTTTAGGGCTGGTAACTGTCTGGTGAAAGTACAAGCTGTTAAACTGCTACCAAACAAGATGAGTAACGCGTTAAACCACCAAGTATGATAAACGCGATTTAAGCCAACTGTTAAGATGACCTTCCAAGTGAGGAAACCAAACAAAGCTGGATGTTCTGGGTAGTTAGTGCGATAGAAACTGGCTGATTGGTCTTGTTCAATGACCGTGCCGCTAACGCTGAATAAGGCAATGATTAATAATAAGGCGATCGCTAATCGTAAGTCTGTCAGTACAGGCAAAATCTCTTGACGCACAAACCGCCAAGGTGCTAACCACCAACTTGATGTTGTGGATGTAGACGCTGAATTATCTAAAGTCATGGTTTACAAACTGCCAAAGGGAATGCGAGAAATCAAAGAAAAAACACCAAATCCTACCAATAGCGCCCCACTGACTGGGTTAATCCAACCAGACCAACGACGCAACTCCAGCAGTTTTTTGATCGCAGCAGTAAAAGTACCTGCCAAAATTAAAGGTGCTACATACCCTGCTGTATAAGACAGTAACAAAACAGCGCCTAAAATTAAGTCTTGTGTGCTAGCTACCCAAGTTAGTAAACTCGCTAACACAGGGGTGCTACAAGGAGAAGCCACTAAGCCAAAAGTTAAACCAAGAGAATAAGAACGCACTCCAGGCGGTAAATCTTGAGAAATCCAATTTGTCTCGCCCAAAGAAGGAAATTGTAAGGGCAATGCTTCGAGTAAGTTCAGCCCCATAATAATGGCGATGACACTCACAATAATTGGTAAACCAACTCCAATTTGTCCATAAACTTTGCCGACTAAACCAGCGATGATTCCCATTCCAGCCAGGGTAGTTGCCAATCCTAATGCAAACCAAGTAGACTGGGCTGCTGCTTGTAGACGACTTTTCGCTTCATAGCCGCCGATATAGCCAATAGTAATCGGTAGCATCGACAACATACAGGGAGTTAAGCTGGTGAGTAAGCCAGCTAGAAAAATAATGCCCACACTCAACAAACTTAAGTGTGTGAGTTGGTTAGCAACTAAATTGTTGGCAAATTGTTCTAGTTGGTAAATTTGAGTTTGTAAAGTCTCCAACATAAGAAATTTTTAATGTGGAAATGCTTGATATGCTTGAATTCTAGCTTACTTCCCCAGACGAAAGAGCAAGCAAATAACATGGATGCAGAAAATAAAAGAAAGTGAAATGGTATGACACTACAAATCAATACTTCATCTTTTCCTGATTTTCCCGAAAAGCAGCCAAAGTTGCAGAGACGTTGTATATAACGTCTCTACTTGGGGTGGGAGTAGGAATACTATCTTTCTTTTGTCCACTCTGAAAGAAGAAAGATATTTACTTTAGTGAATTTTTAACCAACAGCCAGGACTTTCAACTCATTTCTGACCAATTCAGGAATCAGAGAAGGACGGTCAGCAACAGGAACCTCTGCTTCTTTTAAGGCTGTTAATTTACTTTGGGCTGTACCAAAATTAGGGTCACGGCCAATCACTGCGGCTAAAGTGCCAGTTTGTTGCCAATTTTTCACGGGTGGTACTTGTCTACCGGCGATGTAGGCAATGACTGGTTTATCAATTGCTTCTGTAATATATCGGGCTGCGGCTTCTTCACTACCACCACCGGGTTGACCAACTAAGACGATCGCTTCTGTATTTTCATCTTCATCGAGAATTTGCAGCCATTGTAAAAATGATGAACCCACGATCGCATCACTGCCAATGCTGACACTAATTGATTGTCCTAAACCTGCTTTGGTTAATTCCCTAGCGACTTCGTAGGTTAAAGTGCTACTGCGGCTGACAATTCCCACAGGGCCAGGGGTATAAAATTCACTTGGTTGCGTGCCTAACAGAATTTTTCCAGGGACAATAATTCCGGGACTGTTCGGCCCGACAATCAAAGTTTCACAAGCTTCGGCTTTGCGGAGTAATTGCACCATATCCAATGGTGGCATTCCCGCCGAGATAATTATAATTTGACGAATGTTAGAAGCGATCGCTTCTAAAGCTGCATCTAATACTTGATAAGGATGAACACAGATAATTGTGGTGTCAATTGTGCCGAACTGTGCCACAACTTCTTCAACTAAATCAAAGACTGGCAAATTATATTGTTTTTGTCCACCAAAACCAGGATTTACACCAGCAACCAAATTTGTACCATAAGCTTGCATCTGTACAATATTAGTTTCTGAGATAAATTCACTAAAACCTTGGATGATAACTTTACTATCTGAAGTTAAGTTCATAAGAAGTATGAAGTATGAAAGATAAATTGCCGCAATATACAAATTCAATACTTAACAGCTGATCTCCCTTGTCTACCTTATCTCCTCACTTAACCTTGACACGTTGAAAGGTAACTGGTTTAGCCAGACGAACAGCTTGGGCTACGGCTTCATCTAAATCTTCGACTAATACAAGTTCGCCTTGATGTTCAACGCTGGCGAATAAATCTTGGGCCACATTCAACTCCGAACCAGCTAACCGGACGACCAAGTAGGGAATATGGGACTCCCGACGATTGTGACTATGATGATCTTGGATAAATTTAGCAATGACTTGGGCGGCGGCTTCCGCTTGGGGGATACTACCAAGGAGGTTGATCAGAATTACTTGAATGCTTTTGTCAGCCGTGAGGAGATTCAGACCTTTATTTAGGCGATCGCCAAAACTTGTTGGTGGAGTGTCGGTTAACAAACCATGTCGCAGATTCAGGGGATGACTTGGTTTACCTCCAAGACTGGCGACTAAATCAAAGGTAGCCATAATTGAACCCGCGCCGTTTCCCAGAATGCCGATTTTACCTTGAGTGTCGCCACCATTTAAATCTTTTAATTTGCTGTTATTTTTATAACTGCTGTGGCGCTGACTAATTTTTGCAGCTAATTCCGCTAGTTCTGGATGACGACCAATAGCCCGTTCGTTAATGCTAACTTTACCATTGAGTGCCATCACTTCATTAGCAGCATTAACTGCGAGAGGATTAATTTCTACTAAGTCTAAATCTTTTTGGATAAATAACTCATACATCTTTTCGACAACGTTGCTGACTGACTGCATCAGCGCACCTTGTAGCCCCATTTTTAAAGCGAGTCGCCGCGCATAAAAAGGCGAAAACTCTTGTTCTACTACCACATACTGTAATTTTTCGCCTGCTGATTCCCAATCAATATTTGCTTCTTTACAACCTAAAAGTACAGGTCGGCAAACAGCGGTGTCTAAAACTACTGCTAAATAAAATTCTTGTTTGCTATCGTATTTAGTCTCTGCCAATAAGACCTCTGGTAACTCGCCCCAGATTGGCAAATTAAAAATAGTTTGGGCGGCGGCGATCGCATCAATGGTTGTCTCAACAATTCTCACCCCACCAGCATGAATCCTTTCGCCTGCATACACCTGGGATTTGAGGACAACTGGATAACGAATTTTTAACCGTTTGAGGTCAGTGGGATGATCTATTCTTTGGGAAGGCAAGACAGGAATACCTATGTTCCCAAACCATTCTTTAACTTGATACTCTAATAAATCCATTGTTATGCACCTTATTTTGCCACTACCAACATTATTTTTATGGTGCTGTTGTTTCTTTTTTACAGCACCATAATTGCAGAATCAAGTCTAGTTCATCTTTATACATTAATTTTTTATGGATCAATTCTATCGAATTCAGCAAATGCCGCAAATGATTTTCTAACATTAATCTATATAAATGATTTACAAATATATCTCCCTTGTCCTCCTTGTCTCCTTTGTTCACATATCAAATAAGACTGCTAGATAACTAAATTTATATACTGTCATCAATGTTCTCTGTGAAATTGACAGCATATAACAAAATTAGCTGTTGTGTCAAAAATTGTAACTGAGTAGGTTTCCCGGAATAAAAATATTTTTGTAACGAATGCAACATTTAGACTTGACTGAGTAACTGACTGTAATTGTAGTGCGATCGCTGCTGTCATTTTTTCATACTTGAGACTGTTAACAAATCAGTTAAGATTGTGATAAACCTGGGCAGTATATTGTTTAATTTTGAGAAAACCTATTTTTAAAGTTAAAAATTATCTTATTAAAGCAGAATACCCAATAGCAGAACCTCAGATAAATTTGGAAATAATCAGGCAGAGATTATCTATAAAAATAAATTATAAAATTAAGATTTAGTAAATTCAAAATAGTATCAGAGCCAAATCAATCACTAATTAATTATGAGCATTAAATTATGACTGTTGAACTTTGATTATCGGCATAATTAGTAATTCGCGCAGGAAAAAATTAAAAATTCTAAAAATACGAAGAATTACTGATATTAGATTTGGTCATAACAGTCAAAATTTATGTTAGAAAGTTGGTCTATTTTATTTTTGGCTATGGTTGGTTAAATTGTGCATCTGGATTCAAAGAACCCAAGCGATTCATTTACTTCCTTCAACGATAAAAAAACAATTATAGATAATCAGCGGGAACGCTCTATGAAAGTGGCAGTCCAGCAGGAAGATTTACAGCTGTTAGCCAGAACTTTGCAAGAACAACTTCTGGCACAAGTTCCATCGGGTAAAGTCTTCCAAATTAGGTGTGCAGTCAACAAAGATGAGTTAATGATTCTGATTCAACATCCAGTTGGTCTCACGGTTGACACCGAACAAGTTTTTGAGGTTCTTGAGGATGCACTTCAATCCTTACCAACCTATAGGGAGCAACGGGTACAATGTTTTATCAGAGTCACCAGCGACAAGCTTCCCTATGCCAAGCGTGTAATCACTATCAAGCAAAGAGATGAAAACTTAGGAATTTGGGAAAGTGGGGATGTTAATAACTTTGAAGATTCTGCTTCATTTCCCGCCAGTGCTTCATTCTCAGAGGCTGTAAATACGGATTCTGCATTTATTGCCGAAACTATAGAAGATTCAGAACTCGAAACACCTTATGATCCCCTAGCAGACTCACCAGATTTAACCTCTAATCGCCGTAAACCTTTTTTAGTTGTCTCACCACTATTTTTGGGTGTAGGTTTGGTGGTGATTGTGGGTTTTGGAATTGGTGGTTATTTATTAAATCAGCCTTGTGTGATGTCTGAGTGCAAAGAGTTAGAAGCTGCGATGCAACTCAAAACAGAATCTCGCCAGCTGATGTCTCGTGCGAAGTCAGAAAATGAATTAGCCAGAGTTAAACAACAAATAGAAGCGACTAGCGAGGCATTGAATGTAATTCCGCAGTGGTCTCCCCGTCATCAACAAGCCGAGGAACTCAAAACTACCTTGGCTGCACAGTCAGACAAAATTAATCAAGTAATCACGGCTTTGCAAGCTGGTGCTGCTGCTGAACAAAAAACCCAAATAGCCACTAATAGTTTAGAGGAATTACAAGCCAGACAACATCTGTGGCGACAAGCGATCGTCCCCTTAGAAACAGTTAATTCTAATAGCGAACTTTATAATTTCATCCAACCAAAATTACTGAAGTATCGGCTGAACTTACAAACTGTTAATAAGCAGTTAGTTGCTCAAGAACAATGGTTGAAGAAATTAACAGCCGCTAAGGGGGTAGCTAGTGTAGCAATGAAGTGGCAAACTTCTGCCAAATCCTTAAAAGACTGGCAAAAGGTACAGTCTTCTTGGCAAGTTGCTGTTAACGCTTTGAATGTAATTCCGCCAACTAGTCCGGCTTATCCACAAGCACAAAAGCTATTAATAGAATATAAACCACAATTAGCACGATCGCGCGATCGCGCCACCTTAGAACAACTAGCAGCGAAAAGCTATCTCCAAGCACTGAACATTGCCAAACAAGCCCAAGCCTACGAAAAACTCAATCAATGGCAAGCTGCGGCTGCATACTGGGAACAGGCTTTACAAACAGCTAAAAATATTTCTCAAGATAGCTTGTACTACACCCAAGCCCAAAGTCTCATAGCACCTTATTCTGAAGGACTCAAGCAAGCCCAAACCAAAGTGCAGCAGCTAAATGCTTGGCAAGAAGCCCGTGTTGAATTAGCTCAAACTTGTACCAGGGAAATTCGGATTTGTAACTTTACTTTAAATTACACAGGAATTATTGTCAGACTCACCCCTGAATATGAACAAGCTATTCAAGGCGAATTGTCACCAGCTAATCCAGAAAATCCCAACCCCACCAATGAAACCAGTCATTGGCAAGCTTTACAAGAAGCTCTCACAGTCATTAGTGAGAATTCTAATTTACCAATCGTCGTCTACAATTCTCAAGGACAAGAAATTTATGTCCGAACATCAGGTGGTTAATTAATTTATTTTGGTGATTTCTTTACTAAAAAAATCAGTCAATAAACGTGATTTTGTAAAGTCAAAAAGATAAATCAGCTATAAATCATACTTAACTCATACAGCAGAAATGGCGCAAACTAGTAAGCCAACTGGTGTTTGGATAATCACAGCTTCAACACCAAAAACTTGTGTGATCGCCTGGGGTGTTAACACTTCTTCAGGTGTGCCAACTCCCCAAAGATTTCCTTGTTTTAATAAGGCAATACGAGAACTATAGCGTGCAGCTAAATTTAATTCATGTAACACTGTAACTATCGTTAATTCCTGTTGTTGATTTAAATCTTTTAACAGTTCTAATAATTGCAGTTGATAATTTATATCTAGATAAGTAGTTGGTTCATCTAATAATAATACCTTTGGTTCTTGTGCCAGTGCTAAGGCTAAAAAAGCGCGTTGTCTTTCACCACCAGAAAGTTGTTCGACTGGGCGATCGCACTTATCTTCTAGTTGGGTTTTTTGAATTGCCAAATCAACTTTTTGCCAATCTTGGGCTGTTAACTCCCATTGCCACCAAGGTTGATGCGGTGTGCGTCCTAAGCTGACTAATTGCCGCACATTCAAGCCCACGGGTATCGTTTGTTGTTGTGGTAATAATGCCAATTTTTGCGCTACTACATTCGGCGGTTGAGAATGAATTGCTTTACCGTCAAGTAAGACAATTCCCTGTTGGGGTGTCAAAATTCGACTCAATAATTTGAGTAATGTTGATTTACCAGAACCATTTGCACCAACTAAACTTAACCATTCTCCGGTTTGTAAGGTGAGGTTAATATTTTGAACAATTGGTTCTGCGGTGTAACCACCAGTGAGATTTTGTAATTCTAGAGGCATTTTTAGAAGAAAGAATAAAGGAGTCAGAATTCAGAATAGAATTCTGTATAGTATTGTGTCTGTTGAAAGATTGATCATTAAGGCCGCAGAGGAGAGGTTTTTAACGTCTGAATTTTACATTCTGCTTTTACGAGTTACCCAATCCAGAAGAACGACGATATAGCAACCAGATAAATAAAGGTGAACCTAATAAAGCAGTTACAGAACCAACTGGTAGTTCGACTGCACCTATTCTAGAGAGTAAATCTGCAAAGGTAAGCAACCATGCACCCGCCAGTGCTGACAGTGGTAAAACAAAACGGTGGTCTGTACCCACTAGCAAACGGACTCCATGCGGTACTATCAAACCGACAAAGCCAATTAAACCACTAATGCTAACTGCACCGGCTGCGAGTAAAGTTGCAACACCACCAATTAATAAACGCGATCGCGTTAATGATACTCCCAAACCCACCGCTAAATCATCACCCAAAGCCAGCACATTTACAGACCGCGCCAGCAACCATCCACATAGCAGCGCCACCATAATATAAGGCCCTGCTGTCGTAATTTCTTTCCATCCTCTAGCATTCAAGCTACCCACCAACCAACTCAAGGCCACTTGAATGCGACCATCTTCAGCCAGTAACAATAACGTACTCTGCACCGCACCCAATAAAGAACTGACTGCAACTCCTCCCAAAATCAGCCGTTCAATGGAAATTCCTGAACCGGCGCGACCCAAAAAAATCACGATGGCGGAGGTCAAAATTGCCCCAAGCCACGCTGCAAAAGGAATAGCAATGGGGAAAAATTGCAAAGTGATCATCACAATCACAATCAATCCTGCACCTGCGGAAATCCCTAAAATGAAGGGATCAGCTAGGCTGTTACGTAACATTCCTTGCAGTAGTGCGCCAGACATTCCCAAAGCTGCACCCACAATCATCGCCGCAACAATTCGCGGTAGTCGTAAATCCCAGATAATAGTTTGATTAGTGGGATCACCTTGATGCAGAATTGCTGCCCACAATTGCGAAAAACTCAAGGGGACTGCACCTTGAGACAGTGACAGCACTAAAGTCATGATTAGTGCTGTACTGATGAGTAAAACAGCCCAGAGTATGCGGTTTTTGGTAACAGCAGCTGGTAACGAGATTTTCATTAATAAACTTTAGGGACTTCCAATTAAAAAAATATCCCATCATCTGTAGATAGGGAAGATATGCCCTCCCTAAACTACAGTTGGATCTTCACTGACTTTCACAACCAGCTTGCCAAAATTTTCACCCCGCAATAACCCGATAAAAGCACAAGGCGCGTTTTCTAAACCAACTACGACATCTTCTTTATATTTGAGTTGACCAGACTTTAACCAACCAGCCACATCACTAACAAATTCATTGGTACGATGTTGGTAGTCACTAACTAAAAAACCTTTGATTAACGCACGTTTTATCAATAAAGGTCTTAAATTTGGCCCGTGCGGCAGAGATATGGCGTTATATTCTGAAATCAAGCCGACTAAGGGAATTCGCGCTCCTAAGTTGATTTGCTGCAACACCGTTTCTAATATCACCCCAGCCGTATTGTCAAAATAAATGTCAATACCATCAGGCGCAGCGGCTTTTAACACTGCATCAAGTTCTTGAGTTTTGCGATTAATTCCCACATCAAAGCCTAGTTCTTTGACTATATAATCTCGCTTGTCATCACTGCCGACAATTCCAATGACTCGACAACCTTTGATTTTGGCAATTTGACCTGCAACTGCGCCTACAGCCCCAGAAGCAGCAGAAATTACTACAGTTTCTCCAGCTTTGGGCTGACCAATATCCAACAGTGCCGCGTAAGCAGTTAGTCCAGGCATACCCAACACACCCAAACTATAAGATAAAGGTGCTTGGCTGGGATCAAGTTTCCGCAATGTTTCGCCTTTGGCTACTGCATAAGTTTGCCAACCATTACCACTCAGAACAAAATCCCCGGCTTGAAATTGTGGATGATTTGATTGAATGACTTGGCTAACTGTACCACCCACAATAACTGAGTTTAATTCCACATTTGCTGCATAAGATTCACCCGCACTAATTAACCCACGCATATAAGGGTCTAGAGATAAATAAATTGTGCGGCTGAGAACTTCGCCTTCGCCTGGTTGCGAAATTGGTGTTTCTGTTAAGGCGAAATCACTTTCTTTTGGTTCACCGACAGGGCGGCTTTTGAGTAAGATTTGTTTGTTAATTAAATCAGACACAAGCTATTCCTTGGTAAATTCGGCAATTTCTATTCTGTTTCCACCAGGATCACGGATAAAAAAGCGATTTACCCTCGGAATTAGTGTTCCTGGCAGAATTTATATATCTCGCACTTTTAAATCAGGTGCAAAACGGCGAGTTCTAGAAACCATTATTTAACAACCTGAAGGTTGATAGTCAACTCTTATTCTAGTTCTCTTGGCAGAGTACTAGCCTCTAGCCTCTAGCCTCTTTTCTCCATCTACTTGTACTGCACTCAACCGAGAACCGCTATATAATTTGTGATTTTTTCTCTGTTGAGAAACTGTTATGCTGAGGAAAAATCAGTATAATCTCGGAATATTATTGTTAAGTTATGGAACCAGTAACCTTAACAGCCGTAGGAACTGCGATCGCTACTATAGTTTTAACTAAGGCTTTAGAAAAAACAGGCGAAAAGCTGGGAGAAGCAGCATTAGAAAAAAAGTAACGAGTTAATTGCACAGCTACGCCAGAAAAATAAGCTGCCCTGGTTAGCGAATACGTCACAGGAAAACACACAGCAGGCTTTAGATTATGGTCAAGCGGTGTTGGAGTTGAAAGCAGTAGCCGATACAGATACCGAAATTGCTCAATCAGTGCGGGAAGTAGAAGCAACAATCAATCAAGATGAATCCCCCAAGGCTGAGGAAATTCAAAAATTAGCCGCAGAAATTCAAGCGCAGCCAGCAATTGTGAATAACTTTGCCAAGTTAGCAGAAAGTATCCAAGCGGAAAAAGGGTCAATGGTTGCCCAACAAATCACAATTAATAATCCGCAAAACACATTCAACTGACTACCGTCGCCCGAACAGGAACGGGTAAAGTCAAATCCTGAAATACCGCAAAATTTACCCCTGAGTGGGGTGGTGAAATTTGTGGGACGTGATGAAGAACTGCAAAACCTCCATAAACTTTTGCAGGAAAATAACCAAGTAGCCATTGCGGCTATTTTGGGAATGGGTGGACTGGGTAAAACAGAACTCGCCTTGCAATATGCCATGACTCAGCGCGAAAACTACAAAGGTGGACTGTGCTGGTTACAGGCGAAAGCTGAGGATTTTGGCGTTCAAGTCGTGCAGTTTGCCAGAACTCAGCTTGATTTAAAGCCACCAGAAGAATTTGATTTACCTGCACAAGTGCAATACTGCTGGCGGAATTGGCGTGGTGGTAATGTGCTGCTGGTGGTGGATGATGTCACAGATTACCAGCAAATCAGACCTTACCTACAGGGTGCATCTTCCCGATTTAAAGTGTTGATGACTACGCGCCAAAAGTTGGGTGCAGCCATCAAGCAATTATCTTTGGATGTATTACAACCAGATGCAGCGTTGGAGTTGTTACGGTCTTTGCTGGCAGAAACACCAGGGCGAATTGAGAGAGAATTAGATGTAGCAAATCAATTGTGCGAATGGCTGGGGTATTTGCCTTTGGGTTTAGAGTCGGTGGGGCGATATTTGGCGCGAAAACCGGATTTGTCCCTATCGAAAATGATGGGGCGATTAAAGGAAAAGCGACTAGAACAACCTGCAACTGTCAACCCAGAAGCAGATATGACAGCACAACGGGGAATAAAAGCCGCCTTTGAGTTGAGTTGGCAGGAATTAACAGAGGATGATAGGTTATTAGGCTGTTTACTCAGTTTATTTGCCGCCGCACCCATACCCTGGAACTTTGTAAAACAGTGCTTAACAGAGAAAGATGAGGATGAGTTAGAAGAAATTCGGGATGATAAATTATTGAATCTGCATTTACTCCAGCGCAAAGGTGAAGGAATCTATCAACTACATCCCCTACTGCGGGAATTTTTCCAATCTAAGTTTACAGATTTAGAGCAAGCAGAGGAATTTAGGCGATCGTTTTGTCAGGTAATGGTAGCAGTTGCTAAAGAAATTCCTCAGACTCCTACCCTTGAAAAAATTAACGCTGTTTCCCTTGCCACACCACACATAGCTGAAGTAGCAAACAATCTCATTCAATATGTCAGTGATGAAGATGTAATTTGGCCTTTCGTCGGCTTGAGTAGGTTCTATAAAGGACAAGGGTTATATACCCAAGCCGAACCTTGGAATCAGCAGGCGGGAATTTTTCCAATCTAAGTTTACAGATTTAGAGCAAGCAGAGGAATTTAGGCGATCGTTTTGTCAGGTAATGGTAGCAGTTGCTAAAGAAATTCCTCAGACTCCTACCCTTGAAAAAATTAACGCTGTTTCCCTTGCCACACCACACATAGCTGAAGTAGCAAACAATCTCATTCAATATGTCAGTGATGAAGATGTAATTTGGCCTTTCGTCGGCTTGAGTAGGTTCTATAAAGGACAAGGGTTATATACCCAAGCCGAACCTTGGAATCAGCAGTGTTTATCAACAGTACAAAACCGCTTGGGAGACAATCATCCCCATATCGCCACCAGCCTCAACAACTTAGCATTACTCTACGCTGACCAAGGAAAGTACGACCAAGCCGAACCCCTGTATCTCCAAGCTTTAGCACTCAGACAACGCCTGCTGGGAGACAATCATCCCCATATCGCCACCAGCCTCAACAACTTGGCATTACTCTACAAATCCCAAGGAAAGTACGAACAAGCCGAACCCCTGTATCTCCAAGCTTTAGCACTCAAACAGCGCCTGCTGGGAGACAATCATCCCTCAGTCGCCCTAAGCCTCAACAACTTGGCAGGACTCTACGAATCCCAAGGACTGTACCAGCGAGCTGAACTTCTGTATTCCCAAGCTTTGAATATTTTTGAGCGAAGTTTAGGAGCGAATCATCCTAATACTGTGACTGTGCGTGAAAATTTAGCAATTTTACGCGATTATCTCTAATGAGAACACGAAAATTTACCTTCCCAACCTCATCAATCAAGCTTTTATCTCCAAGTTTCGTGTTCTGAACTCAAAGTTTCATGTTCAGAACCCGAACTTTCGTGTTCTGAACTCAAAGTTTCATGTTCAGAACCCGAACTTTCGTGTTCTGAACTCAAAGTTTCGTGTTCCGAACTCGAAGTTTCGTGTTGCAAACGAGAATGTTCCTGTTTCAAACGAGAACTTTCCTGTTTCCAGTGAGAATGTTCTTGTTTCAAACGAGAATTTTCTAGTTCTGAGGTCGAATGATGGTGTGATGAAGGTGTCTACGGTGTACACACATCTTTGTGCTGGGTGCAAAATGTGGTTTTATCCCCCTAAATCCCCCTTAAAAAGGGGGACTTTGATTCTTGTTCCCCCTTTTTTAAGGGGGGCTAGGGGGGATCAAAACGTTATGGGGCTAGGTTATTAGACTTGTGTGTACACCGTAGAAAGTTGTAGGGGAGAGGTTTTCCAGATCCCGTGAAAAGTCAGGAGCATCATCAAGTAAATTCACGGGCGATATGTGGAGTATAACGGGTTTGTTTTGAGAGTGGCGATCGCTTAAAACAAACGCTATGAGCGATCGCTTGTGAGAATTGAGAGATATAGCGGTAGTCAGTTTTTATTCAAAATCCCAATACTTGCATTGATTTTTCTAGTACTTCCTTGGGACGAAATGGTTTAGTTAAATATAAATCAGCTCCAACATCTATACCTTTTTGTTTATCAAATTCTTGTCCTTTGGCTGTCAACATTATAATGTAGATTTCATCCATTTTTAAGTCATGTTTAACTATCTGACAAACTTCTAAACCACTCATTTTTGGCATCATAACATCAAGAAAAACGAGATTTGGTTTTTCTGTTTTAATAGTTTCCAGTGCGTCTTCACCATTTCTCGCCGTTAAGAGTTCTACACCTTCATCTTCTAATGTTTCTAGAGCTTGTTCCATCAAAATTACGATGTTAGGTTCATCATCAACAATCAGAATTTTTTGCGACATATATCAATCCAATTTAATTTCTAAAAATTATTTGTATATTGGTGAAATAAGAGACTAGAGATTAGAGACTAGGGGGTTAGAGGTTAGGGATTATAAAAGCAAGTTTTTGAGTGTAAAAATCCTAGCCCATAACCTCTCTTAATTCAGTGATCTGCCAACATGATAAAAAATACATTTTCTAAATCTTTTTCAAACCGTAGTGTCTTCACTAGGTCGGTTTCCGAGGAAAAGATGGAATCAATGATAATCATGTCAGGTTTAACGGCTCGTGCTTTGTGCAGACATTCTTGGGGATCTGAGGCTTCAATCACGTTGTATCCCTGAGTTTGCAGAACATCGGATAATATTTTGAGTGTGGAAGCATTTTTATCAACAACTAATACTTTTTTACTGGAAGTGCCTTGGGAAAGTAGTAAACCAATTTCGCTCAAAAGTTGTTCTGAGTTGATGGGTTTGGTGAGATAGCGATCAATACCAATGTGGTAGCCACGCTCTTTATTTTCAATAATTGATAAGATGATGATGGGAATATCTGCCGTTTGGGGGTCATTTTTTAAGACGGCTGCTACATCAAAGCCGTTAATTTGTGGCATCATCACATCTAAAACAATTAAATCGGGACGGGCAATTTTGATTTGATGAATTGCATCCATACCGTCTTTTGCTTCTCGAACTTTATAACCTTCGTTTTCTAATTGCTGCCGGAGTAATTCTCGAATATTGCTATCATCATCTACTACTAAAATCGTTTTGCGCTTTTCGTTGCGTACGGCATTACTAGTAATCACATGTTCTTTGAGTTGTTTGACCAAGGCCTCTAAATTAATTTGTCCATTGGCTTGGTCATCTTTGGTATAAATGGGAATCAAAAACGAGAAAGCACTACCTTTGCCTGGTTCACTTTCTACCCAGATTTTGCCACCATGATGTTCAACAATTTGTTTGCAAATGGGTAATCCTAGCCCTGTGCCTTTGGGTTTATCAGTGAGGGTATCACCAACTTGGCGGAATTTCTCAAATACTTTTGGTTGGTCTTCTGGCGCGATCCCAATACCTGTATCAATGACGCTGATGCAAACGCCTTCGTGCTGTTGTTTGACGCTACAGGTAACAGTACCAGCTTGAGTAAATTTCACCGCATTGGAAATTAAGTTAATCAGGACTTGCAATAAACGATTGCGATCGCCCACTATTTGCGGTAAACCAGAATCAATCTCGCTCACCAGATGCAAGCCATTGGTTTCAAACAAGGCGGCGGTGGCTGTAGTCGCCCAATCTAATAACTCACCAGGATCAAGCGGCTGCATGTGCCATTCCACTTTTCCAGCTTCCATTTTGGCAATGTCTAAAACATCGTTAATTAAGGATGTGAGCCGTTCTGCTTCCGAGACAATAATGTTGAGATTGTCACCTACCCGCTTAATTGTTTTTTGCAGTTTACGGTCTTCGGTAGTCAGCATGGGAAAGACATCGGTTTCGAGTTTTTCTTTAATAATGGAGGCAAAACCCAACACCGAAGTTAAAGGTGTCCGCAGTTCGTGTGAAACTGTGGAAATGAAATCGGTCTTCATTTTGTCCACTTCTTTTTCGGCGGTGATATCCCGAATTAGCAGTGCAGAACCAAAACAGGTTGCAGGTTCGTTGGCTGTGGTTTGTTTAAAGATGGCGGTGGCGACGGCTTGACCAATGCGTTCTTTGGCTAGTTCAATTTCTGCCGTAAATACTTCTTGGGGATGGGATTGAGTTTGTTCAATTAAATGTGCTAAACCTGCGATCGGTAGTTCTTGATAGTTGCCTTTGACAGCGTTGGCTGTCAATCCTTGCATGGTTAAAAAGGCAGGATTGAAATGGGTAATTTGCCCTGACATATCTACCACTAACAAACCATCCGCTAAGTTATCCAAAATGGCATTTAACCCTTGGGCTTCGGCTAGGGTATCTTGCAAGGCGGCTGTGCGTTCAGCAACTCTGGTTTCTAGTTCTTGATTGAGTTGGCGGAGGGCAATTTCAGCTTGTTTGCGGGGGGTAATATCAGTATTAATTTCTAACACTGCACAAGGTTGACCAGCAGCATCTCGTTGCAAAGTCCATCGACTCTGGACAGTAATGAGTTTTTCATCATGGGTAATATGTTGGACTTCTCCTTCCCAATGGCCTTGCTGTAATAACTCGGCTGTAATTTCTTCTTTGGGTTTGGGAAAGATTTTTTTGAGGAATGTGTAAATATATTGGTCTTTGACTTCTTCACGCGTCCAATGGTAAAGCCTTTCTGCGCCTTGATTCCAATAGGCAATTTTATCACTCATATCGCGGACAATAATCGCGTCACTGGAGTGATTCAGCATATCTAATAAACGCTGATTTTCTGCTTCTGCTAGTTTGCGATCGTGAATATTAGTGCAAGTACCAATCCATTCTCGAATGCTACCATCTGCTTCTAAGACAGGAGCGCCACAAACTGAAAAATAGCGGTAAATCCCATCTTTGCCCCGCAAGCGATATTCAGTTTGGTAGATACTGCTGTTCGCTACTGCCGCATTCCAGACGGCTTGGGATTGACTACGGTCGTCAGGATGAATCGGATCAATCCAACCCCAACCTGCAACTTCTTCTTCTGTCTGGCCTGTATAACCGATCCAAGTCAGCATTTCACTACTAATTCCTAGACCTTCGGCTGTGGCTCCCCAAACAATTTGAGAAGTAGCCGTTACCAAAGTGCTATATCG
Organism: Nostoc piscinale CENA21; assembly: GCF_001298445.1. Taxonomy (NCBI): domain Bacteria; kingdom Bacillati; phylum Cyanobacteriota; class Cyanophyceae; order Nostocales; family Nostocaceae; genus Nostoc; species Nostoc piscinale. Next base: position 73,673 of record NZ_CP012036.1, on the reverse strand, counting down.
TTCTTTTAATCTTTGATTTTCCGCTTCTGCCAGTTTGCGATCGTGAATATCTGTGCAAGTACCAATCCATTCTTTGACGCTACCATCATCTTCAATTACAGGCGCACCCCAGACCCAAAAGTAGCGATAGTTGCCATCTTTACCGCGAATGCGGTATTCAATTTGATATTGGCTGAGGTTGGCTACGGCAATACCCCAAGCTTCTCCAGTGTAACCGCGATCGTCGGGATGAACAGCATCAATCCAACCACCGTTTTCGGCTTCCGCTAAAGTTTGCCCTGTGTAAGCTATCCAATCGGTAAGTTCAAAGCAAATTCCTTCTGGTGAACTAACCCAGACAATTTGTGTGTTAGCTTTAATCAAAGAACGGTATCGCGCTTCACTCTGTTTTAAGATTTTCTCGGATTCTTGATATGCTTTTTGAGTTTGTCTGAGGTCAGTAATATCTTCTACACTTGACCAAATCAACTTCTCTCCATCTCGCTCAATCATGGCCGCAGAAATTCTCACCGGCACTAAATGTCCATCTTTGTGGATGTACTCTTTCTCATAAGGCCCGTAGCAACCAGTTTTTTCTAAGTTTTCTATAATAGCTTGCTCTGTAGCAACATAACTTTCAGGAGTAATCTGCCAATTGTTGAGGTTAAGAGTTTCAGGAACAGTGCACCCCAAAATATCAGCGTAGACGGGGTTGGTGTGAATTAAAGTTCCATCTGTGCGGTAGAGTACCAGACCAACGGGACATTTTTCCAAGAGATCATGATTAAATTCGTCAAGTTGGCTAGACATATTCAGACTTTCCTAATATCGATGGGGGAATTAATAAGGAATTTGAGTAGGGGTGGGACAAGCAAACCAGGATAACAAGGTAGAGTAAAGCTTCAAGACAATTGGATGACGTTGAAACATTTGATAAATTTCATTAGCGGAAGTTGTATTGACATCTGGACTCTGCTGTGAAAGTCGCCGGATCAGTTGACTGTGGCGAATCAGCATTTCATGGGATTTGAGCATAGGGTTTGTGGATGAAATGAAACCTTCTGTTGAGGATGTTTTGGTTTCTTTGGTTGGTGGCGATAAAACACTATTAGCGGCAAAATCTGCCCTATCTTGATGCTTCTCAGCGTTGGCTACTGCTGGAGAATTAATTGGAATTTGAATCCAGAATTCTGTGCCTTGGCCTGGTTGCGAAAGACACTTGAGAATTCCTTGGTGTCTCTCGACAATCACTTGATAGCTAATGGCCATACCTAAGCCAGTACCTTTCCCAATTTCTTTGGTCGTGAAGAAGGGATCATAGATCCGTTGGATGATTTCTTCTTTCATACCTGGGCCATTGTCAGCAATGCGAATCACAATCCACTGATTGTCTAGGTTTTGGGTGCGAATGGTGATTTGAGGTTTAGTCAGTTGACTCTGGACAATTGACTCTTCTAAAGCATCAATGGCATTTGCCAAGATGTTCATAAACACTTGATTTAACTGTCCGGGATAGCACTCAGTTGGAGGAAGTTGGGCATAGTGTTTGATCACTGGAATTTCGGGGCGATGGGAAGCTGCTTTCAGACGATGGCGGAGAATCATCAGTGTCCCGTCAATACCGTCGTGGATGTTGACGGTTTTCATTTGGGCTTCGTCGTGGCGGGAAAATTTTTCAGGGATTTGACAATTTCTACGATGCGATCGCTCCCTAGTTTCATAGAATCTAGTATTTTGGGTAAATCCTCGGTAATAAACTCGACATCGATATTTTCGATCTCTGATGCCAACTCTGGCGGCACTACAGGAAAATTTTTCTGATACTTTTGTAATAAGTACAATAAATCTTCAGCATATTCAGAAACACAACGCAAGTTACCGCAAATAAAGTTAACGGGATTGTTGATTTCATGGGCAACGCCAGCTATGAGTTGTCCCAAGCTGGACATTTTTTCACTTTGTATTAACTGGGTTTGCGCCAGTTTTAAATCTTGTAAGGCTTGCTGGAGTTTTTCTGTCTGGGCTTTGGCTTGGGCGGTAGCTTGGGTGCTTTGTTCATACAGCACAGCTTTTTCAATGGCGACTGCGGTTTGGGAAGCAAAAATACTCACCAGTTTGAGATGCTCGGCTGTATATGCGTCGATTTTATTTGTACCAAGAGCGATCGCACCTAGTATCCGTTCTTTGGCACGCAAGGGAACGCAAATCAGCCCGTGAATGTTTTTCTCATCTCCTAATCGTGGATCAGCTTGCACATCATTAATCAGTTCTGCACGCCCAGATTGGATAATTTGACCAATAATGCCTTTAGTGGAGGGAATTTGACTCTGCTCAAACATATTGCCAAATTCGGCAATTACTTCCAAAGTTGCTGCATCTTCATTCAGCAGTAAAATCGTCCCCGCAGATGATTCAATCAATTGACTCATTTCCTGAAGCACGAGTTGAGCAATTTGTTTGGTATCTAAACTCGTTGTCAGTTGCGTCGAAATATCTTGAAATAAGTCAATTTCCTGATATCGCTCTAGTAATTCTTTGGCTAGTTCTTTTTTTTTCGGCTTCTTGTTTGGCTAACAGCGACAGCAAGGTTGCAACTGTCTGTGTTTGTGCTGTCCCAACTACCCAACCAATTTTTTTCTCCAGCAACCTCAATCGGATATCGATTGTTTGTAGTTTGCGTACCAATACTGATCAATGGTGTACCATCTAACAGTTCAATATGAATAGCACTGTTAATTTGATTGGCTAAGTTCTGAAGCAGGGATAATAATTCTTTTTTGTTCAAAATTTTTCTTAAGCTAATGATAGACATATCTCACCTCCTCTAAAGAACTTGGATATTTACCTGTGAGCCAACCAAGCAAGTGAGGAATTTTTGGAAATCTTGCTGCTAAGTTTTTGCTTTGTAGCAGTTGAGTATTTCGTTCAAGGTGTACATTTTTTGGGAGAATCAAGCCTTGAATGTACAAGTTCTTGAGGATTTTCAGGCGATCGCGTGTAAATAATTTCATAAACTGTTGGAAAACAATGGGGAATTGGTCAGCACAGCGAATACCCGATAAACTAAAGTACGACCCCCAGCATCAATCTTCCAAGCCATGATCTAGTCAGCTACTTATGAGAACATCTCATAACCAAACATGAAAGAGGAACTCTTGACTAGGTACTAGGATTTTTACTCAGCACTCAGCAAGAAGTTGCCTGTGGAGAGAACTTGCGTGCGCGGGGAAACCGCGTTGAGCAAAGTTCGGAAGTTTCCCCTGCCCTTGTAAACTTCGGTGATTCAACACTTTCAAGCTAGGAATCTGCACAGTTGCATCAGCATAACCATTCATATACTTAGGAATTGTCATCACAGTCTAGGGATCTCATCTTGCTCAATTAAGACTAGTCTTCCCAGAAATTTTAGCTGTATAACTATTAGGTAAATATTGGCGATTTTTCCCAGCAGTCAAGCTCTTTGTGGATCACTAATTTCTCAGTTTAAATATTTATTAAGCAACTGTATGTTAAATTTATCTGTCCACTTACGAATTGCTTGACTACACTTAGAAATTAGCAACTGCATTGCTCTCCTTAAGCGTAATTATTATGAATTTATCTTTGAAGCAACTGGCTATTTACTTATCTTTACTATTGGTTGGTGGTGGTGCAGGTCTGTTTGGTAGTCGCTATCTCCTGACACAAAATCGCTCGTTTCGAGAGTTAAGAAATGTGACAGCGGCTTTACCTCCAGAATCTATCACCCCTTATGCCCCTAGTGGTAGTTTGGGAGCGACTGGCGGGGATAACGTGAATTTTATCGCTACAGCAGTGCAGAAAGTCGGCCCAGCTGTAGTCCGAATTAATGCAACTCGGAAAGTAGCAAATCCCATCTCGGATGCTCTAAAAAACCCCCTCTTGCGCCGCTTTTTTGGTGATGAGGAACAAGCCATTCCCCAGGAACGGATTGAACGCGGCACAGGTTCAGGATTTATTTTGAGTCAAAATGGTGAATTGCTAACAAATGCCCATGTAGTTGCCGATACAGATACAGTCCAAGTCACCCTCAAGGATGGTCGGACTTTTGAGGGCAAGGTCATAGGTATTGATACGATTACAGATGTAGCGGTTGTCAAAATTCCTGGTGATAAATTGCCGACGGTGAAGCTGGGCAATTCGCAAAATTTGATTCCTGGACAATGGGCGATCGCTATTGGCAATCCTCTGGGTTTAGATAACACTGTTACCATCGGCATTATCAGCGCCACTGACCGCACCAGCGCCCAAGTTGGTGTACCAGATAAACGTGTAAGTTTCATCCAAACTGATGCAGCTATTAACCCTGGTAACTCTGGTGGGCCATTGTTAAATGCCCAAGGCGAAGTTATCGGCGTAAATACCGCCATTCGCGCTGATGCCCAAGGATTAGGTTTTGCCATTCCAATTGAAACCGCAGCCCGTGTGGCTAAAGAATTATTTACTAAAGGGCGGGTAGATCATCCTTTTTTGGGAATTGAAATGGCAGACTTAAACCCCACCAAAAAACAGCAAATTAATCTCGAACACAAACTCAACATCAAGCAAGATTCTGGTGTGGTAATTAAGGGCGTATTAGATAACTCGCCAGCAAAACGGGCTGGACTGCTTCCTGGCGACATAATTCAAAAAGTGAATGCAAAACCAGTTAAAACAGCCGCCCAAGTGCAGAAGCTAGTCGAATCCAGCACAGTCGGCGATATCCTCGTACTTGAAATCAACCGCAGTGGCAAAATACAGACTTTAAAAGTGCAGTCAGGTGTCTATCCGAAAAAATAGTCAATCGTCCAACAATTTTAGATTTTGGATATTTAACCAATCTAAAATCTAAAATTGACTATTGCCCCTCAGACAAGTAATCTAACTGCATTCTTTGTTCCATCTGCCGTAAGAAATACCCCGTCATCATTGCTGAGGCTAATAGCCCAGCCAGATTTTCTCTGTCTGTAGTAATTTGCACGTTGAAGTTTTCTGCGGGTAGCATTCCCACTAGCCCTTGGACGTTTTGGGAAATTATTTGCTTAATTTCAGGGCTGACAGACTGGGCGACACGCGCTAACACATCAGGCGACTGATGTTGCAAATACTGGAGTAACTGATTGGGATTTTCCTCAAAGTTCTCGCCTAGAAGTTGATTCGGGTGTTCCTCGGAGTTGTCATTCAAAAAGTCAGGGTCAAACACCATTGGCAGTCTTTTTTAGCTTAGTTGCTAATTCTACTCTAAACCATAGTACAAGGGTAGCGTCTTTTCCACAGGTATGGGTTTTATATCTACCTGAAAGAAGGCTTAGGGGCTAGTATAGCTACGCGGTACTAGATTTTTGTATCTACTTCTAACTCACCCAATAAAGGTTCTGGGACGATATTTGCTAACTTGAGTGACTCTAAAAGACTTTGCCAATCTGTTTGTAAAGCAGCATCTCTTGGACGCTGACGACGTAGCTGCGCGAGGATAGCCAAACTATCGTACCAAATGCCATTGGCTGCATATAAAGCTGCACGTTCTCTTGGCGAAGCTTTTTTTTAACTTACTAGTCAAATCTTTGTCAGGAACGATTTGTTTGACAGTTCCAGCCACAGCTTGATCTAAGCTGCGGTCTGAGTTATTGCAAATTACTAAGAATATCCAATCATATTCCCGACCAACTTCAAGTAATGGTTGATTTTTATCAGCAGGTAAATCAAGGCTAAAAATTCCAGATTTTTGATTAACTTTGTATTTTTGTTGATAAATTACTTTTTTATCAGCATCTTGTACAATCAATTCAAATCCTTGTATAAAAGTTTTCGCAGTTTTGGGAAGATAGAAAAATAATTTTGGCTGTTCAAAAGTAGTCAGTACAGGATGATTTTCTGGAATTAACACAGTAGGATTCTTATTTGCGCCTAACAAACAATTTTCTCTTATTCCTCCTGTTATCCGCCTCATTCGTTTTCCGTTGCCAAAGTGTTGATACTTGATTGGCTCTCCTGGTACTATCTTTGTGCTATTTATGTTTTGCTCTACAGATATAGACTGTGACTGAGCAGTGGTTGCATTCATCCACAACAATAATGTTGCAACTGAAATTCCAATTAAAGGTTTTTTAATAATCCTGTGTTTCATAAGAATTTCTTACAACGATCTTATTAAAAATAAATTATCTGCTGGGGTGCAAAGACTCCAGAAAAGCATACATAGCAAGGCTTTCAATCCAATTACATTGAAAAAGATTGTCTAACTCTTGTGCAACACAATCGGCAGATTTGACCAAAGTATAGGACTTTGAAGCAAAGCGATCGCTATTTCATTGTCAATTAGCTTGTCAATAAGACTCTATCTCTTCCCCGGTCAAGTAGATTAAAACTTTAATTGGCAAAGCCTATTGTTACTACATTTGCTTGTGTATGTTTATGCTTTGCAAGAATCTCTTTTATAGCCTCTAGTCGCTAGTATTTTCTACTTCATCTTCAATAGCTAGATTGAGTTCTAGTTGCTGTTCTTTAGTGTCAAATGGTTGGGGAAGTTGTTCGATTTGGAAGTACTGATGAAATTTTGGTGTTACTTGTAGCGAGTAAGAACGGGATTCGTTATCTCGGCGTTTCTTGACAAAACCAAGTTCGACTAATTCTTGAACGTGTTGATATGCACCTGAACCCCGGAGGTTAATCAAGTCGCTTTGCAAAATTGGACTATTGAGGGCGATCGCAGCTAAACTCCTCAATGCGCCTACTCCCAATTCTACCGGAATCAGTGTTTGCACTAAATCTTGAAAATCAGTTCTTAGTTGCAGGCTATAACCATCTGTGGTTTCAACAACTTCTAAGGCGCTATCTCTACGGGCGTAACTATCTATCAGTTCGATTATGCCTTCTTGGGCAGTGGCGCGATCGCAAGCTGCATATTCGGCTATTTCACTGAGAGATAAAGGCTTACCCTTTAAATAAAGAATCGCTTCAATTTTAGTCGCTGTCTTGGTCGCGGTGGCTGTTTTCATTGGGTGTTAGTCAATGGTCAATAGTCAATAGTCAATAGTTATTAGTCATTGGTCACTGACAACTGATGACTAGTAACTGACGATTAACAAGTGTGTGGGATTATACTTTATTTTGTTGCAAAAGTCAAAAATTTTCTTAACAATTCTCAACATCTCCCTCATCTTCCTTGTCACGCCACTGAGGGAGTCGGCATAGTCGACGACAGTCACCTCAAGTCGAGCCAGCGCGTTGCGGTGAGCAGTCGTTGGGCGGCTTTGCCGACTTGAAGGAACTGCGAACCCGAAGGGAGGTTCCCTCCGTTGTAGCGACTGGCGTGGGAAACCCGCCCACGGCGCTGTCTCCCCAACGCAGTGGCTCCCCCTTGTCTCCCTTGTCCCCCTTGTCCCCCTTTCTTCCCTCACCCTCCTCGATGACTGATAATAAATTCAGCGATCGCTAAATCCTGGGGAGTGGTAACTTTTAAATTCGTCTCCTCACCTGGAACAATTCGTACTTCAATACCACACCTTTCAAATAACGCTGCATCGTCAGTCACTTCCCAACCTTGACGAATACCTTCGGCGTGGCACTGTTTCAATAACTGGACATTAAATCCTTGGGGAGTTTGGGCAGCCCACAAATGTTGTCGGTCAGGCGTACTTTGAATTATGCCAGTTTCATCAACAATTTTAATCGTGTCTTTCACTGGTATGGCAGCAATTAACCCAGCACAATGGCGAATTGCTTCTGCACAAGCATTCAGCAAATTTGGTGTAGCCAAACATCTAGCCCCATCATGAATTAGCACTTGTTCCGCCTCTGGTGGTAATGCTTGCAAGCCGTTGTAAACCGATTCTTGCCGGGTAGCACCACCAATGATAAATTCCACAGGTTTAGTCAGTGACAAATCAGCAATGATATTTTTAAAGTCAGGCCAGTCACTAGGTTGAGAAATAATTCCTATCCAACTAATAGAACTTGCTGCTTCCGCCGCTAACAAAGTCCAAGCAATAATTGATTTTGAATGTACCTCAAGAAAAAGTTTATTGCGGTTACTACCCATTCTTTTGCCGACACCAGCAGCAGGAATTAATAAATACACAAGCGTCCTCAATGACAAAACTAAAGGTTAGGGGCTAGAAGCTAGAGGTTATACCAAATTCACCATTCGCAATTCGCAATTAAAAAACTTAGATACAGCAAAGCTTTTAGGGTTTACATCTGTATCAAATTTTTCGTGAAATGGTATTAGAGATTTATAGAGGCATTTTGAACCGAGTCCCTACTCCCTACTCATCACTCCCATCACTATAAAAATAAAAAGGGGATGCCCCCGGAAGCACCCCCAAAAACTTTGACACAAACACTGCTGTTTTGTTTTAGACTTGAACTGCTAGTTTTGCTTCCTTTGATGTTAAACGCTCGTAGGCAGCACGCATTTTTAAACCTGTCAGCACTTGGAATAAACCAGTACCATTATTGGAACCCGGATACTCACGGTGTTGGAGTAACAAGTGAGTCATTTCACCTTGATATTTGGTGGATGTGTTGCTGAGATGGTTTTCGATGTAGATGACTTCTTCTAGGTTGTCAAATTGACCATCTACTTCTAATACAGAGACATAGCGGCCATAATAAACATCGGAGCCATAATACAGTTGCATACCAGGATAGGAACAGGTAAGCTTCCGTCCGCAAGGAGTCCAGTTAATGGTGGAACCTTCATCAAATAAGTAAACAGGAGTGAAGCCTTCTTTACCTTCGCGTTGCAACATCCGTACTCGCAGAACTTTGCGTTCGGTGTCGTTTTTAATGAGGTTAGTGGGCAGTACTTGGAGAACTACGTCAGCGAATTCTCTTTGGGGTTCGATGTATTTTGTAAAGTCAGGTTTACGAGAGTTGATAGCAGCTAAAACATCTTCATAGCGATGGCCTCTTTCTGCCATATCGCGTTGAATCTTCCAAGCAATTTTAACTTCATCGCTGATATCAAAATAAACGCTGAAATCAAGCAGCGATCGCACCCGTTCATCATATAAAGGATGTAGACCTTCAACCACAATAATGTGATTTGGTTCTACTACTTCTGGAGGATCAATCATGCCGGTTTCGTGGTTATAAATCGGCTTATTAATGGTTTGACCTTCTTTGAGAGCTTTAATTTGCTCATACATCAAGTCAAAATTGTTTGCCCTGGGGTCAAGTGCAGTTATCCCAGTTTCTTTGCGCTGTTTGCGGTCTAAGCAATGATAGTCATCCAAGCAGATAACTGTCATAAACTCTTCACCAAACAAGTCTATCAAACGACGCAAAAAAGTAGATTTGCCGCACCCGGAGTCTCCGGCTACTCCAATTAGTACCACGCGTTCCGGCTTACTTGTCATAAATCTCCTCTAAATACTAAATGTGTCAATCAATAATTTTTCACACAGCAGATTTTTGAAGCCAGGAGTTTACCCCATTGGTTTTTCCTGTGTTCTTGCTACTCAGCCACATAACGATTATCAGACGGGTGTACAACCAAATTAGCGGCTGTTACTCGTCTGAGATTGCCTTATTTTGCAGCTAGTAAGTATTTAATCCTAGTGGTATACTTAATTTTAACAGAATGGGTAATCCTATACAAGATTTGATATCAGGAAGAATCTTGTGCTGCTACTGTCAGATTAATGATTTAAACATAAGTTTTCTCGACACAGCACAAATTTTGTTCTCCAACCATCTTCCTTATGAGATACCTATCTTCCCAGTAGGAGTAAGTATAATTTTGCGATTAAAGCCCTTTTAGGAGAGTTGCAGTTGCTTCACTGGTGTTAACCCGCGACTTGCAACATTCACCTTGAAAATCTACCTAAAGAATGAAGAGATATTTAGTAGTCAGCCTGATTTACTGAACAGTAATCTTGAGTAAATATTTAAGGTATAAATATGAACCTAAACTCCAACTGATTCAGGTTGATCTAAGTTTCACATTCAGGGAAATTGATTGTTATAGTTTATATAATCTTTATTTTTCAGCAGTGTTGTTGAAAAAAACATAAAGAAATCAGCTACAAAATATCCAGGGTTGCCGAACAGAATTCGCCTCTATCAAGCATTATTTGTAGCTGCTCAAAAGTGTTTGCAGCTAATTTGTTGAAGTTGTTAGCAGCGATTTTTTTAAAGATAATTCACGAAAAAAAGATTAAATTGACTCATGGTTAACATTCTGTCAGCGACTTATCCTCTATTTTAGAGGGTGAACAGGTGTGTTTATTCCAATACCTACTTGTCTAGAGCGAGTGTACTTAGCAAGGTATCATTTTTTGATGCCTCTTTCCCAACGTGCTAGTTTTGGTATCCCAAAATCCGATAAACTAAAATCTGGCTAAGTGATGGGAATAGTTTTTTTGAAAAACGGTTAAGTAAATATCGGAGTGATAGAACGAATGTACAATCAAGGTGCTGTTGAGAGTGCTGCCAACACAGAATCAGGTAGCCGCATCTTCGTTTACGAAGTGGTGGGTCTGCGTCAGAACGAAGAAACTGATCAAACGAACTACCCAATTCGTAAAAGTGGCAGTGTGTTCATCAGAGTGCCTTACAACCGCATGAATCAAGAAATGCGACGTATCACTCGCCTAGGCGGCAAAATTGTTAGCATTCAACCTGCAAGTGCTCTAGAGCAACTTAATGGTAAGGCCGCAGTTGTGAACGCTGCACCTGTAGAGACTGCTAACAATGAGGGGAATGGTCAAGCCACACCTGTGAAAGCGAAAAGTGAAGCCAAAGGCTTCGCTAAACCACCAGCTGAAGAACAGCCCAAGAATAAAGTTAACCAAGGCAACACCATGACTCAAGCGAAAGCCAAAAAAGCCCACGCTGACGTTCCTGTAAACACTTATCGTCCTAATGCTCCATTTATCGGTAAGTGTATATCTAATGAGCCGTTAGTTGGAGAAGGCGGGATTGGTATTGTTCAGCACATTAAATTTGACCTTTCTGGCAGCGATTTGAAGTACATCGAAGGTCAAAGTATTGGAATTATTCCGCCTGGTGTAGACAAGAATGGCAAGCCAGAAAAACTCAGATTATATTCTATTGCTTCTACTCGTCATGGCGATGATGTAGATGACAAGACAGTTTCGTTGTGCGTCCGCCAGTTGGAATATAAGCATCCAGAAACGGGTGAAACAGTTTATGGTGTTTGCTCTACACACCTGTGTTTCCTAAAACCAGGAGAAGACGTAAAAATCACCGGGCCAGTGGGTAAAGAAATGTTATTACCCGATGACCCCGAAGCCAATGTGATTATGATGGCAACTGGTACAGGTATCGCGCCTATGCGTGCTTATCTGTGGCGGATGTTTAAGGATGCAGAAAGAGCAGCTAACCCAGAGTACCAATTTAAAGGATTCTCTTGGTTAATCTTTGGTGTGCCGACAACTCCCAATATTCTATATAAAGAAGAATTGGAAGAAATGCAGCAGAAGTATCCTGATAACTTCCGCTTGACTTATGCTATCAGCCGCGAACAAAAGAATGCTCAAGGCGGCAGAATGTACATTCAAGACCGTGTAGCAGAACACGCTGATGAACTGTGGCAATTAATTAAAAATGAAAAAACCCACACATACATCTGCGGTTTACGCGGTATGGAAGATGGCATTGATGCAGCTTTAACTGCTGCGGCTGCAAAAGAAGGCGTAACCTGGAGTGATTACCAAAAAGAAATCAAGAAAGCTGGTCGTTGGCACGTAGAAACTTACTAAGTTTGTCATTAGTCAATAGATTAAGACAACTGACAAAATATAACTGAAGCAGGATAATCTGTAGGGTGGGCGATGCTCACCCTACAATTGTTTTGTATATATACTTGCTGAAAAAAGAGTCTTGGTGGTGGAAGTGAGTGCTAACTACTTTTAACTACTCAGCACTCAGCACTCAGCGAGAAGTTGGGTGCGGGGGTTCCCCCCGTTGAGCAAACTTCGGTGACTCAGCACTAAATATATTGGATGAAAAGCTTGTGGGTGTAAAGCTAGGAATATTGGGATTAGGTACTGTAGGTACAGGTACGGTGCAACTATTACAAGATGCTGTTGGCCGTCATCCGTTGTTGGAAGAAATTGAAATTTATCGGGTGGGTGTCCGATCGCCTGATAAACCCCGTGCGGTAGAATTACCACAGTCAGTCATCACAACAGATTTAGCCGCGATTGTCAATGATCCGGCTGTGGATATTGTAGTTGAGGTGATGGGGGGATTGGAACCAGCGCGATCGCTCATTCTCCAAGCGATTAAAAATGGTAAACACGTTGTCACAGCTAACAAAGCGGCCATCTCCCGATTTGGGGCAGAAATTTTCAACGCTGCCAATGAAGCCGGGGTTTATGTGATGTTAGAAGCGGCTGTTGGTGGGGGAATTCCCGTGATTCAACCCCTAAAGCAGGCTTTAAGTGTTAACCGGATTAACACTGTTATTGGTATTGTTAACGGTACCACTAACTATATCCTCACCCAGATGCAAACTGAAGGCAGTGACTTTGGGGATGTGTTAGCTGATGCTCAACGCTTGGGTTATGCTGAAGCTGATCCAACAGCCGATGTCGATGGTTTAGATGCAGCCGATAAAATTGCGATTTTGGCATCCTTGGGTTTTGGTGGACGCATTAATTTACCAGATGTTTATTGTGAGGGTATCCGTCAAGTTAGCAAGACAGATATTACATACGCTGAAAAATTGGGCTTTGTGATTAAATTATTAGCGATCGCTCAATACCAAAACAATGACCACTCCCAGTTGTCTGTAAGAGTACATCCCACCTTTGTACCGAAATCTCACCCCTTGGCTAGTGTTAACGGTGTGTATAACGCCATTCTTGTAGAAGGCGAACCCATCGGCCAAGTGATGTTTTTTGGGCCAGGTGCGGGTGCAGGTGCAACAGCCAGTGCTGTCACCTCAGATATTCTAAGTTTGGCAGCAGCCCTCAAGAGTAATACAGCCGCACCAAATCCCCTGCTAACTTGTAGACATGAAGATTACTGCCAAGTCACCCCCATCTCGGAATTAGTTACCCGATTTTACGCCCGCTTCCTCACCAAAGACCACCCTGGCGTAATTGGTAAACTAGGTACTTGCTTTGGCAATCATGGTGTGAGTTTAGAATCAGTTGTGCAAACTGGCTTTCAGGGAACATTAGCAGAAATTGTGGTTGTCACCCACGATGTGCAGGAAGGTAATTTCCGCCAAGCTTTAGAAGAAATTCGGAGTCTGGAGGCGATTGATAGCATTCCCAGCATCTTGCGAGTGCTTTAAGAAGTATGAAGTATGAAGGGTGAAATAAATGCTTTGAGATGATGTCTGAAAATTAAGCTGTAAACCCGCATAGGTAGGCACTGAGCGTAGTCGAAGTGCGGGTTTTGTTTGGATAGCTGCGACTTCAGTCCCCAAGCTTCTTGATTTTTGAGTGGTAACTTTGCAATTTCAGGGAAAATACGATGACCAATCTACCTCCTTCCGACCCCAAGTCATCTGAAAAAACAGCCCTTGGCTTTGATGAATTTATTGCCATTTTGGTTGCCTTCGGGGCGATCGGGGGGATTCTCTTGTGGTCATTTTCTCGACGAGATGCTGGCTGGAACTTCAATATAGTGTTGTCGCCGACACCAAATTCCACAATCCAAACGCAACCAACTCCCACTGTTACCGCTCCAACTTCCCAGGTGCAGCCAACTACTAATCCTCAACTTGAGGCTGCACCTGTACCTCCCACAGAAATAGTTCCCGAACCTAGCCCAAATTCCTCTCAAATCCTGCCACCAGTCCAAGTACTTCCACTGAATTCAGCACCACAAATTGTACCTTCTTCTACATCTAAAAATCCAGAGTCATCAATTCCCTCATCGCCTTTACCTTTAGTTACCCCTGCTGAACAAAAATCAATTATTCCACCACCCATTGCCTTTAATGATGTACCGAGAAATTTTTGGGCAACTCGATTTATTAATGCACTTTCGGCGCGTGGAATTATTAAAGGATTCCCAGATTACACGTTTCGGCCAAATCAGCCTGTGAATCGGGCGGAATTTGCAGCCATTCTCCAGAAAGCTTTTGACACGGAACTGAGCAAAAATTCTGTACCTTTTAAAGATGTCTCAGGTAAATATTGGGCAACACCAGCCATTGATCGCGCTGTGGGTACAGGTTTTTTAAAGGGGTTTCCCGACAAAACTTTTAAACCCAACCAGAAAATTACCCGTGTACAAGTTTTAGTGGCGCTGGTGAGTGGGTTGAATCTCAAACAACCAGCTAAACCTGCACAGATGCTAAGTATTTATCAAGATGCCAAAAATATTCCTAAATATGCCGTAACTAAGGTAGCGACTGCCACAGCTAATGGTTTGGTAATTACTGATGCTAATCCTCAACTCTTGTCTCCCAATCAAGCAGCCACCAGGGCAGAAGTAGCAGCAATGGTACATCAAGCTTTAGTTAAACTGGGAAGACTAGATAAAATTTCTTCTGAGAATATTGTGCATAGGCAAAGCCGGCCGCAGGCATCGCCTGAGCAAAGTTCACTATCTGAAAATAAATTAGCTAACGAACCGTAGCAAAGTGCTGAGTGCTGAGTAAGAACTTAGTATTCTCGGAAGTTTCAGTCATTAATATAGTCATAGGCTAAGAGAGGGTAGTGCAGAACACTACCCTCTCTTATGTGTTTGAAATTATAGCGGTAGTCAGAGATGTTAAGACAAGTTGAAAGCTTGAATGCCAGGAATAGTAAGACTTTTACCTCCTGCCTTCAGCAAAGCTGCCTCCTGCCTCCTGCTATAAATTGCAGTGATAGTTAGTTATTATGCGCCAGGAGCGTTTTTACCAACAACTTGTGATTTGAGAGTTGTAATTTCGTTAGTTAGCTCTTTTCTGGTTGAAGCCTTGAGTAAATAGCGGTAAATAAACCAAGCAGAGTAACCAATTCCAATCAACTCAAAGGTAGGTGCTACCAAAGGAATATCATTCAAAGAATCTAATATTGCCAAAAGTACCTTAACTGCGACAAGTGCGGTCAAAATTAAGCCAACACTAACTAGGGGCTGCTTGTATTTATTGAAGAAGCTACCCAGATACTCAGGCAGTGATGCTAAAAAGCTAGAAATTTGTTCGCCGTATTTCACCCATTCCTCTTGAGGTTGAGCAGGAGGCTGGAGTTTAGTAATGGTACCTGTTTGGCTGTTGATATCTGCTACTGCTGCTTCTGTGGATTTTGTTTCTGCGAATTCCGGTTCTTGCATCTTAATTTCCATAAATTTGACAGTTGGGTTTTTTTAATCCGGACAATTACAACCAAAAGGCTGTGATTAGACAAGGCACAAGTTGATCAGACTTGGATGGGTAACACATTGTATTCCCTATAACCATAAATGCCTCTAACCTCTACTGCATCAACTCCAGGGTAGACAGTCACTAGAAGGACAGAAGCCAAAAATGGTAGGCTGTGTTACTACATCTATCTGAGTTTTGTGTGTGTCAATCAACTGCAACCTTCAGGATGAGATTATCCCATGCCGTATCAGTTGCTGATAATCGTACTCATGCAAGTACAATTCATGCAAAAATCAGATCACCTCTCATTTATACAAGGTTAATCGCCGATTTTAACTGAATATTAAAGCTATCTTCAGCCAGATTCGTCAATGAATCCATTGGTCATTGATGTGAATACTTAATAAAAGTTCTTCTGTATTCACGTATCTGGCTTTTATAAATCAGGACTGATGCACAAAAGTTGTCTGATAAGAATGGGTGTAAGGATGTAAGGGTATAGGTGTGTATGTATCCAAAACCTTTACACCCTATACCCTTTCACCCCTACACCCAATTTCCACAGTTGTGGAAAACGAGTTACTTAAGTTCAATTTAGTCCCAATCTGGCATTTGTGCGCCATCTTCACCACCAACACCGATGCCTGTGTTAAAAATATCTGCATCGGTGATATTCATATTGTCCATTGATGCGCCGTAGACGTTGGAGTCATGAATTTGAGCGCGGGTAAAATTCACGCCGTCAAGATTAGCTTTTTTAAAGTTAACGTTGGTGACAAAAGTTGAAGATAGGTTAGCTCCTTTCAAATTTGCATTGGTGAGGTCTGCACCTTCGAGGTTTGCGCCTACAAGGTTAGCTTTAGAAAGGTTGGCACCACGTAAATCTGCACCAATTAAATGAGCGCCACTGAGGTCAACTCCTGCTAGATTACACCTCTGACATTCCCCAGTAGATAAAAGCCTTTGTAAATCTTGCGAATTCCCTGCTTTCACAGAGGTGGCAAAAATGAGGGGAGTTGTTGCTAAGGCTATAGCGGCAAATAGCTTGAATTTCATAATCTTTCCCCTTTGTATTGAAGTTGTAACCGTTCTTTTCCTCACGATTCTATTATCTCACTAAATTTCTGGACAATGTTGATTTAACTCACAAAATCAAGGTGATGTTTAATAGTTTGGTCAACGACATAAAAACAGTGTTGATGCGGGTTTTGGGCTGGCGATCGCTCAAAAAACTTACCTAAAATTACCAATCTTTATCTTGTTAAATCTTTTTAAGAAATTCAAGCATTTATTTTGAATTGTCATTAGTTCTTAACCGGAATTTTTATATTATTAATTGACACTCAGTATGATGTGATTTTGGTATGTTAAATTACCAAGAAATCACGGATATAACGATTCACTAGCTGGGGTTGTTCTTGCTGTACCCAATGTCCACAATTGGGAATATACTGAATTTGTAAGTTACTGACATAGGCATCAGTTCCATAAGTAAGTTCTTTGCCAAGAGCAGTATCATTTTCGCCCCAAATCATCAGTGTTGGGACATTTATAATTTCCCAATTTTTGCTAGGTAAAAAGTGAGAAAATACATTGCGATAGTAGTTGAGCATGGCTGTTAAAGCACCAGATTTAGCCGCCGCATTTTTATAAGCAGCTAGGTCAGATTCAGTAAAAGCATTTTTATTAACTGCTGTGCCTTGAATAGTCTGGGCAATTGGTTGATAGTCAAAAGCTTGCAGGAGAAATTCTGGTATCATTGGCAGTTGAAATAAGAACATATACCAGCTACGTAATAATTGTTGGGGAGTTGATAATCCCTGAGAAAATTTGGCTGGGTGTGGTAAGTTAAGTATGATTAATTTATCTAACATTTCTGGGTGAGCATCAGCAAAACACCAAGCGATCGCACCACCCCAATCATGCCCAACTAAAACGCATTTTTCGTGACCTAATCCTTTAATTACACCCGCAACATCTTTAATGAATTCATCCATAATATAAGCTGATTGCGCTTTGGGTTTTTCACTATCGTTATAGCCACGCAAATCTAAAGCCACCACTTGAAAATTTTCCGCAAACTCTGGTATTTGATGCCGCCAAGAATACCAAAATTCTGGAAACCCATGTAGCATTAACATTAAAGGGCCTGTTCCTTGGGTAACATAGTGTAGTTTCAAACCATTGGTAGTTATATATTTATGTTCCCAAGCATTTTTAAGATCAGACATTTGTTGTATTTTTAAAATAACTAATCTCGCTATTGTGGAATTATGTACCAAATTACTATCCCTAACATCTGTTAAAGGGCAGTGTTTGGGGTGGTAGTAATGTCAGAAAATTCTAATAAAAGTGTGAAGCACCTAGTCCCGACGAATGAAATTCGGGGCTATACAAACAAAGTCCGCCTATCGCGCTGGCGCTGCGCTTGGCGCACCACGCGGACTGAAGAAAAATATATGGTTTGAAACCCGCGCAGGCGGGTTTTGTCCGTGTAGCCGCGACTTCAGTCGCTTCAGTCGCCCTGTGCAAGATATGTGTTACAGTTCAGACTCCTCATGAAACCTATGAACCCAAAAGAAATTCGCGGTGTCTGGCTGACAACCACCGATAGTAAAGTTTTCCGGTCACAACAACGCATTGCAGCAGCGATGGACTTGTTGGCAGAAACAGGATTTAATGTTGTGTTCCCTGTGGTTTGGAATAAGGGCGTGACTATGTACCCCAGCCAAACTATGCAGCAGACTTTTGGGGTAGAAATTGACCCGATGTCTGTTGGTCGTGACCCTTTCGCGGAGGTGATAACTGAGGCGCGGCGAGTGGGGTTAAAAGTTATCCCTTGGTTTGAATATGGGTTTGCGAGTTCTTACAACTTGAATGGTGGAATGCTGTTACAGCAAAAGCCAGAATGGGCGGCGCGTGATAGTCAAGGTAATTTGTTGCAGAAAAATGGTTTTGAGTGGATGAATGCTTTTCATCCCCAGGTGCAAGATTTTTTGTTGAATTTGGTTTTGGAAGTGGTGAAAAATTATGATGTGGATGGGATTCAAGGAGATGATCGCTTTCCGGCTTTACCATCAGAAGGAGGGTATGATCCTTTAACAGTTGCCCGTTATCAGCAGCAATTTGGCACTCGTCCGCCCCAAAACCCCCAAGATAAACAATGGTTACAGTGGCGTGCCGATATTTTGACAGATTTTTTGGCACGTTTATATGGCGAAGTCAAAAGCATTAATCCTAACTTGTTGGTGTCGATGGCACCAAATATTTATGATTGGGGATTGCGCGAATATCTGCAAGATTCTCCCACATGGTTGAAGTTGGGCATAGTGGATATCATTCACCCGCAGATATATCGCCGCGATTTTAATAGTTATAAAGCGATCGCTAACCGACTAGCAAGCTGTCAGTTTAGTGATGCAACTCTCCCCAAGTTAGCACCGGGAATTTTGCTCAAGCTTGGTAATTACTCCATCAGCCCAGAATATCTTGTGCAGGCGATCGCTTACAACCGCCGACTGGGAATTTCTGGCGAAGTCTACTTTTTTTTACGAAGGTTTGCGCGAAAATAACAATGCTCTTGCTCAAGTTTTGCGAAATGGCCCATACTCTCAACCTGCGGCGTTTCCGACTTTGGCTGATTTACAGCAACCAAGCAACAGCTATTCTTTGTCATTCTGGCAGAGAATCAAGAGATTCTTCAAAAATCTTTTTTAAAGGATAAAGCGCGTGGCAGATAAATTACAGATAGAACAGGTAATTCAAACTCTCAAACAAGATTTACCCACACTCTTTGAGCAAGATATTACCTATGATATTTATACGCAAGATATCTATTTTAAAGACCCAGTAAATAAATTTAAATATAAATTTAACTATCGAATTATTTTTTGGACATTACGATTTCACGCCCAATTATTTTTTACTCAAATTGCATTTGATTTACATGAAGTTTATCAATCGGCAGAAGATACGATTTTAGCAAAATGGACAGTGCGTGGTGTTTTACGTGTGCCTTGGCAAGCTAAGATATTTTTTAATGGTTATTCAACTTACAAATTCAATTCAGATTATTTAATCTATGAACATATTGATACTTGGGATAGAAAGCCAGGAGAGATTTTAAGGCAATTTATTCAAAAAGAGTAACACTTAAGTTTGCTCAATATTCACCTCTGTTAAACCTGAACTGAATTAAACAATCCCAGCCGAAGAAAAGTAGGTGTGAAAAAGCAATTTTAACTGAACTGTCTAGCAATTAGCGTCATCGGCAAATACAACCGTCGAAACTGACCGGGAAACGCTGTGAACCCATGATGTTCATAAAAAGCCCGCACCTGCTCATCTTTGGCATCAACTACCACTGCCATTGCGGCAATCTCACTCATAAAGCTGCGCCGTAAGGCATCAACAAGTAAGAATGCTCCCAGTCCTTGTCCTTGGTAGCGTTCATCGATAGCCAGCCGCCCCAATAACGTAGCCGGAACAAGCGGATACCTTGGCAACTTTCCACGTAGTACTTTTGGTAAGTCTTCCACCTGAATCGACGTAGCCGCCAGCGTGTAATAGCCAGCTATCATATTTGCGTCAACATCACACAGTACGAATGGCGTTGCTACATAGCGGCGCAAATCCTGACCAGCCTGTTCTCGCAGATAACGGTCGAGAGCTTCAATTCCACACCGGAAATCTACTCGATTATGTCCAGTGTTGAGCAACTCGATGGTATACGTAAAAGCAGGGAGACTCACGGCAGCCTCATACTTTCTTTATAACGGCTGATTGCCCGTGCCAATGGGGCATCAGCGTGGAGAGCAGGCGGATTGAGGAGAGAATCAACGAAAGCAATGCTGTCTTCCCGGCTGAGTTTGATGAGGGTATGTTCTTCAATTGTTTTGATTGCGGCCTCTTGGGCATGACTGACCACGAAATCTGTGACTGTTCGGCCTTCTAGGTCTGCTGCCCACTGCAACAATTCTTTCTGTTCACGGGTCAGGCGTGCTTCCAAGCGTTCAGATTTGCTACGTCTGTCTTCTGTTTTGCCAGGGTTTTGTTTGTTAGACATCAGGAGTGGCTCTTTTTTACTCTCTATCTTTTATGGTACGTCCTAAAGCCGTACAGAACAATAAAGCTTTTTGAGGCTAGGTGTAGAAGTGTCAGGGTATTTCAGGTTCAAAATATTGAGTGGGTCAAGAAATATTTATAGCAGGACAGTAAACAGTAGATAATCTGTATTATGTATTGTGATTTTCTGAGATTTATCTTTTCTATCAGCTAAACAACGATATCATGACAAAAAAAATATTGACTGGTCTGAATATAGTCAGATTACAACATCCATTTGATCAAAAAGCTTTAGCGGCTTTAAATAAAATGCCTGGTTTACCTTTAGTGTTAAAAAAGGTAAATGAATATGGAATTGACCGTTTACTGAGAATGCAAATTATCGGTGGTGAATTTCGCGTGATATCGCAAAATTTTCCCAAATTATATGATGCGTTTACAGAAAGCTGTCGAATTCTTGACTTGACTCCCCAGCCGGAACTTTATTTATTTCGTGGTACGGGACATATTCAAACTAATGCTGTTGGTGTAGATAAGCCAATGGTGAGTGCGAATTTAGAAGCAATGGAATGGTATTCTCCCTCTGAATTATTATTTGCATTTGGATGTGAAATTTCACGCATTAAGGGTAAATATATTGCTTATCAACAAATGGCAAATGTGATGCCATTGTTAAAAAATATTATTAATAGTACAACTTTTGGTTTGGGAGGGTTAGCGGCTGGGGGGATAGAAGTAGCTTTATGTAATTGGATTTTGATGTCAAAATTCACATGCGATCGCGCGGGTTTATTAGCATGTCAAGATATTAATATTGCCATTACCGCACTGATGAAGTTGGCTGGTTTACCATCGGAATATATAAATGCAGATACCATTGCCGAGTTTCAAGCGCAAGCACGAGAATTTTCGCTCATTAGTTTAGATAACTTGGATCAAGTCACGAAAATATTTAGCTTTATGGAGTACAAATTTCCCTGGTCGGTGATGCGAGCTTCCGAATTGTTAAAATGGGTTGATTCGGGAGAATATGAAAAGTTGCTACAATCAGAAGATGTAGACCAAGCAGCCGATACAGAAGACAAAACAGATGCAGAGAAAGATGCGGAAGATTGGCAGTTTATGTCGTCTTGGTAGGATTATCTTCTCTCAAGTTATAGCAGTCTTACAATAAATTACAAATAAATCTGCTCCCCGCTCACAACTCCCTAACTCAATTTAGATATATGGTTATGAGTTCTTTGACATTAAATTTAGATACTGTTCACCTCACAGACGAACAATTTTATCAATTATGTCAAAATAACAGTGAATTAAAATTTGAACGCACTACCAAAGGACAGTTAATTATTGTATCGCCTGTTGGGGGAGAAAGTGGTAATCGAGAAGCTGATTTAATTATTGATTTAGGAATTTGGAATCGCCAAACTGGACTCGGTTATGTTTTCAGTTCTTCAACTATCTTTAAGTTACCCAATGGTGCTGATCGTTCTCCTGATGTCGCTTGGATTCAACTAGAATGTTGGCAAGCACTTACTCCCGAACAAAGACGCAAATTTCCCCCCATTGCACCAGATTTTGTCATTGAGTTAAGGTCAGTAACCGATGATTTAGCAATGCTACATTCTAAAATGACAGAATATATGAATGCAGGTGTGCAACTAGGATGGTTAATTAATCCTCAACAGCAACAAGTTGAAATTTACCGCCAATTACAGGATGTAGAAGTCAGAAATCTGCCAACAGAGTTATCTGGCGAAAATGTTTTGCCTAGGTTTATCTTAAATCTATCTTGTTATTAAGTAAAAAGAAAATTACTGTAGTGGAATGACACGACTACAATAAGACAACAGATTAATTAGTTAAAATTAACCTTTAGAGAAAAAAGCTGATAATTTAGTGCCTTGGACTAAACACCAACTTCTGCTTCATCAAGAGGTCGTCCGACAAAATTATCTAACTATAATTTAATATAACTTAAATTATAGGAAGAATTAATTTTCATCACAGTTTAACTGACGTTATATTGGGTTAGTGTCAATTGTCAAATATCAAATTTGACGTATATTAATGATATGTGATAGCTTTTATTACTGTCGTTAACAAAAGTCAATATTGTGCGATCGCTTGTTACATGCTTCACTTTAGACAGTTGCACTCAGGCTCATGAAATTTTCAGCTTTGATGACAAATCTCGGTTGCATATAGCTCTGAATATATATACTAAATAGAGTAAATTAATTGTTAATCAGATTTTGAAATTAGGCGAGTTTAAGCGAGAAATTATTTCTTAGCCATAGCAATTACATCATAATTTGGTGGTATTCTCCAGCTAAAATCCAAGAATATTGTCATCAAAATGACTGGCTCTCTTTCAGATAACACAACTTTATGGAAGAGGGATAACATAATGTTGGTTGGATTCAATATCTATTTTTGAGGTATTTCCAGTCAAATATCTCTAGTAGTAGATTAAACTGAAACAATGGCAAACCCCGAAAATTCCAGGGTGAATATATGTTTGTTGTGCGTTTGAACCCAGAACTAACTTATCTCATCTATAAAATATGAAGGTGGAGTAAAAGGTGACTAGTATTGAAAATCACGTCTTCTCTTTTTCAGGAGAAGTATTAATTCCTCAAGCTCCTCCTGAATATAAATCGGGGTTTATCGGCATTATTGGTCGTCCAAATGTCGGTAAATCTACTCTAATGAATCAATTAGTTGGTCAAAAAATTGCAATAACCTCACCAGTAGCCCAAACTACGCGGAATCGTTTGCGAGGAATTTTGACCACAGAAGCAGCACAATTAATTTTCGTCGATACACCGGGAATTCATAAACCCCATCATCAACTGGGGGAAGTGTTAGTGCAGAATGCCAAGATTGCCATTGAATCAGTAGATGTGGTGCTGTTTGTAGTTGATAGTACAGCTGCTTGTGGTGCTGGCGATCGCTACATTGCGGAGTTATTAACCCACAGTCACACCCCCGTAATTTTGGGACTAAATAAAATTGACCAGCAACCAACGGATTCCCAGTTTATCGATGAAAGTTACCAACAACTAGGTGATGCTAACCAATGGCCGTTAGCAAAATTTTCCGCCAAGACTGGTGCAGGATTGCCAGAACTACAAGAACTACTGACGGAAAATTTAGAAACTGGCCCCTTATACTATCCGCCTGACTTGGTGACAGACCAACCAGAACGCTTTATTATGGGCGAGTTAATTCGGGAACAGATTTTACTGTTAACCCGTGAAGAAGTGCCGCATTCTGTGGCGATCGCCATTGATAAAGTAGAAGAAACACCATCAATTACCCGCGTCATGGCTACCATCCACGTCGAACGCGATTCCCAGAAAGGCATTTTAATTGGTAAAGGTGGTTCCATGCTCAAAGCCATTGGTAGTGCCGCCCGCGAACAAATCCAAAAACTCATCTCCGGCAAAGTATACCTGGAACTTTTCGTCAAAGTCCAGCCAAAATGGCGACAGTCTCGGTTAAATTTGGCAGAGTTTGGCTATCGCGTGGAAGAATAGAGAAGTTAATCAATAGTCAATAGCTATTGGACTATTGACTATTGACCATTGACTAGATAAAAAAAATGTCTACCAATCCTAGCTACTCCTTCAATCTGCCGAATGATCAACCTGTGTTGCGCGTGTTGATTGTGGAAGATGATCCGATGATGCAACTAGGACTAGAACAATCACTGATGGCGCAACCCCAGTTGGAAATTGTTGGACAAGCAGAAGATGGTTATTTAGGGGTACAAGCAGCCTTAAAATTAAAACCAGATTTGGTAGTCATGGATATTGGTTTACCGCGCCTGGATGGAATTGCGGCGACACAGCAAATCAAAGCGGCTTTACCAGAAACCCATGTAGTAATGCTGACATCCCACACCACTGAAACAGAAGTGATTGCGGCACTTTCCAGTGGTGCAGATGCTTATTGTATCAAAGGTGCGAGTGTAGAAAGACTGTTAAAAGCGATCGCTGCCGCAGTTGATGGCGCAACTTATTTAGATCCGCAAATCGCCAGACGTGTTATCGATAATCTCAAACCTCCCGCAACCCAAGGAAACACCGCCAACCTTTCCACCAGAGAGTTAGAAGTTTTAAAACTGATGGTAGAAGGTTTAAGCAACCCCGAAATTGCGGAAAGACTGTATCTGAGTCCCAATACTGTCAAAACCCACGTCCGTGGAATTATGAACAAACTAGCAGTTGATGATCGTGTTCAAGCTGCTGTAGTTGCACTGCGATCTGGTTTAGTGTAGTTAATAATATGTGATGGTTGCGAGAAATTAACTCGACAGAATGTCATTTTTCACTCGTATTTAAAAAGAATTAATGACATAACATTGACACAGATTTGTCAAAACTTTTCAGAATTAAACCAGTCTAAATCAGAGGATGAGTTTTCATTCTGCATTTAGGTGAGCAAGGTTATGACTCATAGAATTACTCCGGTTAGTCTGTTACTAGGATTAGTTGCAGCTTCTTTAGGTAATGGTATTGCATCGGCTGATATCCCTGGTAAACATCCATATTATATTCATGCTCGTAGTGACCTGCGACAAGCAGAATTACTCTTGCAAAAAGCCGATGAATCTAATGTTCTTCAAGAAGAGAAAGCAGCATATTCTAAAGTTCATGCAGCGATCGCAGAACTTGACAAAGCTGCTGTCCTAGATCGTAAAGATGTCAATAATTATCCAGCAATTGATAGTTCATTGAAACATTTAGATAAGTTTCGCAGTGTTTACAAACTTTTACGCAGTGCAGAAAAGGATATAGGGAGAGAGGAAGATAACCATTCTGCTGTAGGTTGGCGTAATCGAGCCAAAGTTAATATTGAACAAGCAAAACACTATGTCGAAAATGCTGCTAGTAAAGATGTAATTGACGATTTAAGAGCTAGTAATTACTAAGTAAGTGGGTATGAATATTTATAGTTAGGGAAAGGCAGGAGGCAGAAGGGAAGAGGGTTTGGGGCAACTTTACTTTTAGTTACATACTTCGGTTTTTTTACACCTTTCTACTTAATTAAAGGGTTTGAAATAGGATGAAGGGGTATAGAGTTGTAAGTGTTCAAAACCCTTACACACTCATCCCTCAACACCTTACATGCTTGTTTCATTCAATCCTGACCTTGTTTTAAAGGAATCATAATTACAAATTCTGTACCTTTACCCGGAGATGAAATACACTCCAGGGTTCCATGATGATTTTCGGTGATAATTTGATAACTAATTGACATTCCCATTCCTGTACCTTTACCAATGGGTTTTGTAGTAAAAAATGGGTCAAAAATCCGTTTTTGAATATCTTCTGGTATACCCAAACCATTATCAGCAATTTTAATAGAAATCTGAGTTCCATTCACGACTGTGGTATCAATCCGAATTCTACTAGGAGAAGCTTGCATTTCCTGTAGTGTGCGTTGTGCATCTCGTTCTTCTATAGCATCGATCGCATTAGTTAAAATATTCATAAAAACTTGATTGAGTTGACCAGCATAGCACTCAACCAAAGGTAATTTACCATAGTCTTTAATAACTTTAATACCTGGATAATTAGGTTTAGCCTTGAGACGATTGTCTAAAATTAATAATGTACTATCAATACCTTCGTGCAGATTCACCGCTTTATATTCAGCTTCATCAAGGCGGGAAAAATTGCGGAGAGATAGGACAATTTGGCGAATGCGATCGGCTCCTATTTTCATCGAAGATAATAGCTTGGGTAAATCTGATATTAAAAATTCTAAGTCGATAGCATCAATTTCTTCTCGAATCACATCCACAGGATAAGGATAATTTTCTTGATAGAGATTAATCAGCTTGAATAAATCATGAACATAATTAATAGCAGGATTAATATTGCCATAAATAAAGTTAACCGGATTATTTATTTCGTGAGCTACACCCGCTACCAGTTGTCCTAAAGAAGACATTTTTTCACTTTGAATTATTTGAGATTGAGTCCGTTTTAATTCTTTGAGTGTTTGTTCTAGTTGTTGGGTTTGCTGTCTGAGTGCTGCTTCTGCAATTTTGCGATCGCGTGATTCAATCACCAGCCGCACAAAGTCAGTGATTGAGCCAATAAAGCTTTCTTCTTCTAATGTCCACTGGCGCGGGGTGATCAAATGCTCACAACAAACTACACCAATTACTTCCCCTCTCGACCAAATCCGCGCATCCAGCATCGAAGTAATTCCTAATGGAGTTGTATAAGTTGCAGAAAATTCAGCAGTACGAGCATCAGTATGCACATCAGTCACTGCAATTATTTGTTCTTCTTTCAGAGCTTGAAAATATTTCGGGAAGTCGCAGACAGATAATTTCAAACCA
The DNA here is from genome assembly GCF_001298445.1 of Nostoc piscinale CENA21. Taxonomy (NCBI): domain Bacteria; kingdom Bacillati; phylum Cyanobacteriota; class Cyanophyceae; order Nostocales; family Nostocaceae; genus Nostoc; species Nostoc piscinale. The sequence goes on along the minus strand of NZ_CP012036.1, from coordinate 46,992 downwards.
TCACTGTGGCGATTATATTCCTGTTCGTATAAATCCACACATTGAATTTCCGAACGGTCTTCTGTGTATAACCAAACACTAACACGCCCAACCTCAAGACCTAAACTAGCTACTTCAGTTACATATTGAATAGCAATTTGAAAATCATCATGTTGTAATTTTTCACTCTGCACAAGCTGTTGAAGCGCATTACTATGTCTGCGAAAGCGTTTCTCAGTTTGTTGGCGTTCATAAATTTCTTGTTCTAACTTATTGATTGTCTGAAGTAATAAAGTAGTTTCAATTTGATCTTGGGGAACAACCAGCCGAATTGAACCTACTAAAAATGAATTACCAGCTTCGTCAGATAATAAGCTTTTTTTAGTAGATATGATTTGGGTTTTACCTTGGTAATCTGTGATTAATTCTTCATTTTCATCAGTTACGCCTGTGGTAAGAACCAGTTCATCTCTCGCCCAAAAAACATCGGCTTGGGTTTTGCAGAAAACATCATAGTCAGACTTACCAATTAGTGCTGTTCGCTCATATCCAATGAACTGACAAAACGCATCATTAACAAACACCCAATTGTGTTGTCTGTTCTTCACAAAAATGGGATCAGTAATGCTGTTCAGAACGCTCCACAGCAAAGCCTGAGAAGATTGTTGGGGTACAAAGTGGAAAAATGCCATCTTGCTGAATCCTGCAAGTTAATGGCTCTATTTTCGGCAGATCATCCCAAATTAAGAATGATTCACACAAAAAATTGCCAAAGTTTTTCCTTAGTATGCCCAATATATATTAAAATTTAATATCCCTATGCAAATATCTTGCGCCTAATATAAGTAGCTCTCCCTTGTCCCTAATTTATTACCTATATTCACCAGAGCGAATCACTGTTCCCACAGTCGCCTGTCCTAACACAGCCTCGACTAAATTTCCAGGAATATTGCCATCAATTATCCAACAATCGATTCCCCAATCAGAAATAGCCAAAAATTCTTCTACCTTCTGAATCATCCCACCAGTGACATCTATTGACTCACTTTTGCCGATAGCAGCTTTAATTTGAGCATAATTGGCTGGTGTAATCTCAGGTATCACTTGCCCATTTTGGTCATACACACCACGATAATTCCCAACATTGATGAGTTTGACTTGGTAGTTACCTTGAATATGAAAATATTTGGCTAACTCTACTAATAAACTATCAGTAGAAATGATAGTACCACCAATTACTTGATCTAATACAACATCACCGAAGATCGACGGTATGAAGCCAGCTTTTAAACTGTTTTCAATTACCGAAAAATCTGTTTTCACTAGCTTTTTATTCTGAGTAACTACCATCGTGAGAGGTGGTAAGCTCACTACTGGCAAACCTGCTTCTAAAAAACAATTGGCTAGTAATCTATTTAAATCTAAAACATCTTGGTGAACTAGACAAAACCCTAGTTTATCAGCATCACAGAAGACACCATTGATAGTATTATATTTATGTGCTGACTGATGCCCAAAAGAACCAGCGCCATTGCCAATAATCATTTTCAAACTAGGATTTTGCTGCTTGATTAAACTAATTTCCGTAACTAGTTTTTGCATAGTTTCTAATCGAGCCGTGTATGGTTGGTTCTTATCGGTGATTAAAGAACCTCCTAGTTTAACTAATACTAGCTCTAGCATGAAATCTCAAGACGTGGGAATCACTAGCAAAAAGCTTACCACAATGAATTTTAAATCATCGAGTATTAACTGTCTTAAAAAACAACTAATAAGCAACAGTTATATTGCTGTTGCTTATTTATTATGAACATATTTTTGCAGAATTCATAAGTTAAAGACTAGAATTCTGACATATATATATTGGTTATGTATCAATCATAGAAATTATCTACTCTGATATCCCGTAAAATTTCCGAAACCTGCCATCCTGAATTGGCGATGGATAAAACTACTGGGTTATCTCGCACAGGAATATAGTTAGGCTCTCTAGTTTCTACTACATTGACTACTGGTTTTTCCTCAACGGTAGTTTCTTGGCTCTCAAAATCATCTATTGAAAGATTTTCTTCTTCTATCTGTTTTATCTTTTTCAGGATTAATTTTTCGGATTTTTTGATGAGTCGTATATCCATGATGATTTGTTAAGCCTTCAAGTGTGACAAAGAAATAATCAGCAGAAAGTAGATTCTGAGAGAGTTCAAGAACTTCTTCCAGAATCTTGCGCGAAATCCGCAAAAAAGTTTTATGAACTTGGGTGTTGAAAAAATTGCCTAAGAAAATCTAGGATACATCAAAATTGATTTAAAATCCGTAGACTCAACAGAAAACTTTTTGAAATCGTAGATGCAAACTTCAAACCACCATAAATACTATCTATCCAGCACAATCAGGTTTATCTAATCAACTCGCTAGATTGTTTCTATGTTTGTAGGAAACTCTCTGCTGCTTAGATGAGCTACGTGGCAAGGAAAATCTACCATGATTTAGACAGTTACCAATTTTATCAATGCTTGAGTGCGATCGCATTTTAGAATGGAGGAAGCGATCGCTACATAATTGCAGATATAATTTTCAAACTGTTGGAGTGCGTCTGCTAAACATGAAGAAGGACACAATCAAGCAGATAAAATTTATTAATTAGTAGGATTTCTATAAAAAAAGAATCCTCGAAACTTCGAGGATTCTTTTTTTAAATCAGTTTTTAAAGAATTTAGAAAGGTGCGATCGCTAAACAAACTACAGCTAACATGGCAGCTACTACATAAAATACCGCCACAACTTGTAATTCTGACCAGCCACCCAACTCTAAATGATGATGTAAAGGAGCCATTCTAAATAATCTTTTGCCTTTACCATCTGGGCCTTTTGTAGCTTTGTAATAAGCCACCTGTGCCATCACAGACAAGGTTTCAACAAAGAAGATACCACTGAGGATAAATAATGCTACCAAGCTGTTGGTTAACAGTGCCACCGCAGCTAACGCACCACCTAACGCCAGAGAACCAGTATCACCCATAAATACGCGGGCTGGGTTGCGGTTGTGTGCCAAGAAACCTAAGCAACTACCACTTAAAGCCGCACAAAAAACCATCAACGGTAGGGAAGTTGGGGCGACTACAGCACCTAAAGCCAGAAGTGCGATCGCAACAGTTCCACCTGCTAAACCATCAATCCCATCAGTTAAATTAGTTGCATTACTCTCTGCCACCAGCACAAACCCTGCCAACGGCCAAAACAGGAAACCTAAAGGCAGTGCAAAGCTCACCCAAGGCAAAGCAATATTTGTAATATTAGAAGGTTGATTAAAGATTAACCATATACAAAACAGCACTGCAAATCCAATTTGCAAAGCTAATTTCATTTTGGGAGAAATCCCTTTGTTGGACTTGCGGCGGAGAATTTGCCAGTCATCCATCCAACCGATAAACCCATAGCTCAGGGTTAATGCGGAGACAGCAACAACTTCTGTGGCAAAATTAGACATTATACAAGCAACGATCGCCGCTACCGGGATGAAGAATATCCCGCCCATTGTTGGTGTGCCTGCTTTTTTGAGATGAGCTTGTGGCCCATCTTCACGGATAATTTGTCCTGTTTTGAGTGCTTGTAGTAGAGGTACTACCACATAACCCACAGCAGCCGAAATCACCGCACACAACAATAAAGGCATCGTCAGTGATGTGTTTTGCCAAGGCAATCTACTGCCCATCAAATCACAAATTACTGCTGCTAAACCCAGCCCGGTGGCTAAGGCAGAAGCGAGACCGATACCAGAAAAAATGTTTAATCCTTGGTTAGGAGACAATTTAGCGTCCACAGGATGTTCCCTTCACTCCACACTACAAAATTTAATTACAGGGACGACAGCTATCACCAAGTCCCTAGCCTGCTGGCTAATCTTCTTCAATAGCTATATCGTCATCATCATCATCAAGATAGTCGCCAATGCCATCTTCTCCACCGAGAAAATCTGAGATTTCTTCGTTTTCTTCTTCGGAAAAATCAGGTTCATGCACATCACGCGCTATTAAACGACCATTGGATTGCAACCAATCTAAGAGGGAAGATTCTTGTTTTAATGGAATTACGGCTGCGCGTTGGTTGCGTGGTTCTTCACGTAAGGGAGAATTCAACATATCGACGAAGAAACAAAATGTTAATGTAACTAGACATTAAGCAGTCTATCACTTGAAACGTAATAATTTAGTTATTTATTGATTCAAGTCTTGCCTGCTGAAATCCGTAAGTTAGCAAAAATATTTTATTTAATAGTGGTAGTACAGATAGGAATAAATTCTTAAGACTTTTAAGAGCTTGATACATAGGGCAACAATAATTCGACTTAAGGTGGATGAATTTTAGACATTTTTGATTTGGGGTAATAAACAATGATGGGCAAGACGGCTTTAATCAATGCGATCGCACCAACCAATCGTGGTTTATTGGCTACTGAACCACAAAAACAAGCTATCTTAGCTGCGATCGCTAATTTAGAAGACCTCAACCCAACACCACGCCCAGTAGAAGCAAGCAACTTGCTCAATGGGAATTGGCAATTACTTTATACCACTAGTAAGGCGCTTTTAAACCTAGATCGTTTACCTTTTTGTAAACTTGGTCAAATTTATCAGTGTATTCGGGTAGAAACTACCAGCGTTTACAACATTGCTGAAATTTATGGCTTACCTTATCTCGAAGGATTAGTCAGCGTAGCAGCTAAATTTGAGCCAGTTTCCGGTCGTCGCGTCCAAGTAAAATTTAATCGTTCTATTGTAGGTTTGCAACGTTTAATTGGCTACATTTCACCAGAAAATTTTATTCACCAAATTGAATCAGGTAAAAAGTTTTCGGGAATTGATGTCCCAATTAACAGCGAAAACCAACAAGGCTGGTTAGACATCACTTATATAGATGATGATCTCCGCATTGGCAGAGGTAACGAGGGTAGCGTATTTGTTTTAACTCGAACATAAAGTTTTCCTTTTGTTTGTTTTGGCGAACGAGAACGAAGTTATTTCATCATGTACGCTTTGTCAAGGAGGGTATGACCCCATTCTAAGTATGAGTATTTTGCTTAGAACCTAACGTGAGGAAGATATCAGACAAAAAAGTAGGAAGTGTGAAGTCTAAAGTATGAAATCTTATCCTTTAGCCCTTTGGGTGACGCTCCTAATGTCGCTAACGTTGCGCTAACACAGTTGCTCATAGGGAAAACCCCCAAGACCACGCTGTCTCACCTCCTGCCTCCTGTCTTCTGCCCCCTGCCCCATGACAAATCAGATAAATAACTTAACAAACCCTCTAGCAACGACCTTCAGGTTGTAGAGTGAAATCAAATAGCCCTATATATCGGCAATTGATAACTAAAAGGGAAGATAATCATGGTTCAACGTGGTTCTAAAGTACGTATTCTCCGCCCAGAATCCTACTGGTTCCAAGATGTCGGCACCGTGGCTTCTATCGATCAAAGCGGCATTAAATACCCAGTAATCGTCCGTTTTGATAAGGTAAATTACTCTGGTATTAACACCAATAACTTTGCCTTAGATGAACTAATCGAAGTAGCTCCTCCGGCTAAAGCTAAAAAATAAGTAGCAAAGCTCAAAGGGGATTCTTTAATGGGATGATGAAGGGAAGCTTTAAGTATGTAGAATGAAGCCTAAAGTTTCAGTTCTCTCATGCTTCCTCTCAGCCTACTCTAAGTCAGAGAAACTGCCATGCGGGTATTTACGGTTTCTGTTCGAGAGAATAGATATTTACCGCTAAGTGCGTACAGTACTTCCTCTCATCTGTCCCAACCAGAATAGGCAAGGGATTACGTCCCTGATCCTCTTCGATGATCCCTAGATAATTTGCTTACTTATCAGTTCCAATGCCTGAACTGCCTGAAGTTGAAACAGTCCGCCGGGGTCTTAATCAATTGACCCTGAATCAAAACATTACGGGTGGAGATGTGTTGCTAAATCGCACCATCGCCTACCCGTTTTCTGTTGATGAGTTTATTCAAGGAATCCAAGGTAGTGCCGTCATGACTTGGCATCGCCGGGGTAAATATATTCTCGCTGAACTATCCCCAGGTAGTTCACCAACCCAACATAGGCGTGTAGAGGTAGCAGGGGAGCAGGGAGCAGGGCGCAAGGGAGAGAATCTTTCCCCTCCGCTCCCTGCTCCCTGCCCCGAAGCCAGCCACCACGCAAAGTTCTCTGGGCAGACTACTGGTGCTGGCTACCTTGGGGTGCATCTGCGGATGACTGGTCAATTATTATGGCTGCACCGTGATGAACCATTGCACAAACACACAAGAGTCAGACTATTTTTTGGGGATCAGCAGGAATTGCGCTTTGTTGACCAACGTACCTTCGGTCAAATGTGGTGGGTTCCCCCAAAAGTGTCGATAGAAAGTGTCATGACTGGTTTAGCTAAATTAGCAGCCGACCCATTTGCACCAGAATTTACCGTTGAGTATCTGGCGGCTAAACTCAAAAACCGCCGCCGTCCGATTAAAACCGCATTATTAGATCAATCTGTCGTCGCGGGATTAGGTAACATCTACGCCGATGAAGCATTATTTAAATGTGGCGTGTTACCAGAAACATTGTGTACAGATTTGCAACCGCAGCAAATTGAACAGTTACGCAAAGTCATCATTGAAGTTTTAGAAACCAGTATTGCGGCTGGCGGTACAACCTTTAGTAATTTCCTCAACGTTAAGGGGATCAACGGTAACTATGGTGGTGTCGCCTGGGTTTACAACCGTGCTGGAGAACCTTGCCGAGTTTGTCACAACGTGATTCAGCGAATTCGTTTAGCTGGCCGTTCTAGTCATTTTTGTCCGCAGTGTCAAAGTTAGTTTTATATGACTTACCGAAACAGTGCTAACTGAGTAAAAAGTAAAATTAATTGCACTCAGTTGACAAGTTGTGGCTGTTCAGATCCCCGACTTTTTCAAAAAGTCGGGGATCTATGACTTATCATAATTTGTGTGGCTGACTACTACTAAATCGATGTTTCACGATTTATTCATCTGCGGTTGAGTACATAATTCTTACAAAATTACGCCTTGATAAAAAGCGATCGCACTTATGCTTTAAATGTCAACACCGGACTTAACTTGGCTACGACATCCACCATTTGCGCTTCTACCTGCACATCAATCACAGACTGAATTGGCTTATAAGCTGCGGGTGCTTCTTCAATTCGGCGTTCTGCACGCAAGGTAATACAGTCTACGCCTGTTAAGCCCAGTTCTGACTCAGTTTGAGATGCACCTTGGCGACTCAGGTCAAATCGACTCCGAATTCTGCCAGCGCCATGCGAAGCTGAATTACAAAAAGCTGCATTGCCTTTGCCTACCATAAGATAAGAGTCAGCCCCCATTGAACCGGGAATAATCACAGGTTGTCCTGAATGGGCGGGACAAGCACCCTTGCGTGTTACCCATCCTTGACCTTCAGCTAAGGTGATATTGTGGGGTAAGTCGTAAACTAAAGGTGCTTCCACATCACCATAGACTTCTCGCAACCGCAGACGTAGCAGTTCTGCCAATAATAGGCGATTGATAAAGCCATAATTAGCAGCCGTCGCTTCAGCTTTGAGATAACTAGCAACTAATTCTGGGTGAGAATGCACTGATAAAGGAAAAATCTGGGATTCTGGATACTTCAGACCTTTCGGCCAAGTTGCTTTCGTTCGGTCTCGCCACATTCCCCCAATGTACTTACCGACATTGCGTGAACCAGAGTGAATCATAAAGGCTAATTGTCCTTCTCTGATTCCCCAAGCATAAGCAAGGGAGCGATTTTCGATTTTTTCAACTTGCTGTACTTCAACAAAATGGTTGCCAGAACCAATCGTTGCCAGTCCTCCATCCCTTACCAGTCCAGTATCAGGAATTAATTCTTCTGGTGCTAACTTCCAGTCACCCTCCATTGCACCACCTAAAAATATAGATTCGCTTTCCTGGGAAATTTGCTCCAAGTCTGATTTAACAAAACTACCCGTCGGTTGATCAAACATCGCATCTAACCAACCAAGAACACCATACTGAAATAATGCTTTCATTGTGTGGCTGGTCATGGTGACATCTCTTGTACCAAAGAAGTAATCCCCCTTCATCCGTTCTACAAATAAGTCCCGCTGAGAGAGAAATTGATCAATGGTCAAATCGGCAACGTGTAACCGCATTCCACAGTTAATGTCAGAACCGACAGCAGCAGGGATGACTTGACCAACAGTTTCAACTACGGAACCAATGGCAATACCCGCATCACCAGGATGAAAATCAGGTGTGGCACAGGCACGACAAACGCATCCGCCATTGGGGTGACGCACATTTGCTAAATTAGCTAGTTGCTTCAGTGCTTTAGCTTCAATGGGAAAGCCTTCTGGTAATAAGACTTCAGCTATTGGGACATCAGGAGAATTAATCAAACGAACAGAATAAACACCATTAAAATAATTGACATCCAAACCTTGTCGTGCTAATGCACGCAGGAGACGTTGAAGATTTTTGGGCTGCATGAAAACTCCATGAGAGTCTGAAAAAGACCCTGGTTTTAAATTGATTGCAGAGACATTGGTTCAGCAGCCGCGCGTCTCAAGTATTTTTAGGGGTTATTTTCCCAGGACTATGGGGAAAATAACGGGATAATTTTTAGTATTTTGCCTATTTATTTTGGTAACACAGACTCTTATGGTCTGGCAAGGGGGATATGTAAGGCGATCGCACTTTGATTTGATCTTCATCGGAGCGATCGCACTCACAAAAATACAACAGATGATGTCAGCTGTCACCTACTCAACTAAGGCACAATCAAAACTGGACAAGGAGAAAGATTAATCACTCTGGTTGTCACACTATCCGTTGCACCTTCATCTGTTAAGCCCAGTCCACGACAGCCCATAATAATTAAATCCGCGCCGATTTCATCAGCCACATCACAAATAGTAAACGCTGGTTTTCCCTGTCTTTCTAGAATTTCAGACTGAATACCTTGCTGTGAAAACAAAGCTTGGGCATTTTCTAGCAGTTTAGCAACTACCTCTGGTGACACCATTGGATCAGAACTGGTTGCTTCTGTGGCGGTTTCCTCAACCACAGATAGCAAAACCAAGCGGCTACCGTACTTCTGCACGACGTTAGCCACTACATCAGCAGCTTCTCGTGCTTCCCGACTTTGATCGATTGGAAATAATACTGTCTTAAACATATCTCTCCTCCGCACCCCAGACTCCGGTAAAATCTTGATGGTTATACTTTCAAAACGATAACAAAAAGGCAATCAGGAGGGTTTGGCTGTGTCCAAAAAAACTTTAGCAAGTTTATCTGCGGCTGATATTTCTGGTAAACGCGCTTTTGTGCGAGTTGACTTTAATGTGCCTGTGGATGACCAAGGCAACATCACAGATGATACCCGCATTCGCGCCGCTTTACCAACCATTAAAGATTTGACGCAGAAGGGCGCTAAGGTCATTCTAGCAAGCCATTTTGGTCGTCCCAAAGGTGTAGATGAAAAATTGCGTCTAACACCTGTTGCCAAGCGCCTCTCTGAGTTGTTAGGGCAAGAAGTTGTTAAAACTGATGACTGTATTGGTGATGAAGTGGCGGCTAAAGTCGCGGCGTTAGCAAATGGCCAAGTGCTGTTACTAGAAAATGTCCGTTTCTACAAAGAAGAAGAAAAAAACGAGCCAGAATTTGCAAAAAAACTAGCTTCTAATGCTGATTTTTACGTAAATGATGCTTTCGGTACAGCCCACCGCGCCCATGCTTCTACAGAAGGTGTGACTCATTACCTGAGTCCTTCTGTGGCTGGCTACTTGATTGAAAAAGAATTGCAATACCTCCAAAGCGCGATTGAAAATCCTCAACGTCCTTTGGCTGCAATTGTTGGTGGTTCCAAGGTTTCTAGCAAAATCGGCGTTATCGAAACTCTCCTAGAGAAGTGCGACAAGCTAATCATTGGCGGTGGGATGATTTTCACCTTCTACAAAGCCCGTGGTTTGAATGTTGGTAAGTCTTTAGTGGAAGAAGACAAGCTGGAACTAGCGAAATCTTTGGAAGCAAAAGCCAAGGAAAAAGGTGTTACCTTCTTGCTACCTACAGATATTGTCTCGGCGGATAAATTTGCCCCTGATGCCAATGCAACCACTGTCAGCATTGAGAATATCCCTGCTGATGGTATGGGCTTGGATATTGGCCCTGACTCTGTAAAAGTCTTCCAAGAAGCTTTGGCTGATTGCAAAACTGTGATTTGGAACGGGCCTATGGGTGTGTTTGAGTTTGATAAATTTGCTGTCGGTACAGAAGCGATCGCACGTACTCTTGCAGATATCAGCAAAACAGGTACAACTACCATTATCGGTGGTGGTGACTCTGTTGCGGCTGTGGAAAAAGTAGGTTTGGCTGACCAAATGAGCCATATCTCCACCGGTGGCGGCGCAAGCTTAGAGTTACTCGAAGGCAAAACTCTGCCCGGTATTGCGGCTTTAAATGATGCGTAATTAGAAGTATGAAAGATGAAATATAAAATTTCATCTTTCATCTTTGCTATTTAATTTGCCAGCCACAAAGCCAGATTACGAACATAAGTTTTAATATCTTCTAAAGCCAGTGGCTCGTTTTTCATCCCGTCTCCAGGCAGTTCATCAACAAAACTAGGACAGCCTTTAGTAATATCCCAGTTATAATCCACAAAATGATGAAAACTGGAAGTAGCAACAGTACGCCCTAAGTTATTACCTTGTGTATCTTGGTAATGGTCAACCGCCACAATTAAATTAAAATCACGACCAGTAACTAAACTTTTTCCTAAAGCAATTACCTGCGCCTTGGGATGACTGGGAGGTATACCAATACCGCCTTCGTGGGGATGTGCAGGAAAAAATTCAATCTTGCCTGATGGTGAATTGGGATTTTGTAATAGTTCGTGAATTGGTTCAATAACAGTTATTTGTTGATAGTCACCATTCGCCCCAGAATGATAATTAGGCCAAGAAATATAAGTTGTATATGGATCATCTCGACACCAACGAGATTGATCAGGGTCTGGGTTTTTGCTGTTGAAATAATGGATATCACCAATATCAATTAAATCGCACATAGAACAGCCCATATCTTGATGGTCGCGGGTGGTTAAAGTTCCGCCACCACGTCGGCGAAAAGCGTTAATTCCCGCAATATCTTTTGCTGTTAAACCATCACCAACATCTAAAGCAAATAACCAAAGTTCATCAAAATCAGATTGGTCAATACTACCTAAAATGGGATCATTGCCTTCTGCATCGGAAATGCGATCGCGTGCTACAACTGTAAATAAATAATTACCCGCTTCATCTTGAATAGATGCTAAATACTCCTGGAGCATTGAGAATCGAAAAATACTCCAGTCGTTTTCAGTGGTGGGAATTGTTGTTTGTAAAAGAATCTTAATTGGTTCTGCCATACCCTGTGCAACTTTATGTATTAGCCACTAGAGGTAACTAATACCACAATAGAGTCTATGGGTATAGCGATCGTTCAACACTTATGCTAAATTGTGGCAAACTTTCATTACTTGATTTTGACACGGAAACGAACAAAACCATAAGAATTATTTGGTACACCTTGTGCTGTAGCTGGCGATAAACTAGTCAAACTAGAGTCTGTAATATTCACTACTACAGCCCCATTTGTATTATTACCGCAACTTACAGCTGTAGACGAATCATAAAAAAACTCCTCGGTCTGAATCTGCTGCATTAGTTAAATAAGCATTAGTAGTACCAACAGCAAATGCAATACCCTGATTTCCTCCTAAACCATTGTTAGGTGTTAGACCATTAAAAGCATTTTCAATAAAAGTAGTATTAGTTGGAACTAAATCACAGAACTTCACATTAGTAGCACTACTACTACCATTAGAGAGGAAATAAATAGTGTACTCCACCTCATCTCCTGGCTTGACATCAGTAGCACTTATCTTGCCACGCAAGTAACCACTCGGCCATTTAGAATCATTATCATCAGTACCCGCACCATCGACACTATCGTTTAAATCGTTATTATTAATGCGGGTAATGCGTTTTACTAACACTATCTTGGGACTACCATTATTATTAACACCTACGCTAGTGACTCTAGTACCCACATTATCCGTATCTCTCGTTGGTAAATAGCTGGGACATCTACTACTGGCGTTGGTGCTAGTCGTTCTTTCCCAACAAGCACTGGTGTTGGTATCATTACCATTTCGAGTTAAACTAATCGACTCACCATCAATAGCCCCAGCTAGGGACGCTTGGTCAGTACTGTCCCAAAGATTGAGAGAACTTGGCGGAGGTGTGTTAATAGCATTGCCTGTACCATAAGCAATGTAATCAATAATCTGATTTTGGCTATCGTATAACCAGACATCATCACCAGCGTTAGTCAGTCTGTTTGAAGACAGACCCATCCAAAGTTGAACAGCTGCTCCTGTAGCTTGGGTGTTAGCGTTATTAGAACCTATCCAAATAACAGCGTACTCTCCTGACCGTAGAATTGTACCATTGGGAAATGTGTAATTAATTCTATTTGATGAGCTTTCAATGTTATTAGCTATGAGATTACCGTCCGCTAACTTGAAACCACTTAAATCAACAGTTGAGGAGGAAGCATTATAAAGTTCGATAAACTCGTCTAGATTATTAGTTGTTTCGTTGTACAGCACTTCGTTGATAATGACTTTACCAGCTAATGGTGAAACTGTGTATTTAAGAATATTTCCCACAGTAAATAACGTAGGCTCATCATCTCCCGTATTACTAGGATTGTTCCCTGTATTTACCCCATCATTAGCAATCTGGATAACGTAACCACCAACACTGGGCGAATTAGTATTAGAACCAGCAGAATCTGCATCTGTCACCACAGTACCAGCAGTCACAGAAGGATTATCTGGCGTACTAAAGGTAGCACTTGCTTGGTTACTGATAGGATTACCATTATTAGCACTATTAATTGTGGCAGTAATTGTAATCGTGATTGTATCACCTACACGCAAAGTACCTGAATTAGTCAACGCACCAGATCCGTTGTAATTTGAATTGCGTGTAATGTTATTTCCCGAAGTAGCACTAGTAATTGCAGCACTCACAAAAGTTAGCTGACTTGGCAACGTATCATTAATAACAAAATTAATAGCGTCGCTAGTCCCTGGGCTTAAGTTTGAATAGGTGATGGTGTATTGAATCCTATCGCCCACAGTCAGCGTATTGCTATTATCATTGTCCGTAAGAAAGCGAACAGATTTAGTACCTCTGACATTAGCTTGCTTATCTGTGGTGATTACCAGAGTGCTGAATACTGCTTGGCTAGGGAAGAAAGTCCAAGTGTCAATCCCTTTGTAGTCGCCATACCTGCTATTAAATTCATGTTCGCCTCCAGTGCTACTGATACCTCTAGAAGCATTCCGAGGGCTAGTAGCTCCTGTGCCATCTAAACTGATAGGTGTTCCATTGGCAGTAGTATAATTACTATCGTTGTAATAAACAGTGGAAGTCCCAATATTTTGCCCATTCTGATCTTGAAAGTTAGGAAACGCCCCTGGGGGATTTTCCATAGTGATCTTAAATCCTAAAGAGTTATTCTCTGCATCTAGTAAGGGGAAATGATATTCACCTCCTCTAGTAGTGATTTGGGCATTATATGGCTGATTTCCTGGTCGGGGTTGTAGGTTTACCCCGTTAGCATCCTTCCCATTCCAAGGCACAACATTTTGGCCAGGAAGCATCACATTTTGTAGTACTCGGTCTACACTAGGATCGAAAATGCCATCTGTGTTGGTGTCAATAATAATTTGATAACTACCACCAGAAGTCGCATTAAAACTAAAATTACCTCCCACACCCACAAAAGTTTGATTACCACTACCACCAGTCCCACCAGTAAACAGAAAATTTTGAGGTATAACTGGTGGTGTTGCCGTTAAAGGAATTCCCACAGCAACCAGTGTTTCTGTTGCAGGGCGATTAAAGAAAACTAAATGGGTGATGTCCGTCGCGGTGTCGGCTACATCGGGACGTTGAACTTTGACGTTACCGTCAAAGTTAAGAGTATTATCAGATGGAGAAGTTATGGAGTGATAGAGTGTTGAATTATTAGTACTATCAATATATCCCCGGCTATTAGCAAAAAATATAAAGCCAAATGGATCAAGGCCATTCATTTCTGTTCGATAGCGATATCCATCTTTTGTTTGAATAAATAGCTGAGAATTAAGTCTTACATCAGAAGGCGCACCATTTATACCAGCATTTTCCCCCATATTCAGGGCAACATAGTTGCTAAATACTCGCCCTTTTTGAGGCACGCCATTACGACTAACTGTAATATCCCAAGCGGCGACAGTTGCTCTCTGGTTAATTCCAGAAAATTCTGCGGTTGTAGTCACAGGCGTAGGATTGGACGTACTATTAGCAGTCTGGGAACGAAACTCTACTTCATAAATTCCTGTTTCTGTCGCAGTGAATTGACAAGGTGTATAGCCACCAGGAGTTAAAGGCTCAGGCCCTTTACTTTCTTTGTCAAGGGTATCAATCAAACCATAACCAGTATTAAGAACATCACAAGAGCCATTCTGACCGTTGAAAGGGCTGCGGTAGACGATATCCTGGGTGTTATTGTGAACACTAGAGCCAAGATATACAATTTCTCCTTGTTCAACATACACTTTTAGTGTAGTTTTAAAAGGAATTCCTGCTAATGTTATAGTAGAAGACCATACTAGATAAGGTCTGTATCCACCATTAGCTATTAACTCTTTGCTACCTTCCGCTTGGCTTGATTGTATTCCCTGTCCCAAAATACATAAACAAAATGCAAGGCTAGTAATTAATTGTCGTGAGTTGCTGTTGGGTAATATATTTTTTATTTTGCTTTTCATAGGTTTTTTATATAATTTGGTAGCGTAGAAACGCGAAATTCTGCATCTCTACATTTTTGGATGAGGTATTTTCATTGATTTGGTTGAGTCGGTCAATAATAATGATGTCGTGTATATGATTGGGGATGATTACATAGGTTTTAATGTATCTCTAATTAAAATTACTAGGAGTTTTTGCCTAAAAAATTGAGTTTATTTGACCAATTGTCAATAGCATTACTTGACTAGTATTAAAATTCCCAAAAAATGGGAGCGATCGCTTACACAACAGTCATAAAATCCGAATTATTAGCCGCTTCATTGTGACTTACTAAACGACTAGATTGTAAGCAGTATTTACACTGAGAATTATGTCTGATCATATTTATGTAAATCTGCAAAACTTTTGTTGTCTGGATAATTAACAATGTCAAGTTTTTAACGCTGTGGTGGGGGGATTTTCTGCTGTCCAAAACCTTCAAATAACTCGTTGAGTTTCAAAGTTAAACCCAAATAAGGGCCACCAGCAGAACGCACACCGGAAAAATCTCGGTCATCAACTCTGCCAAAAGCATATCCAGCCGCTAAACGCAGGTTAGGTGATAAATAATAACCAGTTTCGACAACAAAGCCTGTTTCACTATAATTACCTTGGCCTATCCAACGCGCTTCTCCTACTAAATCCATCTTGTATCCCATACGGTAAGTAGCTCTCAATTGCCCCAAATTCACGCTACTAGTCCCGACTAAATCGTTGGCTAGGTAAGATGTACTGTTCCGCAAAGCATATTTACCGTAAAATTCCCATTGCCAATTGGGTGCATAGATGGTTTCTAGAGCAAAAGTATGGTCTTGAGAGCCTGTACCACTACCTAACAAAATCGTGTCAGGAATCACGGCTGGATTTTCTCGGTATTCATACCGTAGCAAAGCATTAAATTTATCATTGCTGGGGTCACGGTAAGCTAAACCTAGTTTGAGGTTTACCGTATCACCTAAGCCTGTGAGTTTTTGATTAGCTGAGTTTGCCTGTTGATAACGTGCTAAAGCTGTCAGTGCTGGCGAAATTTTGCCTGTAGCTGCTGCCGAAATTACTGTATTAGAACCACTAGCAGAAGTGCGATGTTCATAACGCGCACTGGCTTGAAACTCAGGGTTATCACTGTATTCTAAACCAACACTGTAACTATCACCACTCTCAAATCCAATAGATGAAGCGGCTTGACCAACTGTGAAAGGTTGGGCGTATTGTTGTCCGGCACCGGTGCGGTTGAAGAAGTTGCCAAATACATGTTCATAAGCCAGATTCAACCGCAACCCAGGAGAGATCGCCCAACGGTTATTTAGGCCAATAGCACCTTGAGTTGTGAGTTGGTTAGCACCTCCTAAAATTGAGTAACGAGCTGTCAAAGTTGTATCTGTGCCGAGTTTATGTTCGCCATTGATACTTAAACTGGTGATGGCATTGCCACTTTGTTGACCACTACTGTAAAACTGTTGGGCAAGACTGACATTTACACCAGGCATTGCTGCCCAATTCAAACCCAAGATGGTACGGTCTGGGTAAACAGTATCTGCACTGGAAGAGAGAGTGAGTTCATTTTGGGCAGCGAAAGTCAGGTTTTTAACGATGGGAAAAGTCAGACGCGATCGCAATTGCTGGGAATCACTCGTTAAAGCATTTACCGGAATCCGATCTTCTCGATGGCGATGAATCCAATCAACATCAACTGTAGCCTTACCTAAGCGTTGTTGAATTCCGGCGGAAATTGTTGTCAAGGAGTTATCAACTTTACTTCCTGGTGTAGCTTCTGAACGTGGTGCAAATAGTTCTTCAAAAGTATCTAGCGGTTGGGGTGCAATTCCAAAGTTATCTTCATGGTCGTATTGCGCCCGAAAATTGGTTGTTTGTGACAGTCTCGCTGTGACTTGTCCACCATAGCGAGTTTGTCCAGGTACAAAGCTGATGGTGGCATTATTGGCAAAACCTGTATCAGCAAATCGGTAATAAGCACGTCCTTGAATAGTATTGCTAATTTGTCCCTCTGCTTCTAAACGGTAAGCCGCACCACTGACTTTCCCAATCACTTCCGAATCATTGCTGGAATGAGCATATTCAGCAATTAGCCTGCCATTACTACCTAAAGAAATAAGTGCATCTGCACCATAAAGTTGAAAGTCCCGAACTCCTTGATTTTCTTGGACAAAAGTTGCACCTAACCAACTTTCTTGATTCAATGTGCGCGAGAAATGATACTGTAATCGACCTGCATAGATATTACTGTCAGAGTCTTGGCTTTCATATTGATAGCTCACTACAATGCGTCGGACTAAGACTTGTCCATTACTATCTATATCTGTACGAAGAATCGGTTCACGAAAAATTAATGTACCGCGATCATAATCAATTTCGTAGTCTGGGCCACGACTGAGTTGTTTACGCTCCAATACAGTACCAGGACGGTTTAGTTCTTCTAATTCCAGAAAGACATTTTCACTACCAGCGATGACTAACCTTCTAGAGAGGAAGTAATAACCACTCGTACCATCAGGTGCAATGGTGTCTCGTTGAAAGCCTTCTAGATGATTGCCATATAAACCTGTAAATTGAAAATTTCCAAAATTGTAATTAGTTTTAAAGCCATGTAATTGACGAGTAATAGAGGTAAATTGTTGGGATGTCCGAGCAAACTCTTCTGTGTCATAATCACCCCACATAAAATAATCAGGAGTCGCATTAGGAATTTTTGAGGTGCGTTCAAACCGCAAAAATACACTATCAATCGAGGGTGCAACAACATCGGTTTTGGAACTATCACCATAAACGGGATAGTTTTGTTCGCTAAATTGGTAAGTTCTAAATAGGCGATTGTCGCAGTTACAATCTTCGTTAAGAGTGCGGGAACTATTATATGCACCTGTAAACAACCATTCGCCTATTGTACCTGTGGCAAATATCGCTGAGTGAAAATCTAATTGAGTGCTGGTATCTTTGTCAGGACGGATAAAATCTCGAAAACTACTGTAATAATCTGTACCTCTTGCACCCAAACGGACATCGATAACACCAGTTAATAAACTTGGACGCAAGGCTGTTTCAAATTGCAGTTGGGTAAAGGCTTCTAAATCATTGGTTGTGGCACGAATACGGACGGTTTGAGCTTTTAAATCAGAACGCAATGTGGCGGTAAACTCTCCAGCTTTCGCTTCTACCTGAAATCCTGGTTCATCAGGTTTGAAATCCTTCCCGACTAACTCTCCCGCAGTTGGTATTACAGTCACAACAGCATCATGGTTAGAGCGATTGCCATTTTCATCAATTAATTCACCACGGATAGTTGCAGTGGAACGTCCATCAGCAGGGATACGGGCTTCTACTGTTTCTATTGTGAGCTTTTTTGGCACACTCCGCACTACTACCCCTACTTTTACAGATGATTCTGGTTTTCCAACCTCTTGTGCAGAGATGATATTTTCTCCGGCTTGGAGTGAGACACCATACCATGTCTGTGTGACTAAATTGGTCTGATTATCAGTTTCTGTGCGTCCAACTAATGAAGAATCTACCAGTACGCCGTTGACGCGCAATTCTATCTGACTACCACTAGAAAATTGCACACTTACGTTAGCCGCAGGAATATCCACCACACTATCAGTAGATGGGTTGAGAATTTTGATGGGTGCGTTTTGATTGTCTACAGATGCTGCAATTTTACGTAAGTTTTTAGGGATTTGAATATCAGATGCAGGTTGAAATGGTTGTATGCCGATTGTTACTAAAGTAGGCTCAACCGCAGTCAGTTCGTTAATATCTGGCAAGGAGGTATCAATCTGATTATCTTGTGGCAAAGGATTTGGCTGAGAGATTTCATCAACTTCTCTGGATGTGTCTACAGAAGTCTGATGATCTACTGCGGCTAAGGTAGAAGCAGAGGGAAACTGATTCTGGACACTATTTTCTGTTTCTGGTGTGTATGTTTGGGCTTTAACGACAGCCGGATACAAAACAACGCTGATTGCACCTGCTACAGCACCCATCAGCCTGAGATTAAAGCTAGTTACATCATGCAGTTGAGGTTTCATACTTTATTTACTCCTGCTGGGGGTGACAGCAAAGTTCATTCTGACTAAGCCGCCAGGTTCTAGACGCACCCAGCGAGATTGGGTATTACGTTCGCGGAATTTGCGGTTGGGGGCTAGGGTGTAGCCAGGAATACTGCTGAAGTCGAGTACTCCTGTATGGCTTCCTGGCAAAACATTGGCGACAGAAAACAAACCATTGGGATCTGTGGTGATGCGATTACCGTTTTCTAGGAAAATTACGGCATTTGGAATTCCTGGTTCACCATTTTGCTGTTCGCCGTCAAAGTTTTTATCTTCAAACACACGACCGATAATTGTGCCGCAGTCAGCTACAATCCCAGGACGAATGACTAATTGGTGAGTTGCAGGGCCATCTTTGGCTGCTAGGCTATTGTCAGTTCTAAGTACACGGGCGATCGCACTATTGCGGCCAGTCCCCCGCACAGCATCAGGTGTGAGTTGGGCAGCGTAAGCAATATTCACTACTTTTTGAGATGGAATTGTTACATCTGTGCGGAAGATAACTGTATTGCCATTACGCTCCGTGGTAATGTTAACTGCTTGACCATCCAACTCACTGCGTACAGATTTGCTAATGAAATGAAAGCCTAAAGGCAAATTATCGGTGACAACTAAGTTATTTAAACCAGTATCAGATAGGTTTTTTACAGATATGCGGTAAATAACTGTATCCCCTGGTTCCGCCGTGGCGCGATCGCCTGTTTTAATAATCTGTAATTGCTGTGCTTGACACATATTAGTTGTCAATGCAAAAGCTAATAAATCTAGCCCCACTACCTCTGCATTGGGTATGACAACAACGCTATCTTCTACTCTGGTTTCACCTGTAATTCGGATTGGTTGACCATCTAAAGAGGTAGCAGCATAACGTACAATACTGTTATTACCTGTACCAGTGCGATCGATGATTTCAATTTTAATCCGCCGTTGTTGGTATATAGAATTAGCTGGAGAATTGACGACTAAAATATATTGTCTTCCTGGATCGGTTTGACCTCGATTGGGGTCAAGTAAAAAATTATAGACACCAGCTGGATTATTAGTAATCGAAAAGGGATTGTTATTCTCGTTGTTGGGTGATTGACCACCAGGAATATTATTACTCGGAATATCAGGAACTTCGGTACGGGTTAAAGAAAGTAATTGTCCTAATTCTGTTCCAGTGGGGTCAGTAGGGTTAGATTCATACATACCCACAGAAAAACCTGTATAGTCGGCTATGGGTGTACCCCCACAACCTAAAATCCTTCCTGATGGGTCAACTAATGGGCTAGGACTAACTTGAAGTTGACTGGTAATTCCTTGATATGGAATATTTTGACCATTATCTTGATAAGTATAAGTATAAGTAGCTTGGTTAGTGAGATTAACCACACGAGTATCTTGCGCGGTTGCGGCTATGGGTACGCTAGTATGCAAAAATCCAACCAAAAGAACTATTTTTGTCAACCGTTGGTTCCAGTTAATACCAAAATTTATCTGTTTTTTTTTACAAGGACGACTCACTAAATTCATCTCCTCAGAAACGCCCTAATACTTGTTATTAAAAACATTTATTTATAAGTAGAAATTATTGTCAGCCAAAAGAAGTCTATCAATGATGAATTAGTAATTATGTAGTCTACCGAAGTTGTCAAACTGAACAGAAAACAACGGCTGAATAGTAAATAAATCTTACCCAGAAGCAACACAAAAACTGTCAGTTAGCGTACCTGAGTTTGATAAGTTACCTGAACCTTAGTCTTTGCTGCTACCAAGGGAAGTTGCACGCGGATGTGAGTATAAGCATTTGCGGGTGCTGGCTTAGTTTCCACTTTGCCGTTAGGAAGAGTAACTTTAATTGTGGGATTTTCCCCAAAACTACGAGCGCCATCAATGCTATAGCTAATCTTGGCATTACCAGTGAAATTGGCAGATTTCAAAACATAAATCATGCCCTTGGGAATAGGTTGATTGAGGGTAAGATTTTTAATGGTGCGATCGCTTGTATTTTCCCCAGTCAATGTGTACCGTAATGTATCCCCTGGTTGAACCACTGCTTGCCCTTTCAAAGCTTGCCAAGTTACCTTTTGCTTGCCTTGTTCATCTTTAACTAAAACCTGCTTTTCTGCCGCCAAAACTAACTTTAAAGCCTGCTGTTTCTGCGGATTTTGAGCAACTGCACTATTCAATAGTCGCCCAGGAATTACCCCTGGCAAATGAGTCATAAAAGAGGCTGTAGTCAGCAATAAACTTGCTCCTATCCCAGCCATAAAAATTTGTTTCATATTCATCACCCTGATAAATTACTGTTAGTTAACCTTGCGTTGGAAGATAAATGTTCCTGTTGTGCCTGGTGCAACAGGGTTATTAAGAGTATTTATATACTTGGTGACATCGTTAACCGCAGTAGTACCACTTTGTTCACCACCAAGAAGATTAGTAGCAGAAGTGCCACTGAAAAATTGAACTGCTCCTGCTCCCTGAGCCGAGCCAAGAATATGACTGGTATCAATTACACCATTGTTATCATTATCTTTCGCCCAGTTATTGGGAGCTAAAGTGCCATCTTCCGTAATCACCACACTGCCAGCACTTAAAGTCACATTACCCGTACTTGGGGCTGGAGGTACTACTTCAGAAATATTTTTGTACTGAATCACGTACTCAACAATATTTCCCGGTGCAGGTTTTTTCGGGTCTGTACTCAAAGTGCCATCTGTACCTTGAACTGCTGGCCCAGTTCCTTGTAAAATTCGTGACTGTTTGATCATTTGCAAGAAACCAGTATATACCCGGTCTATAGTGATATTTGACGTTGCATCATCAGCTAAACCATTGCCATTAGCGTCAATAAATGCCGTGATTGGTACAGGGAAGCCGCGTTGAATATTAGTATCAGTTGAAAGTGGCGTACCAGCAGGCAAGTCAACAGTGACGGTATAGCTAGATTGACCATTTGTTGCCAATGAGCCAATTTGTAATGGGTTAGTAGCACTGATAGGGTTGCCTCCCACAGAACCATTACTAGTTGTATATGTAAAAGCTGTGCCGTTATATGTATAAGTCGCAGATGAAGAACCAACAGATATGGTTACAGTTGTACCGTTAGGCAAGTGACTTGGAGTAGCTGGTGGTGTTGGTAGTAAAGAAATATTGGCTGTTTGAGTACCTGTATTGAGAACGGTGTTATTAAAAGTAACTGGATTTGGATTAAATGTTGAACCCGGAGTTAGACCAGCCGGAACATTGGAAGATTTGTTTGTAAAATCATCATTGTTATTAGTCGGGCCTACTGCATCCGGCGAACCATCTGGCCCGTTGACAAGTGCATTGAGGCTGATTATAAATACGTTGGCTTCACCACCAGGGCCTGAACCAGTATTATTACCATTGGTATCAGTTCCGGTGTTGTTCAGAACACTTGGATTATTTTTCGGGTCATCAAGATAGCCATTAGGTACGGTAGGTGGTAACTGGTCTGGTACATTATCCCCATCTGCATCTATACTTCGTGGGGGTGTCATGTTATTCGGAGGGCCGTCAAAGTAGCTGGGATTTTGGTCGCCAGACTCGTCAAATACAGGAGCATTTGTCTCTGGTGTTTTACCGAAGACTTGCGCGATGTTGGCTATGGTGAGAGGTGCAGTCTGTCCAGTTTTAACTTTTAACTGAATAGAGAAACTGGTTAACTGTGCATCAGCAGCAGGAAGATAAGTAGATGTGTTGCCATCTACAGTAGTTTTTGCAAAACCGATGCGGGTGACAGTAGACAAAGCTGGGGCTGTGGTTGTCCAGGTAGCAGCGTTAGCAGATGTTGTGACAGCTGTAGTAGAGTAAACTACAGTCCAACCAGTGGGAGCAGTGGGTGTGACTGCTAATTCTGTGCCAAAAGGAATTGCATCAGATACTAAGATGTAGGTGCCAGTAGTACCATTAACATTGATGCTTGTACCGGCTAAAGCTGAGGGAGTGATGCTTTGTCCTGTGTTATCAGTAGACCTAACTTGCAGACTCAAGCTGTAGTTGATGGTGTCGTCTGTGATGTCTGCTACGGTATTCTTGTTGTCATAAGCACCGCGAGTTTTGAGGATGGTAGCTAAGGAATAATACTTTGGTTGAACAGTTATGGAGGCTAATGCACTACCTTCTACTACACCGTTAACAGGCGAACCTGTAACTTCTCCTCCAGATGTACCATCTGGGTTGTCTACAGTGTAAACATCGAGGCCATCAGGCACCCTTGGCACATTTGATACTTGATTAACAGTTTGACCAAGGATAACTGAAATGTTATCACCAGCTACTGCATCAGAATTTACTGTTACTCGTACTCGTACTGGAACAGTACCATTTACTGGTACAGAATTGTCTGTAGTTACTCCACCATTGGGAACTGGCTTCCAACTATTAGCAACACTATCAAAATATTCCAAGCTGTTATTAACTACTGTTCCTTTACCTGAAACGGCGACTCCGCCAGGAATACGGAATTTAGTGGGGTCGTTACCTATGTTGGTAATAGTAAAGTTGTATTCTAAAGTGTCACCAACTTGAACTGTACCATTGGGGGTAAGGTCGTTAACCGTACCAGCTTGAACCAAAATACCAGCTACTTCTGCTATGGAGATAGTTACTTTGTTAGAAGTACTGCTGATTGGTACGTTAGGGTTATTGGGGTCTTCGTAGGTGGCTGTCGCTTGGTTATCGATGGGTGTACCAGCTGCGGTTGGCGTAGTTTGAGCTAACACTGGGAAGACCAAGAAAAACCCGTTAGCTAACAACACTGTTGCTACTAAAGTATTGTGAAATACGCCGTTTTTAGTCTTTTGAATTTGGTAACGAGATTTCATTGGGTGTAGTTACTTAATACGATGCAGCCTGATTAATTTCGATGAGAGTCGATATAAATGCTGGAATTAAATAATTCAATTCCAAATATGATGTAATACTTATTTATTTAAAGTTATAGATTTTACTTACTTTTGGTCTAATTTACTGACACTTTGGCTCTTACTTATTACACCAATATTGCGTAACAATAACAACCTTAAATCAAGCTTCTGGAATTAAAAAACAGTCGAAATACTGGTATACCAAAAATTCATACTTAAACATACACAGTATTTTTGACTAAAAATTAATGAGAATAATTTCAATTTTTTATACTTTATTAGTATGGCAATACCGTATTACTGAGTGTTAATCAAAAACAAAAAATAGATTTTTATTTGCTCAAGGAATTTATGACTGGAATTAAAATATCCGACTATTTTTATCGGGTATGTTTGACTGGTATTTTTACTCGTGATACTATCAAGCGACAGTTGACGGACAAAACAGGGAAAGCGATCGCTATGACTCAGGCAATCTCCACACACACCCAAACCACCACAGCCAATCTAGAAGCTTTGAAGTGTAAAGAATGTGGTGCAGAATATGAACTCCAAGCTAGTCATGTTTGTGAGTTTTGCTTTGGGCCGTTGGAAGTGAAATATAACTACAACAATATTCGCCTGAGTGTAAGCCGCGAAAAGATTCAAGCCGGGCCAAATTCAATCTGGCGCTATCGTCAATTTTTACCTGTGGCAACTGACAATGTAATTGATGTGGGAACTGGGATGACTCCTTTGGTGCGCTCCCAACGTCTTGCCCGCCGCCTGGGGCTGAATAAGCTTTACATTAAAAATGATGCCGTCAACATGCCTACCCTCAGCTTTAAGGATCGGGTAGTTTCAGTTGCTTTGTCTCGCGCTAGAGAGTTAGGTTTTACTACAGTATCTTGTGCCAGCACTGGTAACTTAGCAAATTCTACAGCTGCGATCGCGGCTCACGCTGGTTTAGACTGCTGCGTATTCATCCCCTCTGACTTAGAAGCAGGTAAAGTTTTAGGTAGCTTGATTTACAGTCCTACTCTCATGGCTGTTAAAGGCAACTATGATCAAGTAAACCGCCTCTGTTCAGAAGTGGCAAATACACATGGTTGGGGTTTTGTAAATATTAATCTGCGTCCTTACTACTCTGAAGGTTCCAAAACTCTGGGCTTTGAAGTAGCTGAACAACTTGGTTGGCAATTACCAGATCATGTAGTTGCTCCTCTGGCTTCTGGTTCGCTGTTTACCAAAATCTATAAAGGCTTCAAAGAATTTGTAGAAGTTGGTTTGGTAGAAGATAAAAAAAGTCCGTTTCAGTGGCGCACAAGCTGATGGTTGTTCACCCATCGCCCAAGCATTTAAAGAAGACCGCGACTTTATCAAGCCTGTGAAACCAAATACAATTGCTAAATCGATCGCAATTGGTAATCCAGCAGATGGTGTCTATGCTGTCGAAATTGCGAAGAAAACAGGCGGTAATATTGAGTCAGTCACCGATGCAGAAATCATTGAAGGCATCAAGTTGCTGGCAGAAACCGAAGGTATCTTCACAGAAACAGCTGGTGGAACAACCGTTGCTGTGCTGAAAAAATTGGTAGAAGCTGGCAAAATTGATCCAGATGAAACTACCGTGGTTTATATCACTGGCAATGGTTTGAAAACTCAAGAAGCAGTTCAAGGTTACATTGGTGAACCATTGACAATTGATGCCAAACTCGATAGCTTTGAACGTGCGCTAGAACGCTCACGTACCCTAGACCGCCTAGAATGGCAACAAGTTCTAGTTTAAAGTGAAAAACCCTAAATTTCACTCTTCATACTTCACACTTCACACTTCACACTTCAAATATGGCTGTTACTGTTTTAATTCCGACTGCTCTCCAAAAGTTCACGAATAGTCAAGCTACCATCGAATGTAACGGTAGCAATATTTCTGAGTTGTTCGATTCTTTAGAAAAACATTGTCCTGGGATTAAAGAGCGCCTGTGCGATGAACAAGGACAACCACGACGCTTTTTAAATTTATATGTGAATAGTGAAGATATCCGCTTTTTAGATGGAACAGCTACACCGTTGAAAGATGGTGATGAAGTGAGTATTGTACCTGCTGTTGCAGGCGGTTGAGCCAAGACAATCTATGTCGGTTAAATCGTTACAATATCTATCTATAAAAATAGCGAAAAACTATTCTCAATTGCTCCCCTGTTTGTCGAGATTTGCTGCACCAGTAAGATACCCTAGAGTATTCTACTGGTGCATTTGTTTTTGTTGACAACAGGACTCACACCAAAAGGTTATTTGTTAAGAATGGGTGTAGGGGTGTATTCGTTTCACCCAACCTAGATTTATTGTTCTATGTTTAAAAAATTAATTCACGACTTGACTACCATGACTGCGGGGATCATCTTGCTGTTTTGGCACAACTGAGGTGGAAACTTTAGAAGTTTTACCAGTAGCTTGGGCATAGGGTAAGGGTGTACCAGCAACTAACGCCTCGACATTATTGGCCATGATATTACGGGGTATATCCCCGATCGCCTGAGCAATACTTTCTGCATTTTTAGTTAAAAATACAAAATGGGGAATGCCATCTACGCGATATTTCAGCATTTCTGGTAACCATTTGGTGTTCTCTACGTTCAGCATGACAAAATTGGCTTTGTCGGCATACTGCTGTTCTAGTTCTGCCATATCTGGTGCCATCTTTTGACAAACAGTACACCAGTCAGCATAAAACTCAACTATGGATGGTTTACCGTTACTCACAGCAACATCCAGGGGGGTGGAGTTTTTCGCC
This sequence comes from Nostoc piscinale CENA21, assembly GCF_001298445.1. Taxonomy (NCBI): domain Bacteria; kingdom Bacillati; phylum Cyanobacteriota; class Cyanophyceae; order Nostocales; family Nostocaceae; genus Nostoc; species Nostoc piscinale. The sequence continues at coordinate 20,377 of NZ_CP012036.1, read as the reverse complement.
AACTCAGAAACAGAAATGGAATTAGTTTCAGTTCTTAATCCTAAGACAAGGGCAACACTCAGGGCGATCGCTACTATTACAATTAAGAAGTTTCTCAAACGCGCCCCAAATTTAGATTCCGGCTTGACGGGAGAATTGACGGGTGCTTCTGTAGTCATAGCAAATTTATTCATACTTATTAACTATTGCCACTATTTAGTTTATCGCTTTCTTTTTATCTATCCGCCTCTACCTACTTAAACCTGTGAAAAAACGAGTTACTCTGACATTTCCTAAGCGTGCCATTCAAATGCCTGTAACTTATGTGCTGGCAAAAGATTTTAATGTAGCTGCCAATATTATCCGCGCCCAAGTCGCCCCCAATCAAATCGGTAAGTTGGTGGTGGAACTTTCAGGAGATATTGATCAGTTAGATGCCGCAATTGAATGGATGCGATCGCGTCATATTGGTGTATCTTCGAGTTTGGGGGAAATTGCTATTGATGAAGATATCTGTGTTGACTGTGGTTTATGTACTGGGGTATGTCCCACAGAAGCACTGAGTCTACATCCAGAAACATTCAAGCTAATATTCACGCGATCGCGCTGCATTGTTTGTGAACAGTGTATTCCGACTTGTCCTGTGCAAGCGATTTCTACTAACCTTTAACTTAAGGGGAATAAATCTGCTGTGACGCTGCGATCGTCAATTAACCTAGTCTCAGCCGGAGAATCATAAACTACTAACAGCGAAGGCACTCCGGATATATCTTGAAATAAAGTCATCCCCTCAGCATGATCATTGCAATTTCCATAAGGAATTTCTTGCACAAGCTGTGGATAGTTGAGCAGATTTTCAGAAGATTTCACACCATTTTGCCAACGATAAACTTGCACTGGGCCATCTAAATCCATTGTTGGCCCAGCTAAAATCAATAAATCTTCCCTATCCAGACACAAATCACGAATTCCTAAACCATTCAGCCAGAGGAAATGTTTTTTGTATTCTTTCTTATTTTCACCAATCGGAATGAGTTTCATCAATCCAGGACTAGAGTTTTGTAGTTCAATTTCCAAAACTATTGCCCAACCTCGTAATACAGGGCCGCGCAAACCTAAAAAAATCTTATCTTGATAAATAGCTAATCCTTCAATATCAAAACCATTATCCTTACCAGGAATTGCAGCTTGAATAAATGCACCTAAATGAGGGTCATTTACTAAAGCCGACATCAGTAAATTGCCTTGTTTTGTGATTTCTAATTTGGCAGAAGTTAACTGTAAATTTGCATCTTGCGGATGTTGGCAAGCAGAAATTAAGTGGCCATCTATCAGAGGAATTCTGCCTAAAATATAACGATTAGATTCAATTTCAATCTTTGCCAGTCTCGAAACATTTTTTTGATCAGATTTGTCAGATTTTGGTTTTTTGCGTTTGTAACTATGGGAACCGACTACCCATAAATAATAATCTGTATACGCCAGTCCTTCAATATCAATTTCTTCGTCTTCTGAGGCAGGTAATTTTAAAAAATCTGAGACTTTATATTGTTGGTGTTCTGCAAATTTATTCTCCTCAATCAAAGTTAGTCTTTCCAAAGTAGAAGTTTCATCTGAACCTACCCATAAATGTTTGTCTGGCGTTAACTTTACTCCTGAAATATCGGTTCTGTACTCTCGAAAACTTTCAGTAAATGAGAGAATGACTTGCTTGATAATTTGTGGATTTTGCATTTTTTATTATGAAAATTTTTATCTAAAATTATCGGAATTATTCAAGATAATAACCATTTTAATCAGTACTTGAAAAATATCTCTATAAAATCAATTTATTTTTATATTTATCTTACAATAATGATAACATTAATACTCATCATTATAGTTATCAATTTAAAATAGCTATCTTAAGATAGATGTTTTTTTTGTAACTAATGCTAGTATGCAATAACCACAATAAGTAACTAGTTGTTATTAATTATGAAACTAGCCACTAAATCCACAGTCAAGACCCTAGGCGAATATGCCTACCAAGCAATTCAAAAGCATTTTAATAAAACGTTAAAGTACGAAAAAGCTGTTAAAAAAGATGAAGATCCTGAAGCACTACATCAAATGCGTGTGGGGATGCGCCGTCTCCGCACCGCAGTGAGTCGATTTGATATCGTACTAGATTTACCAAAGCCAGCAAGTGATAAAAATATTGGTAAAATTGCTCGTCGGCTAGGTAGCCTGAGAGACTTAGATGTACTCAAAGAAAGTTTAGAACAGTTTTACCAACCAAAACTACCACATAAGGAACAGAAATCTCTACATAAGGTTTTTCAGGCTTTGGCAAAACAGCGAGAAGTTGCCTTGGCTGATGTGTTGAATACACTTAAAGATGAACCATATAAATCTTTTAAGCAAACATTAGAAGAATGGTTAGAGAAACCTCACTATCAATCTTTAGCTTCTCTCCCAATTCAGCAAGTATTACCAGATTTGCTGTTACCAGAAGTTAGCATTTTCTTTCTTCATCCAGGATGGTTAGTGGGAACTCAAGTTACCGAATCAGAAGTGAGGATTCGCAGTGATTGGCAAGCTGAAAAAATAGAACAGCATTTAACCAGTAAAGGTGAGACGATTCATGATTTACGCAAACAAGCAAAACGTTTGCGTTATCAAATGGAATTATTTGCGGAATTATATACAGATGCTTACACAGGTTACATTGCAGAAGTAAAAAGCATACAAGATATTTTAGGGAGCATTCAAGATAGCGTGGTGATGGGAGCGTGGCTGACAGATATTTTTAAGTCAGAATTTAACACTCATCTGCCTACCTTAGCTAACTTATTAGCAGAACATCGTTACCAATTATGGCAGCAGTGGCAACCTTTACAAGAAAAATACTTGATAGTGGAAAATCGACATAATTTTCATTTAGCAATCTTGCAACCAGCGTAAAATTTTGACAATGATTTTCTCTGATTTTTTCTGGGACTAACGAGGAGTTAAACTAATAGGAGCCTCCAGGGATAGGACATAAACACTGCTTTGGGGAATTTGCACTATCCTGGTGTTTTCTGCGGAACGTAAGCCTGTCAACAACCCTACAGCACTGCCTAACATAGCTCCTCGATCAAATTGCTCAGGATCTCCTTGGCTGAGAAAGCCTAAAGTACTGCCGCCAATTCTTCCCCAAACCGAACCATTTTCGATCGCCTTATCATTGGCTCGTACATGGGTAATGGTAGTACCAGGAATAACTTGACTAGAGGCTTTGATGGTAACAATTTTGCCGTTAATAACTAAAGACTGTGCTATAATTTTTGCCCCGCCTTCTTTTGGTTTTAAAATTATACTGACTGGGGTATTTTCAGGCGCGATGATATTGCCTTGAGCATCTTTAATGGCACTAGCTAAAGGAAGAGTCAGAGGATAATCTTTCTTCTGCCCAACATCGATGGTAACAGGTGCAGGAAAAGCAACAATAATTGCTGTATCTTGAGGAATGCTAATTTCAGCACTGACGGCTTGTGGTTCTACAGTTGGAACTTGTTGAGCATGAGTAGGTGATGTAACTGTACCTAATAAAGAGATAGAACAAGCAAGGCTCAATAAAAGATGGGTTTTCATAACTGTTTTCCTTTGAATATGAGTGTTTAGTGTGTGGGTTTCATCCCTTCACTCAATCAATAGGTTTGGGTTGATGAGTTTATGCAGCCTGTCAGACTAGTACAACAAGGAAAAAGTCAAAAGGAAAAAGGAAAAAGAAAGAATTGTCTCTCTTATCTTCCTTGTCTACCTTGTCTCTCGCTTGATATCTCAAATCGGATGGCTATATTTTCCATCCAATTTCTAGCGATCGCTGCTGAGTTTTGTATTCTAAATACTACATTGAAATAAAAATGTAAAATACTTAGATGCGATTGCGGCGATTATGCAGCTTTTACAAGTTAAGCTGGATAAGAGTAGCGATTGATTGCGCTTTTTATAGAAAAAACATTCTGTTAGTTTTTATTTTTGACTTGAGAACCCCGGAATGCTAGACAGCATATTTGATTATCTCCACTTTCATTTCAGCGTCGAAGCCCCTATAGTCCTGTTAATTCTGGTGTTTTTAGAGGCTGTGCTATCGGCTGACAATGCGATCGCCCTCGCTGCGATCGCTCAGGGATTAGAAGATAAGGAACTAGAAGCTAAGGCGCTGAACTTTGGCTTAGTAATTGCCTATGTGTTGCGGATTTCCCTCATTTTGACCGCTACTTGGGTACAAAATTTCTGGCAATTTGAATTGTTAGGTGCGGCTTACTTGCTGTGGCTGGTATTCCAACACTTTACCTCAGAAGAAACAGAAGACTCTCACCATCATGGGCCGAGGTTTAAAACTGTTTTACAAGCCATCCCGGTAATTGCCTTCACAGACTTAGCCTTTTCCTTAGATAGCGTCACAACGGCGATCGCAGTTTCCCAAGAAAGATGGTTAGTCTTAACAGGTGCCACCATTGGGATTATTACACTGCGATTTATGGCTGGCTTGTTTATTCGTTGGTTAGATGAGTATACCAACCTCGAAGACGCAGGTTATGTGACGGTAGCGTTGGTAGGTTTGCGTTTGCTCTTAAAAGTGATCAACGATGATTTAGTACCACCAGAATGGTTAATGATCACTGCGATCGCCTTGATTTTAGCTTGGGGCTTTTCTAAACGGAATCCCGCACCATTACCCCAAGCCGAACCGGAGAAAACAGAAGTAAAGTAAAAAGTTAAAAGTAAAAAGGTAAAAAAATTTTTTACTTTTGCCTTTTTACTTTTGCCTTTTCCTATTCGTGCAACCAAGGGAAAATATGTGGTTGCCAATTAACTAATTCTTCATCTTTAAACCACAAAGCAACTTCCTGCTGTGCAGTTTCGGGAGCATCGGAACCGTGAATTAAGTTGCGTCCAATATTAATCCCAAAGTCGCCGCGAATTGTGCCTGGTTCTGCTGTTAAGGGATTGGTTGCACCGATAATTTTTCTTGCAGCCGCAATCACACCATCACCTTCCCAGACCATCGCTACAACTGGGCCAGAAGTGATAAATTCGACTAAACTACCAAAAAATGGGCGTTCCCGGTGAACACCATAATGTTGTTCAGCCAGTTCTCGACTGACTTGGAGAAACTTCAAGCCCACCAGGGTAAAGCCCTTAGTTTCAAACCGACGGATAATTTCGCCGACTAGTTTACGTTGTACGCCATCAGGCTTTATAGCTAAAAATGTGCGTTCCAAAGCTGTCTCCCAAAACTTAATAAAGTTTTTATCTTGTCAATTTTCTTTTGTCCTCTCTTACAAAGTTCTGATGCCTGCGGCAAGCCGCAAAGCGCCTACGGAGGAAGCCCCCGCTCAGACTTTGTGCTTTGTCCTTTGTCAATAGTCTAAAAACAAGTGACCAATGACAAATGACAAATTGACGAATGACAATTGACCAATCAGAGTTTATCTCAGAAATCATCACTGGGTGCATATCCATTACCAGATGAATGCGTTAAATTGTTTATTCGTGGGTGAAACACAGAGGTCAGAAATGGGTGTTGAGTCAACTGCTACATCTGATGAGGTGGTACAACTACCGTCGAATGGTCATAAATCTGAAGTGAAAAATCACAAGCAAAAAAAGTTATTACCACCAAGCACTGCCGCAGGCGATTTACCTCGTGCCTGGAAAATTGAGGATAGCGAAGCACTATACCGCATTGAAGGATGGGGGCAACCTTATTTTTCAATTAACGCTGCTGGTCATGTTACAGTTTCCCCCAAAGGCGATCGCGGGGGTTCTCTTGACTTGTTTGAATTGGTCAACGCCTTAAAGCAAAGGAATTTGGGGCTACCGTTGCTGATTCGCTTTTCTGACATTTTAGAAGACCGCATTGAGCGGCTAAACGCTTGTTTTGCCAAAGCGATCGCTCGCTATAACTACCCTGGTGTTTATCGTGGAGTGTTTCCTGTCAAATGCAACCAACAACGGCATCTGATTGAAGATTTAGTCAAATTTGGTAAACCCCATCAATTTGGTTTAGAAGCTGGTTCCAAACCAGAATTAATGATTGCCCTGGCTTTATTGGATACCCCAGGCGCAATGCTCGTTTGCAACGGCTACAAAGACCGGGAATACATCGAAACGGCGATGTTAGCCCAAAGACTAGGCCAAACCCCAATCATCGTTTTAGAACAGATTGAAGAAGTTGATTTGGTAATTGCGGCTAATCGCCAGTTAGGGATTAAACCAATTTTGGGAGTACGTGCCAAACTCAGCACCCAAGGAATGGGACGCTGGGGAACATCCAGTGGCGATCGCGCCAAATTTGGCTTGACAATGCCCGAAATTATCGAAGCTGTAGACAAATTGCGCGAAGCCGAGTTAATCGAGTCTTTGCAGTTGTTACATTTCCACATCGGTTCGCAAATTTCTGCCATCAATGTGATTAAAGATGCTATCCAAGAAGCCAGCCGGATTTACGTAGAGTTGGCGATGTTGGGAGCAGATATGAAATATCTCGATGTTGGTGGTGGCTTGGGTGTAGATTATGACGGTTCCCAAACCAACTTCTACGCCTCGAAAAACTACAACATGCAGAACTATGCCAACGATATTGTGGCAGAGTTAAAAGATACCTGTGCGGAGAGACAAATTCCCGTACCAACACTGATTAGTGAAAGTGGTAGGGCGATCGCCTCTCACCAATCGGTGCTGATTTTTGATATTCTCAGTACCAGTGATGTCCCCCTCCAGCCCCCCGAACCCCCACAAGAGGGAGAATCACCAATTATCAATTACTTGTGGGAAACCTACCAATCAATTAACAAAGAAAACTACCAAGAGTTTTTCCACGACGCAACCCAATTTAAAGAAGAAGCCATAAGTCGCTTTAACTTAGGAATTTTGCGTCTACGGGAAAGAGCCAAAGCCGAGCGTCTCTACTGGGCTTGTTGTCAGAAAATTCTAGACATTACCAGGCAGCAAGACTACGTACCCGATGAACTGGAAGACCTAGAAAAAATCATGGCTTCCATCTACTACTCCAACTTGTCGGTGTTTCAATCAGCACCAGATTGTTGGGCGATCGACCAGTTATTTCCCATTATGCCTATCCACCGCCTCGATGAAGAACCAACAAGGCGGGGAATTTTGGCAGACCTCACCTGCGACAGTGACGGTAAAATAGACCGCTTTATTGACCTACGTGATGTCAAATCTGTTTTAGAACTGCACACCTTCCAACCAGGCGAACCCTATTACTTGGGAATGTTCCTCAATGGTGCGTACCAAGAAATCATGGGCAACCTGCACAACTTGTTTGGTGATACCAACGCCGTTCATATTCAACTCACACCCAAAGGCTACCAAATTCAACACGTCGTCAAAGGCGATACCATGAGCGAGGTAGTAAGTTACGTGCAGTACGACTCCGAAGATATGGTAGAAAATATCCGCCAACGCTGTGAGAAAGCGTTAGAAGAAAAACGCATTACCCTAGCAGAATCGCAAAGATTACTGCAAACCTACGAGCAAAGTCTCAGAAGATACACCTATCTGAACAGCTAGGAAGTAAAAAGTAAAAAGGCAAAAGAATACATTTTTTACTTTTGCCCTTCGGGTTCGGCAGTGAGGGAGTCGGGAGACCCGTCCAACGCACTGCCTCACCTTTTACCTTTTGCTTTCATTAACTCGCGTTTGTCCCCAGCAATTCTTCAATCGCTTGTCGTTCTAGAGGCGTGTGGACTGGTGGTGCTTGACGCGCATCAGTAATCAGCCAGTCTAAAGCAGCGGCTTGCACATCAATAGATGCGCCTGTTTTATCCACGCAATAACGACCAAACACCAGCTTATCAACTAAGCGGACACCCGGCCCCAAACGTGACCATTCAAAGATGACGCTGTTATCTACAGTTGCGCCACTACATATCCAGCAATTCGGGCCTATCATGGCTGGGCCAACAATTTTCGCCCCATCTTCAATTCTGGTCATTCCACCAATGTAAACTGGGCCAGTGATCTCTACTTTGTCCCAATTGATCGCCACATTTAAGCCAGTGTAGATTCCAGGGGCGACCTCATGACCAGGAATTTGGACATTTTTGATTTCACCCAGTAGTACCCCACGAATTGCCCGCCAATAGTCTGGGACTTTACCAATATCTACCCATTCAAAATCCATCGGAATCGCGTAGAAAGGCGCACCAATTTCTACTAGTTTTGGGAATAACTGGCTACCGATGTCATATTCAACTCCAGATGGTATGTACTGAAATACGTCTGGCTCAAAAATGTAAATCCCTGTGTTGATATTGGTGCTGAGGGCTTCTTCTACTGAAGGTTTTTCTTGGAAAGCTTTGACACGTCCATCTTCATCAGTGACGACAACACCATAACTAGAAACTTCTTCTAGGGGAACAGATTTAGAAATGATTGTGGCAATAGACCCTTTAGATTTATGCCACTTGACAGCTGCTGTTAAATCCAAATCAATTAAAGCATCGCCGCATAATACTACAAAAGTATCGTCGAAAAACGGCGAGAAATCTTGGATACGCCTCATTCCTCCCGCAGAACCAATGGCTTCCCCCACCAGTTTACCGTCATCAATTTTGCCTTCAAAAGAATAGGCAATTTGTACGCCAAACCGTTGACCGTCGCGGAAATAGTTTTCAATTTCTTCAGCTAAATGGCTAACATTGACCATAATTTGGTCAAAACCATGTTGACGCAAAAGTTCCAGTAAAAATTCCATCACTGGCTTTTGCAAGATAGGAATCATTGGTTTGGGAGTCGTGTAGGTAATGGGACGAACGCGAGTACCCTTACCCGCCGCGAGAATCATCGCTTTCATAAAATTTGTTCCTCAACCACAAGCCAGTTTACTTTCAACGAGTAATACTTAATCATCAGTTTTTATCTCTGTTCTAAGTAACTCCTAGAAACAGGGATAACAGTAATTTACTGGTTATTGCAACCATAGAGAGATAGACTACAGACGTAGACATAGCCCACCGCAGGCATTGCTAATATTCTAAATTTGCTAAAACTTAAAAAAATAGCTCTAGTATCTCTGTATAACTTACATAATTATTTTTAGTCTGAACTAGTGATTTAGTTTATTGGTTGTTCTACTGATTTTGGGATGTTAGGGGCATCTGTAATCAGTCGAATTTGGATTTCTTGGTAAAATTCCGCTTGAAATAACTCGACTTTAGATTGAGCGGATAACAATAGTAAAGCCCAAAACACACCAACTAAGTGGCTGTGTTCTGACTCATGGTGAGAATTATTGTGCTGTGGTTGCTGATTTTGAGACCATAATTGTACAAGCTGTTCGAGGGTGACATAATTTTGTTCTTGAAATAATTCTTGAGCCGCACTACGCAGTAACTCCTCCAGTTCTTGGGCAACTTCTGTGAGATTTTCTTGGTGAGCTAATTCTAACGCCTGCCGCATAGTACGGACACTAGGCTGACGCTTCACCCGCGCCGGCTTATCAACTTTTTGGACGAGTTTTAGCTGATTTGCCATTAGCTGCAATTGTTCAATTAATTCTTGCAGGGTGACACGTCGCTTAGGCGGTGGCATGGCCGAGGGACGGCGGCGTAGCTGCAACTCTAATGGCAAACGACGCTGATGAGAGAGGCCATTTTCCAAATCAGTTATACCGTCATCTTCTAAAATTTCTGGGACATCTCCAGCGGTTGACCATTGCATCAAGGTATTTGCTTTGAATAACACCAGCATTGATGCAGACAAAAAAGCTTGGCCAGATTGAGATAAATCGGCTTCGTAGCCTTTTGTTGTCGCTTCCGGTGCCATAAATTCTAAATAACGGTCAATTACCTCTATGACCTTGACATCCCAAGGGTCTATTTCCCCCCGTTCGGCTTGGTCAATAAGGAGTGTTATTGTCTCTAATAGCTCGGAAGCATCCATTCTGATTTCCGAATTATGGAAGTTGTGATTTGAGGTCGGTGAAACAAATCCCAGCAAAATAGTCTAGTTAATTTAATTATTTATGGACAAACTAATATATCATTAGGTTTTTATACTGGTGTTTCAGCAAAATAACTTAATAGTGCTGAGTTGAAAGTGCTGAGTGCTGAGTAAAACATTCTTCCCCCTACTTCCTACTCCCTACTCCCTAATTTATCCGGTCTTCTGGTGGGTCGTGGGGGATGGTGAAAGTTGAGACGAAATTACCTCCTTTGTTAGTTTTGATGGCATCAAAGGTGCCTTTAATGGTGCCAGCGATGGGAACAGCCACCAGTGTACCTAACAATCCAGCAATTTCAAATCCAATCAAAATAGAAACAAAAATCCAAATGGGGTTGAGGCCAATAAAGTCACCGAGTAATTTGGGTGCTAAGAGATTATCTTTAATTTGTTGCATAATAATTGCGGCGATCGCAACTTGCACTCCTAACCAGCCATTTTGCAACATCACTAAAATTGTCACTAAACTAATGCCCAAAGTTGCCCCAATAAAGGGAATCAGTTCTGATATGCCGATAACTATGGCAAATAACAAGGCAAAGGGCGCTTTCATCACAAGAAAAATCGGGGTGAGAGTCACTATCATGAATAAGCCGAGTAACAATTGACTCAAGAAAAATCTTTGAAAATTTAGCTGTAGAGATACCGTCAAAGGTACGCCAATGTCAGACGGCAAAAGATTGATTAAACCGAGCCAGACGTGATCGCCATACAAAAGCATATAAAATGCCAGCACAACCACCAGTACAATATTTAATAAGCCCGATAACAAAGTCCCCGCCACACCCACCGCCCCAGATGCCAACTGCTGGACTATATTTTGAATGCTGGCGTTGATTTGATTACTCAGTACTCGTAAATCTAAAGGTAAACGGCGCTTTTGGGCAAATGCTTCCAGTTGTTCTAGGTTGGTTTGACTCGCAGTTAACCAATCAGGAATTTTATTTAACAGTTGAATTGTTTGGTCAATTACTATTGGGACTAAAGTCACACCCAAAATTACAAACAAAGTCAATGTCACCAACAACACTATGATGACTGCCTGTGTACGTGTGATGCGGGCACGTTCAAAAAAACTTCACTGGGTAATTCAGTAAAAAAGCTAAAATCGCCGCAACACTCACAATCGTAATGGGATGCTTAAAATAGTTGAAAAGTATTGATAGCAGCCCAACATTGAGAGCGATAATCGGGCCGCTCAAACCGTAGAATAACAGAGTTTGCAGAGAGGCTGAACGGCGCATTGGATTTGATGCTTGAGACGGTTCGGGAAAAAATTTGGGCAACTGGCATTGATACCAGCCATGATTTATAGATATTTTTAACTAAGCCCTGTATAAGTGTATCTGTTATAGAGGAAATACATAACGATGAACACCACCATAGCTGATCTCCGCAAAGATTACACATTACAAGACTTAACTGAAACTGAAGTTGATCCTAATCCATTTATACAATTTAAAAAATGGTTTGAGCAGGCATTAGCAGCGCAATTACCAGAACCCAATGCCATGACTTTAGCTACTGCCACACCTGATGCTAAACCTGCGGCGAGAATGGTGTTACTCAAAGATTTTGATGAACGAGGTTTTGTTTTTTTTACTAATTACGACAGTCACAAAGGACAAGAACTCGCAGAAAATCCTCAAGCAGCTTTGGTTTTTTGGTGGGCAGAATTAGAACGTCAAGTGCGAATTTGTGGTCATGTAGAAAAAGTTTCGGAAGCAGAGTCAGACAAGTATTTCGAGAGTCGTCCACCTAACAGTCGCTTAGGTGCTTGGGTTTCTCATCAAAGCGAAGTTATCGAAAGCCGAGAACTGCTAGAAAAGCGAATGGAACTGTTTCAGAGTAAATATGAAAATCAAGAAGTTCCCCGTCCTCCCCATTGGGGGGGTTTAAGAGTCATCCCTTCTGAAATGGAGTTTTGGCAAGGTCGTCCTAGCCGACTACACGATCGCTTGCTTTATACTCTTTTAGATGATGGCAGTTGGAAAATTGAGCGTTTATCGCCTTAGAGGCAGGGGGCAGGAGGCAGGAGGCAGGGGGAATAATTCTTTACTTAGCACTCAAAACTCAGCACTCACACTTCGGCTACGCTCAGTGTACAGCACTCAGCACTCAAAAACATACTTTTCCGCTACTTTCCAATAGCGGGAAAAACGCTTTAAATCGATATAGCCGTCATATTCAAAAAATGGTTCCACGGCTAATACTTCCAATTTCATAGAACGTTCTATGTCATCGCAGATATCATCAAATCTCGGACTAGGACTTTCGGCTGTCACCACCAAATTAGCATTGTGTTCTTTGGCAAAGGCTAAAATTTCTTGGGCAACATTGCCACGACGAATTTCTACTGGCAACTCTAGCAAGCATTCATAAATAAAGGCGATGCGTTTCAGGCTTAATTGCCATTCTTCAATTAAAGCATCGTCCCAAACCCAAATCGCCGGGGCATCGGGATATTCTTGAAATGCGGGGTTGGATGGACTGAGACAGTCGCCGTGTATCCAGATAATTGGTTTATTCATTTTTTCCCTTTCTTGCCACGCTGCCAACTTTGACTATTTGGCTGTTTGGTAAATTCCCCTTTGGGAAACAACTTCTGTTCTAATTCTTCGTAGCTACCTTCAAAGTCACAATGTCCGTATAGAGGGCATTTTTGACAATAGACACCTTTGGTATAGCGTTCTAAATTCTCGCGGTTGAAAAAATATGGTTTATGGCTAAATGTGCTGGCTACCCATTGCCAAGACATATTATTACTGGCAGGATCACCATCTAAAAGATGTTGTAAAAACCATTTAGCCCCGGCTTGCCAACGGATACGCCGCCAATGAATGATGTAAGCGGCTAACCACATCCGCCCGTGGTTGTGTAAGTAGCCAGTTTCTCGCAATTCTTGGCTGAAACTGTCAATACAAACTCGCCCTGTGCTACCTGCTTGAATATCTTGGGGTAGTTCTGGGGCGTATTCTGAGACTGTATAACCTGTTTTATATTCTTCTTGGTCTTGCCAGATGCCATCACCTAGCTTGACATACAATCGCTGCCAATAATCACGCCAGCCTAATTCGTTAATTAGTTTAGTGGCATCTTCTGGCTGCTGGACATGATCTAATACATATTCGCGGATTTCGGCTAGACTTAAAACCCCATAGCGAATATATGGTGAAAGTTTTGTGACTGCACCTGTAAAAAAGTTACGAGTTTTGCTGTAGGCGGCTGGGTCTACTTTTTGTAATGCTTTTTGGGCTGCTTTGCGTCCACCAATAGTATTACTAATATGGTCGTCACGTTCTGCGGCTTGGGGAAATTGTTCTCGCAGATACGTTATCAATTCATCCCGACTAGTAAATTTACGTAGCATGAATAATAATTCAAGTGTATTAATCCCAATTTTATAAGACTATGAATGAGTTACTTCAACACTTTCATTCAATCTGCGGATGAGCCGTGATAACTCACGAATGATGTTGACGGCAATTTCGGGAGTTTCTTCAATTGCGTCATAAAGTTGTTCTTGTGTGAGTTCTAAGCATTCACAAGGTTCGATGGTAGTAGCAGTGGCAGAACGGGGCTGTGTATCAAATACTGCCATCTCGCCAAAGTATTTTCCCTGCTCTACTTCTGCGAGAAATTTATTACCAATGTGGACTTTAACTCTACCTGATACCACTATATAGAGCGATCGCCCTTCTTCACCCTGTCTAAAAATTGTATAATTTGCCGGAAATGACAATTCGTGCATCACTGAAGTTAGCCGCACAATAAAATCATCCCGCAATTCTTTAAAAATCGGGACTCGGCGCACAAATAATAATCGGTCAACACTACTCAGCATAATTAAGAGTTAAGATACACCCACACAACATAATCGGGCAGTTTTGAGATTTTTGAATATGCGATCGCCATATTAACCGATCAAAATTGTAACTATAGCAGAAGGCAGTCCCGATGAGACAAATTTCATCGCAAAGTATGAAGGAGGGACTGGAGGCTAGTACAACAAGGCAAAAGGAAAAAGGCAAAAGTAAAGACAAGAATAGTCATACCACAAGCTTTTTAGCAATTCCAGATGATTACTGAGCATGGTCGAAGTGTGGTCTGTTTATTTCTGCCGACCTGTACTAGAAGCTAGTGATCAGTTTTGTAGAGATGTTGTATACAATGAGCTTATCTACGCTTTTGAACATATAATAATGCACAATTAGGCCGCAGGTGGCAAGGGGTAAGGTAGAAAGAGAGGGTTTTCAGCTTTTCTCACCCCTGATTTGAAAATGCCGCTTTATAGAATATTACTAATTGTGAGAAAATTTCAAATAAACTTTTAACCATCTCCAGCCCGAATTTGTGCGACACAATCATTAATATACAGTTCATGGTTTTGTCATAATTTTGCAATAATTCTGTCAATCAGGTATGTGATGCTAAAGCTCTGGAAAGATATTCCAGTTACTAATAAGAGTTAAATCAGGTCTTGCAACTGATTTAATTTACTCTGCAAATCAAAATTGCTAAATGCTTGATCATTAAGTAGGAAAAAACTATGAATTGGAAAGTAATTGCGTTAGTCCCAGCTATAGCTTTAGCTACTACTTTACCTGCCTATTCTGTCACTAAAGAGAAAACCACAAATCCCACCACCACTACTCACGTAACACAGCCACATACCCAACCAAATAACACTGCGAAAAAAGCTACTCCAGTCCAAAAAGCTAACGCTAAACGCAAACCAACTAATGTAGCCCAGCGTAGTAACATACTGACCATCGGTAGCAGAGGAGAATCTGTGAAAAATGTGCAGAATTTGTTAAAAAAACAAGGTTTCTATACAGCCGATGTTAACGGTGTATTTGACAAAAATACACGCGCAGCAGTCATTAAATTTCAAAAATCTAAAAAATTAAGAGCAGATGGCATTATTGGTAGTAGAACTTTAGCGGCACTGCAATAATTATAGCAGAAGGCAGGAGAAAAAGTCTTACTAATCCTGGCTTTCAAGCTTTCAAATTGTCCTAACATATCTGACTACTGCTATAGCTAATAATTCTTTTCAGCTAAATTTATAGAGACGTTGTATGCAACGTCTCTACTTTGTATGAGATATAAAGATTCACTACACAAATGTTAGTGTGTACACATAGTTCTTGTCTCCCTTGTCTCTTATATTCAAATATCAAATATGACTGCTATATCAGCAATAAATTGTGAATTATATTCAACTTTGCCAACGAGCAATTACACAGTGAATCACTTTAATTTCATTAATAATGCGTTCTAGTTCTGTAGATAAGGTAGTTTGTTCTCGCACTGCTTGTAATGTAGGAGTTACAGTGTGAGAATGTCTAGGAATTTCTGATAAACGTGCAGTATGTAACTGCTCAACTTGATTGTGAATAATTTCAAGATAATTATCCAATGGTGGTAATGATTGGGGTGGCTGTTTTTGTTGGAGACTATCTGCTAGGTTTTCTACAATCTGCACAATAGTATCTGTAATTTGTGAAAGTTCTGTAAATTGATACTGGCCGCTAAATTCGCGCAGATGTTCGGCTAAAGTTGTTACTGAACTGAAAAAGCCACGAATGTATAAAATCAAAGTCATGACAGGTTCAATTTCACCTTGGACGTGACGAGGTTCGCTAAATAATCTTTGGGCTGCGGCGGTGGCGTTGGCATTTTCTAATGCTGCTTGATGGCGTAAGTTATTAATAGAAGTCAATCCATTTTGTTCTGGATTAAGGTAGTTAGTAATCACTTGCTGAAAGTAGGCAAGATTAGCGCGAATAGTTTTTTCTAATTGGATGGGAAGTTGTTGTCGTTCCCAACTGGGAAATAGTAAATAGCTGCCAGCTAAGGCTAAAACACCGCCAAATATACTATCAATAATTCGCAAAACTCCTACTTGCCAGCCACCTGCACTAATTAAATTAAGTAATAAGATAATGGCAGGAGTTAGCAAGATGGTAAATAGGCTGTAGCTTAAAGGTCGCACCGACATAGCCATAAATACTAACAGCAGTAAACAAAGTGCGATCGCATTTTGATTCTGCACTAATAAAATCAGCACAATCCCCATAAATCCGCCTAACATTGTACCGAAGACTCTCTGCACCGTTGTTTCAGAGGTTCCGCCAAAGTTGGGTTTAAGTGCCACTAAAGCCGTTAAAGTAATCCAGTAACCTCTGGGTAACTGTAAGATTGCAGCCAGAAATTCTGCAAATGTTGTAATTAGTGCTAAACGTAAGGCATGGCGAAAGGTTAAGGAATCGAAGGTTAAGTTATTTCGTAATGTGTTAATAATTACAGCAGAGTTTGACTCAGGGAGCGTAGAAATATCTGCTTGCGGAATCAGACGCTGTTTTCCTTGGTTATAATCTGCCACAATCGCGGCATCAGTTTGTATTTGCTGGGCAAGATTTATCAAACTGCTGGTAATTTGCCGCAGATTAACTAAATCGCCATAGTCATCTGTTTGGGGGTGAGTGGTGCAGAGAATCTGAGAACGGAGAACTTGCCATTGGTGTTGTAGTGCTTCAATGGTACGATGTAAATCGCCTAAATGAACTGAGTTTTTGCCTTTAGCGATCACTTTTGATAACATTTCCAGAGCAATTACCAATTGTGCGATCGCTTGTTGAATCTCGGTCTGTAAGTGAGAAAATAACTGATGTGCAGATGCGATCGCTAAAAGTTCATTTAATGCCACAATCCCATTGAGAATTTGATTGACATCTTCAATCAACACCAATAAATTATTTCCCTGCTGATTAGCGCCTTTCTGCACAGTCCATCTTGCTGTCCACAAACTCCGCGCCGCAGTTAAATTTTGAATTACAGCATCCTGCGCTGGCAAAAATCGTTCTGTCCACGCCTGAGTATCTTGGTAATCAAAGACTCTCTCCTTCACTAAATCTACAAATTGACTCAACGAGAGATAACAATTAGCCACAGCTTGCCTGACAAGATCATGAGGTTGCACCGCCCAAAAGCCCAATGACAGTAAAATTGTCCATGTTCCCCCAGCTAGACATAGCAGACAGTGTAGAATCAGAGTCGGAAAATTGGTAAATGTCGCAAATCTAGCCAGGGCAATTACAAACATAATGGAAGTCACCAAGCTAACAGATGCAGCGACATTGCCATACAAACCCGCTAAACCTGCGATAAATATCACAACAAACGTCGCTGGGATAGCTAACCAGAGATGACTGCTAACCAGACTAGCAATCAGAAATACTAGCGTCACTGCAATAGTAGCAGCAATCATCGCCCTCAATTGCTGGCGGTAAGTACCATCAACATTTACCATCCCCACAAACCAAGCCGCCATAGTCGCAACTGCACTTGCAGCCGCATTCCCTGTCATAATTCCTAACCCAATAGGAACACCCAAAATCAACAGACTCCGAAAACCAGAGAAAATTGCGGGTTTCCCTGGTTTGAGTTGAAACTGTTGCAACAACCAACGAAAAGGACGTTTATTTGTGGATGGCATTATGCTGCTGACTAGAAAAATCCAGTTTGATTACTGACTTATTGTGCAGAAATCAGCGCCACCAGGGAATATCTCTCAGGGATTAAAACTGCGATCGCTAAAAAATAGTAATGTGAACACAAGATGAGAGCGATCGCATAACTGCCTATTAATCACGATATTATTTTGATTAATTTCCCACATCTAAGTTCAGGTAAAAGCTTTTATCAACAACTCTATAACTGCCGTCCGTTTTAATCAGAGGAATCATCACTCTATGTTGCCCTTGTGAGATTTTCCATGATTGTTGAAAATTGCTGATATTATGACAACCAGTATTAACTGGAAAAATGCTAGGAGTTGACAGCACATTTTGGTAACTCTCAATGCCATTTTGAAATAAAACTGCTTTTGCTTCTAATCGGTTGATTTTTACTGTGGAAGGTATGCAATAGTATAAATTTAATAGTTTCATTTTATCCCCTGCGCTTAAAGGCAACCGTTCACCATATTTAATTTGTTGTGGCTCATTACTATTAATCTGCCAAACCAGATGAGAAATACATACTTTATCAGCAATATTTTGATGGCATTGGGAAATATTAGCAGTTGATGAATTAGCAGGTGTAGGATTATTAGAATTATTGGGTTGAGGGCTTGTTTTATTGATTAATGCAACGCCTAAAGTAGCACAGGCACTTATGAGAGCAACTAATACAGAATTAGAAAGTTTTAGTTTCATATTTAAATAACTCCAGATTTTTTATCGCTTACTTATTAAGTTATCTGGATAGCCCTTATTTAGCCGTATGTGAGCGTAGGAATAATTACTAAGGCTATTTTTTAAAGTAGGTAGGTCAAAGTAGGTTCAAGTAGGTTCAGATCCCCGACTTCTTTAAGAAGTCGGGGATATTTGACATCACGATTGATTGAGGATTGGCTAAGATTTGTTGTGTAAAAATATCCTCAGTTTTGGTGTATTATGACTAATTACCAGTCATTTGCTGCAACTAATGAACGGAGAAGACGCATTTTATTTGATTGATCGCCTAGTTGCTGCCAACGAAGGGGCTGGTCTAAGTGATTATGAAAAAGCCGTATTTCTGGGAATCTGGGAAGGTCAGACTTACTTTGCAATTGCTGAAAGGATAAGATTGTCTGAGCAATATGTAAAAGAAATAGCCGGCAAATTATTTCATAAAATTTCTAATGTTTCTCACGAAAAAATTAAAGTTCAGAAACATAACTTTAAATCTTCAGTAGAGAAAATATATAGACAGCAATCTATACAAGTTCCCAATACTTCACCATCAACCTTAGAACTTATTAACCCTTTTATTCCCCAACAAGGGAGAGTAGAAGAGGGACATTTATTTTTTGGTAGGAAGCAGGAAATACAACGGATATTTGAATTGTTTAACAGTGGTAGTAGTGTAGCTATAGTAGGAGAAGAAGGAATTGGGAAATCTTCTTTGCTATGGGCAATTTGTCAACAGGCAGAAAATCAGCTTCAGCGTCAGTCAGCATTTTTAGATTTGAATTGGGTTAATGATGAAGAAGAATTTTATCAAGCTTTGTGCCATGAGATAGCTATCCCTGAAAGTAGGGGTTATATGCTAACTCGCAATTTACGAGATAAACGAGTGCTGCTGGCTATAGATAATGTCGGTAAGTTGAGATGGCAAGGGTTTACTCGTCAGGTGCGAGATTATTTGCGGGGTTTAGCTGAAGGTAGTAATCTGCGGTTGGCTTTAGCTGCAACTGAACCTTTAGATCAGCTATTTAAAGATAGTCAGGATGATGGCAAAACATCGCCATTAGCAGGTATTTGCCAACAGGAAAATATCAAACCTTGGGATGAAATCAGCATACGTGATTTGATTCGCAGCCGTCTAGCTAGAACTCCGGTGAAGTTTACTGAGGAAGAAATCATCCAACTGATTCAAGAAAGTGGTGGACATCCTCGAAAATTGATGCAGTTGTGTTATCAAACTTACTCGCGGTATTTGGCAGGTGCGAGATGAAAGGTAGTATTTTGACCTCTCCCTCTACTTCTCTTCTTCGAGATTATGGTTGGGTGATTCTAGATTTAGATCCCCCCGCCTGCGGCGACCCCCTTAAAAAGGGGGTAAAGGGAAAAATAGCCCCGTTTTCTAATAATCAGCAAGAAGTTATAACGGTCAAAGCCCCCCTTTTTAAGGGAGGTTGGGGGGATCAACAAGAAACTTATCACGCTAAACGAAAAAAATAGCTCCGTTTTCTAAAAATGATCATAGGAACCCCAAAATAATCAGTACCTGTGCAGAATTAATTACGTACCATAAGGTCATTGCGAGGCTTCCGAAGCAATCCCAAACCCTTGCGATTGCTTCATTCCGCTTCGCTTCATTCGCAATGACAAATGTATATTTAATTTTGCATGACTACTTAAATGGGAACCCCAATATGATATTTGGGTACTGCAAGCAGAACGAAGTAAAGGCAAAGGGTAAATCATGACATCTCCTGTACCTCGCCTCAACTTAGCACCAAAATTGCGTCGCCCCCTTTCACTGTGGAACCCCTTAGATTATTTGTGCCTGTTGTACTGGGTGTTTTTCTTTCCCCAGGCTTTGCGGTGGTATGTTGATACCTTTGGCGGTGGGTATATTCCTGAAGCGAAAATGAATTGGCGGAAGGGATTGGAAATCTTGCGGAAAAATCCTATCCAACGTCAGTTGCTGTTCCAGGGTTTGATACTAACCGTCGTTACACCTTTAGCTTTAGGTCAAATTTTAGAGAGGTTAAGCGTTCCTTTTGACTGGTTTGGTGTGGCGGTAGGCGTGGCAGGAGGCGTGGCGGTAGGCGTGGCGGGAGGCGTGGTGGAAGGCGTGGCGCGAGGCGTGGCGGTAGGTGTGGTGTTCGGCGTGGCGTTCG